>NZ_JBQHUZ010000004.1:0-331669 GCF_052064775.1 Oribacterium sp. HCP28S3_H8 | reverse complement strand
ACCTCCGGTTAGTTTTTTGTTTGAGCACTTAAAATTTTACCCAAAGGTACTAGTCATGTCTATTTTTTTATTCGGTTTTAAAAGAATTTGCGCAATTAATTATACGTTATCTTAAGGTAAAATATTTATTCTCATCTTTTGTCAGGTGAACGCAGTGCCATGGATCGATTCTTCGATCAATGCCTTGTTATCTCCCTGCATGGCAACAGCTACCGGGGGTTCAAGATGCGGAAGAGATACGGGTATTGAGAAGAGGAGTGAAACCCATCACCTCTGTTTGAACTTATGCCACTCATGTCTTGCTACATATACGAATAAAATCCCGATCAGATACCCCATCACATCGAACGGAATGTCTGTGATGTCGAATTCGCGTCCCGGGACAACGATCTTACTGAGCTGGTCACATATCGACACAACAGGCGCATTCAATGCACCGGAATTGCCAAATGATCTTCTCTGAGAATTCACCATATGCAATCAACAGCGATGTCTTCTCTTTATGTCTGGCAATGTAAGGCATGGATAGCCTTTATCTTCCAGTAATGCCTTATGAGCCATATCGTCATCATCAAGTGGAACCGCCTCAATGTAGTTTGGATCTAAATCTAGTTCTATGTCTCCAAAGTTGGTCAGCTTTAAGTAATCTACTTTAGAGGCATTTTCCATCAAATGTAACAGCTCTTTTTCGTCAAGCGTATCTATAAATTTTAAGTTTCCTATTTTGTCCATGTCATATGATATTTGAATCTCACACTCAGTTTCTGCAATTGCCCTTTTAAAGCCGATTTGCGTATATGCATATATAACCCACTCACGATCTTCGGAGTCCCATACTGACCGATCTTCATCAAAAACTGTTCCTTCACCGTCCACTAGGCATCTCGCTAAAGTCTTTATGATGATTTTATCATGTGTAATTTTTAAAGCCGTTACTATGTCCGGATCACAATTAACTTCTGAACTATATATATTGTTTATTTCTGGTCCTTCCTCAAAATCATATTTCTCGGTTCCGAAGGCTTCTACTGCAAATCCATCTTCAGCTCTTTGGTTAAGCTCTTGCGCATTTGCTTCAAGTATCTTATTAATGAATCTGATAGGTAGTATTGATTCGTCTTGTTCTAATAATTTCATGGCATCATCAATACCTTTACAAATGACAATTTGATTAAATCCCTTGATTGTATTTTCCCAATCTTTGTCATCAGAAATCAAAAGCAACCTACTCTCGCTATGTTCCTGCAGATATGATATTATTGAGCTCAGAACAAAAGCATCTGGAAATTCATATTTCTTTTTCCCAGTCTCACTAAACGGGGGCATAGATGAGAAATATCTATTAAATACTTCCTTTGGATCCGCATAGTGCAACATGATTGCTGAAGTGTAATTATTCTTATAGGCGCTATAAAGATCCTGTGCAATATTAATCTTATCTATTGGTAGTTTTGACTTGATCTCGTAGTACTTGAGCAATTTCTCATTCTCACGCAAATTCTTCTTCAATTCCAAAACTTGCCTCACCAGAGTGGAATCCTCTATATGCTTCTTTACCTCTTGGTCAAGAATATCGGATTGTAGCAGAGTGATGCCCTTACTTCGTAGTTGCTCAAAAAACAAAGGTAATGTAGATGAGCGAATTCCTAAGAAATCACTATTGTTTTTGATAAAAATATTTGTATCTATTATTGCCGTATTTATATAGGTATTTTTTTCCATGTGATTGTGCACCTTCGCCCAGATCGTATTAACATTCCCACCGTCGCATGCTAATCACCTTATGTCCCATACTCCTCTGCCGCCAGAGATATGAATCGTCTCGCCTGCGAGCATATCACCTGCATCGCTAACAAGTAATTTCGCGTATGTGGCAATCTCATCTGGGACAATCATTCTTCCGAGTTTATTATCCTCTGAATAAATGTAAACGGTAAATAATCAGTGCTTTTCTGCCCGAAAAAAGGATCGCTTCTCAGCGACTCTTTTTCCGACAGATCTCTGGTAATTCTTCCGACCAGGGAAGCAGCCGCTCCATGCTGGCAGCTTCGTCCTCATCGGATTGAAACTCACCAAGCTTTGGAAGTTCGGTGAGCAGATACTCGAAGTATTGATACAGGTTAAGGCTGTTGGCCTTGGCCGTTTCAACTAAGCTGTATATCACGGCGCTGGATTTTGCTCCGGAGATGGTGTCACACATCATCCAGTTTTTCCGTCCGACTGTGAAACCTCTGATTGTGGCCTCCGTGCGGTTGTTGTCCAGCGGAATCTCTCCGCATTCAAGGAACGTCAGGAGATATGATTCCTGGTTAAGGCAGTACTGGAGGCCTTCCTGGGTCTTATCACTCATCAGGATGCTCTTATCTTCTGATATCTTATGAACCCACGCAAAGAAAGCGTCAACAAGAGGACGTACTTTATCCATACGTTCCTTCTGACGTTCTTCAGGGCTAAGGTCCTGCAGTAGTCCTTCCGCATGATAGATAGCAGCTATCATGCGGATCGCATCTTTTGCGATGGTTGCCGGGAGCTTTACCTGCCTGGACTCTGCTGCTTTGACTGCATCGGAGAACTTCCTTCGGGCATGCGCCCAGCACTCGGCGATCTTTATGTCTTTTACCTTTCGGTCCAGTGTTTTGTAACCGCCGTAGCCATCGCAAACCAGGTATCCGGAGAAGCCTTTCAGGAACTCCAGCGGATGATCGCTGCCTCTGGTCTTCTGGTATTCGTAAAGGACAATCGGATGGTCAGTATAATACTGACCGGTCCGGTAGATCCACATGTAACTTTTGGCTCCTGCTTTCCGACCGTCTTTTGTTACTTCAACGGTCGTTTCATCCGCCTGCAGGACCTTATACTCTGAGATGAGTAGTTTCCGCAGGTAGCTGTAAAGCCTCGAGAGGTACCGGTCTGTACACTTGATCGTCCAGGATGCCATGTTTTGCTCTGAGATATGCACGCCGTTTCTATCGAAGTCTTTTTCAACCCTTCTGAATGGGACAGCGTTGACATACTTGGCATTGATAAGTGCTGACTCCAATGACGGGCTCACAATGCTTCCGCGAAGCAGATAAGGAGGTGTTTCACCTTTTACAAACTTCGGAAGACCGGTCTTGCTGCGATAGACAGCGACATGCGTTTCCTCAACTTTCCAGCCTGCGGGTATGAAGACCAGTCTCTTATAGACTTCATCATCCATCCGGCGGCAGTTGTCGAGAGAACCGAATTCCCGGATCCTTACTTCTTCCGGAACGTCATTCGTAGGAAGCTGGATGACCGGAATACCTTTAAGATCAGCCTCTTTCTTTCCCTTTGGACGTGGTTTTCTGATCCGGACAACGGTCTCGATCGAAGGCTCTTCGGGATCCGGGTTCTGATCATGGATTGCTTCGGCTTCATTAAAGTAGATGTTGCCGTCCGCATCGAACCATCCCTGGCCTTCCTGCTCACTTAGCTTTTCCGTGTGCCTGCCAAAACGATAGTTGTTGGCGATCGCGATCTGCTCGGTCAGCTTGTCCAGCTTTGCATTGACAGAAGCAAGCTGCTCCTGCATGGACAGAACCATGAGTACGAGCGCTTCCTTGGAAAGCTCATTCAGTTTTTCAGGTGTATAGTTCTTATCCATGATGACCTCCGAATACGAACTTATTATACCTGAAAGCCTTATAAACAGCCACTTTCAGCCGCTGGGGCTGTCGTCATAATGCCTACGGACCAGACATCGCAGGACGGCATCAGAAGAAGGTGATATACAGTTGTCAAAGATCATTCCTGCTTTTCCGGACGCTCACATACAGTCATACATTGAGCGTCAGAGCTGTTAACAGGAGATTCGAAAAACGATTCCGGGTACCATTGGAGTGCCTCAGAACACAGAAAAATTTCTCCGTATTGCACAAACAATTCATCCAATACGCTTCGGATGGATCTCGCCGATCAGTCCGGATTGTAGTGGATTAAAGCCCTTCATCAGCTCGGCGAACTGTTCCCGTGTCAGCTGTTTAGCTTCGGCGACAGTCCTTGGCCACTGGTATCGGAATCCTGGAGCAAGCCGCTTATAAAGAAGGAGAAATCCATCTCCTTCGAAATAGAGCCCTTTGATCCGGTCACTCTTTCTTCCACAAAAGAGGAACAGGGTTCCTTTCTCTGTCGGAGTAAGATGGAACTTCTCCTGAATCAGGAAGGCAAGTCCATCGATGCCAAGTCTTAAGTCGGTGTAGCCGCAGGCAATGTAGATCTTTGAAACACCGACTGCATCCTTAAGCATTGCGAATCACCTGAAGGACATCGGTAAGAAGCTGTCTGGATGTTCCTTCTGAGACACCAATCGTGACTCCGTTTAAAGTAATGGTGAGCTGCATTCGGAAGTCACTTGATTGTTCGAACCCTGGCAGCGCAGGCTCCGCTGAATTCACCTCAGCAAACACTGGAGTATTGCTCTGGAGGATTTCAGCTCTCAGCTGTTTCCTTCTATAGTAGAAAGTCTTTGTACTGATCTGGTTCTGGCTGCACCATTCGGCAACAGATAACCCACTTGAAGATTGCTGCTGGACCATGGTCATCCAGGATCTGTGTTGAACTTTCGTAACCAATAACTCGGCGCCCATAAGATTCCCCCTTTGTCTTAAGGTTCTTAAGAACCTCAAGAATTGTCTAAGGGGATTATCCCAAAATCAGGGCATGACAAGAAGACACTTAATATTTACCGTTTACGAATAAATGCTGTCTCCCTCATGAATTCCAAGCAGCGGTGTGGCAGTTGACCCGGGAGCGATGGCATTTACAATGATTCCTTCCGGCGTCAGGATTTCTGCTAGCCCTTTTGTCATGCCATTAATTCCCCATTTTGAAATGCCATATGGAGACCAGGCAGGCTCTGATCCTCTGGAAGAAGAAATCAGAAGAATATGCCCTTTCCTCTGCTTTTCCTTCCAGTATTTTGCCATTTCGACACAAGCGAAATATACACCTTTAAGATTGATGTTCATAACCCGGTCATACTCACCCGGTGTCATTGTCCAAAGATTAGCATTCTCACTGTGAACTCCCGCAGAATTGACAAAAATATCAATGCTACCAAACTTAGTTTCTGCTTCTTTGATTGTGGAGCCAATAGAATCTGTGTTAGATAGATTGAAGATAACTGACTCTACACCTCCATCAGGAAACTGTTTTTTACATTTTTCCAGCTTCGCGGTATTTGTTCCACCCAGAATCACCTTGCATCCGCACGCATGTAATTCTTTTGCAATAGATATTCCAATACCTCCGCTGCCACCAGAGATCAACGCCACCTTCCCTGCGAGTAGCTTCTGCTCTGATACCGGCTTCTCAACTGGAATGATTTTCTTTTCTCTTGTTGCTCTTATAATAGATAAAACTGCACCTTTAATTCCCATCATTCATCACTCCATTGTATCCTTGGCAAACGCTTTTTCAGCATTTTGTAATGAACGCTTTGCAAAATATACTGGCAAATAAGATTTCAAAACGATACCAATCTTCTGCTTTGAAGAAAGGTGTGAGTGTTTTATAACCAATGGCTCATAACGTTTTAATTCTTTTTTTGCTTTCAACAATTCCTCATAATATTTCATTTCTTCCTTTGCCCCAACAATGTACATGAGTAAGTTGAAATAGTTAGTCCAGATATGCCAATTAAATGCTTCTGTTATTTCGGGCGACTGCAATTTGATTTGATCTTTAATATAGAAGATATTATTTAATGAACTAATTCCGTTTTTCACTTCTCGCTGTGTGCACCCACTATTAGGATTATTCAATCTATAATCATAAACTTTTCTATGTCCTACAGCTACACGTGGTGATGCTTGAGCAACCATAGCAGAGAAATAAAGTCCTTCTCCAAACCATGCAACCGAAAATGTGATATGATTTTCCTTTATAATATTCGCCTTGTAGAGCTTGTTCCATGGACCGACGGGAATAATGAATGTATTAATAATACCTGCGACTGCTTCTTTATTAGTCCAAATTCGAACATTATCTGTATCATTTTGTTTACGATCTCTGGTAGTAAATATACTGTCAGTCATCGACATATCAGCATTGTTGTCTTCAAGGATTGATACAAGATACTCTACACAATCGGATTCAAGCCAATCATCCCCATCGGCAAACATGATGTATTCCCCAGTTGCTTCTAACAAGCCTTTATTTCTGGCAGAGCACGTTCCTTCATTTTTCTGATGGAATGATTTAAAGCGACTATCTTTTTTCGCATACTCGTCTGCGATGATTCCGCTGCGATCAGGGGATCCATCATCGATGAATACAACTTCTAAGTCACGATATGTCTGGTTTAAAATAGAATCAGCCAGCTTTCGTATATATTTTTCCGATTTATATAATGGTATGATAATTGAAACCTTCATAAATTCTACTCCCGATTTTATTTTTATACTTAAATATAAGTCCAATTTGGATTTTTATATGGTTAATATTGATAGGCATCTTTTTTCTTGAACCACCCTCTATATTTTTATAGTCAGACAATATCTGATCTTTCTCTGAGAAAGTCGATTGATATCGCTTTAATCTCTGTGTCCATATGATCAAGATAATCTACAATCTCAATGAAGTTTGTTGGGCATATGTCAATACATGCCGCAGCTCTATGTATACTGATAAATTTCACCTATTATCTGCATAAATGCTTATCGCTTGGCCTTTCTAAAAATACTAAGTAAAATAGGCTTCCATGAATCTTTAAATAAGAAAATTGCGGTAACTAGTAAGATAACCTGTACTCCAAAAGCCACATGCCCTTTCATATAGGTACAAAATGAGGACAATAGCAAAATTACTGTTCCTCCTATAAATTCAATGTTATTGATTTTATATATAATATATTTTCTGGTATGTACCATTCTGAATAAAAATACCAGAAAGTAGCTAATACAAGTAGCTAATGCAGCACCATATACTTGTATGATTGGTATCAGAATAAAATTTAACGTCACATTAAAAGCAGCTCCAAATATACCCGAAAATAAATACCCAAAACCATCTTTATGAACCGTATAACTCGTTGCTATAAAAGTCCCTAATGTCAAGTAAACACAGCCTATGGTTAAGAAAGGTATGTATTTCCATGCAGTAAAGTAATTAGCCGATACATATATTCTTAGAAACAGCTTCGAGAATGTCAAAATAGCTATGCCTACTAGCATAATAAAACCTGTCAACGCTTTAAACACTTTATTATTATACTCGCTCTCATCCACAGCATTTTGTTCTCTGATTGCAGAATATCCCCACGCTTGATTAAAGACCTGAGTTAATGTTATTACAAGCGTCGGCAATTTATAAGAGATAGCATAGATACCGTTTGCTGCTATTCCTACCATCCCGGTGACCATTATGCGATCAGATGAATTCATGATCCACCACATAAATGAATTTGGAATCAAAACAATTGAATATCTGACCATCTCTTTAAGTAATGGAACATTTATTCTTCTAATTTGAGATTTAGAAAGGCTTTTTCCGACAACAATCGCATACAATGCGGTTATAAAGTTGGCTAAAATATATGCCATTAGGTATCCTTCAATACCTCTAGAAAAAACAACAAGTAAAACGACATTGAAAACAGCAATAAGTAAAGTATTAATTATGTTTCCAATAGAATATTGTAACAGCAGTTCTTTTCCTCTCAAGTCACATAGAAAGAGTTGACTAAATGCTGATGAAATCACATAAAAGTAAGTAAATATCGAATAAGCGGATAAGCTTCCAAATATTTTACATATTGGAATAATAATAATACCAAATAAGCTTCCTACTAATAGTACGTATATACCACATCTTGTTATCATTTTATGGTCTGCATTTTTATCAAGTGCAAACCGCATCACTGATTCTCCAATATTCAAAGTAATTATGGGTACTGCCACTGTACTAACCGTAGTAATAAGATCAACTGTACCATATTGACCTGTTGTTAAGGCATTAGTATAAAGAGGTATCAAAAAAAATGAGATGAATTTTGAGCCCAGATTACCTATTGTAAAAAGCATGGTATTTTTTAACAAATAATCTCTTCGTGAATCCGTATTCATATAATGCAATTCCTTGAAATTTATATACCTGCAGCAGAAAGGTAGTCCATAGTTTTATTTCTGTTTTCCATGATTATGGAATCAAATTTTTTATAGTCATCACAATACTCAAGTCTATTTCCTATCATTTCAGCATTGGAAGCTACATGTTCACTCAAATTCAATCTTTTTACGAGATCCTCTAGTTTATTCTTATTACTATCTCTGATTATGACAGCAAATTTTTTATGAAAGATACTACTAATTACAGTCCCATGAAATGTATCTGTGACTACACATGCTGCATTGTCAAAATAATGCAAAGCTTCAAATGGGTCAACAATGATATAATCATCAGCCCAATATTGAAAAGATCCTAGACATACCGTTTTTAAATTATGATCTTTTGCAAATTTCTTAATCGCTAATATCTCGTACTCATCGGATATTCTATTTCTATAAGAATATATAATCATATACCGATTTTTATATCTGAAGCTGGAACTTTCTTTGTAATGCACATCATTTTGAAAGTCATATATAAGTACTGGATCCAAATTAATCGTAGCTTTTTTATTCGTAATACCAGTGACAAACTCGAAAGTGTTTTTATCACGCACTGAAATACTATTAAGATTATTTAGATATAATCTGATCTTTTGTTTCCATTCGGATGACAAGTCGTCAATCGTAGAATATCCGCATGATGCTGCGTAAGATATGACTTCTCTAGAATTATGAAGACCGCCAAAAAAATCAGGAGAAATTCCCCATGGGTTAGATGGATTAAAATTAAAGACCTCATCGCTTCCAATGATGGTTAAATCTGCTGGTTTGTCAAAAACAAGATGGTTTGTTACGCCCAAATATTTTCTGAGTGAATCAGCATACATCCTTTCGAATTTTTTCTCTTTCTGTTTAAATATCAATCTATTTATACAGTATTTATCAATGCGTTTATTTTTTGAGGGTACAATTGGTTTACATGTCTTGGATCCAGGTTCAGGGTCAATGAAAGTAACTTTATGTCCAAGTGTTTCAACGGTCCTTTTTAATGCATAGGCCTGGAGAAAAGATCCGTAGTTATATACCCTATGCATTGTTAAAATATTAATATTCATATTGGGTTAACCCCTTGTCTGTTTTAATTTTACTGTTCCAAAGTAAAGATAATCCCAAGAAAAAATATGCTGATAGGTTAATTTCTACCATAGAACAAATAGCCATGCCGTAAATAAAAGCCATAATGGGATAAGATGTTCGATAATCACTCTTATTTGAACTACTGAAAGAATGAAAGCAGACCGCTAAGAAAAAAACAGTTCCAATAATACCATAGTCAAGAAGCATCTTTAATAATCCATTTTGAGCATTCCCCCATGTCAATACGTCTTCTACTATGGTCGAATTAATCCCATAGCCAAATATTGGTTGTCTATTTATCGCATTGATTGCAACGTAGTACATATCCAGTCTTCCAGAAAGCAGTTTTGTTGTGTGCGAATATGTTTGAAAAATATTATAAAAGAATTTGTTGCTCAATAATACATTTGTTCCAACTAGTAAAAATGTTGACCCTATAAATATAAATACGAATACAATTGGCTTAGAAAGAAATACACATACTTTGTCTCTTTTTCCAATGAAAAATACTATTATACCAATAACTAAACAACCTATTGTTCCAGTTACACAAGAAATAAATCTAGTTAAAGCTAAAGTATATAGCAAAAGAATCCAAAAAAATCGCTTCTTAATTTTAACATCTTTAATAAAGTAATTCTGATTAAGAAACAATGAGAGAAAAAACATGTGAATATATGATAATGTAAATTTTGAGCCAAGCAGATACAAATTTAATATGCCATTTGATCCTATACCTTTCCCTCCTGTAAAGAAGACACATAGATCACCAATAATAGCTAATAGAGAAAAATAGGTAAATAATATATTAGCAACATATTGATATTTAGTTTTATTTGATATTTGTTCTGTAATAATAAATATCAAAACATACTTCAATCCTGTAACTATGGCATTTATGGTTCTTGTTCCGGTTTTAACATTTATATATGTACATATAACCGACACAACCATGAATAGAATTATACTTGCATTTTCATATATTACTTGTTTTTTTACAGGTCTACTTAGCAGCCAAATAACAAGTAATATTTCCAATGTAAGACTAAATATATTATTTGCCGTTTGTGAAATGTATGGTATTGGAGTTAAAAGAAAACATACTAAAATATATATAAATGTAGTTATCTTTATTTTCACGATTTTATCCTATATATTAAATTTATTCTTAAGCTGCATAGTCAATATTAGAGCAGTAGTATTATGATGAAAAACCATACTATTCACTATCTTTGACTTCACAGCAACTGATTTCCTGTCAAAACGGTTCATGCATTGACATACATAAGGGTCAAAGCAAATTTCATTTATTCTTTTTCTTACGATATTTTTTTGATTAATGTTTTGCTTTACTTCTAGTTTAATGCAGTATCTTGTAATAGATAAAAATGTATTTAATATTCTTTGCTCACCGATATAATAGATTCCACAATTTTTTGCCCTCCTAATTACTTCCTGAATCATTATCTTTTGTTGGTTAAAACGTTCAGGATTATATTTAGTTGTCAAAGAGTCTTCATTATCATAATAATGATATCCGACATCTGTGGATACTACCGTCCGCGAACTTAATGGATAATAATCGAAATCAAAAATAAGATCCTCACTTATAAATTCTCGTTCCGAGTGGAATTTCAAATCATATTTTTTAATAATTTCCGTTGAGAACAGTACCATGCAGACGGACATTTCAATATAATCAGATCCGTTTGGAAGTTTACCGAGCATTCGAACAAGAATATTATTCTTGACTTCATCTCCCTCGTACTCTCTTCCAGCGCAAACATTAATATGTTTTTCTTTTCTTGTCTTGTGTACTTTGGTATGTCCGCCAAGACAAGTGTCTGCATTTTTTTCTTTTAGACATAAATATAAGGACTCAATATGATTTCTTTCTACTGAATCATCTCCATCTACAAACGTTAAGTACTTTCCAATAGCTTTTTCAATACCTGCATTTCGTGCGCTTCCCAAACCACCATTAGCTTTATGAATCACTTCTATTCTGGAATCTTTTGACGCATACGCATCACAAATATTGCCGCTACTATCTTTTGATCCATCGTCAACAAGAATAATCTGAAGATTCCTGTAAGTCTGATTAATAATACTATCTACGCAGCGTCTAAGATATCTTTCAACATTATAAACTGGCACAATGACACTTATTTTATCCATTTCAAAACCCATAAACTTTTTCCAGTTCCTGCACAGTCCCTGTGATAGAATATCCCTTTTGCGAAATTACTGATGGTGCTGATAATCTTACATTGACTCTTCCTTGTTCTAATATTCTTTTTGCCCATACTTCAGCACTCAGATTTAGCGGAAGCATCCGCGCATTATCAGTAATCATTATCTGCTTATCGATTTGATCTGAGAAATAGCAGGGCAATCCTTCACACTGTGCTTCAACGCCAACAATAGGAAGCCCCTCGTATAAAGAGGGCATTAAAAAGACATCAAATGCACTGTAATAATCTTCTGTCCGGGGCTGCTTTCCGGTATATATAATTGAATTATTAATGCCCATTTCTTGACCAAGATCTTTTATCCTATTCTCATCTTCACCTGTTCCCACAAGCATTAGCTTGGCTTCTGGATTAATTTTCAATATTGCCTTAAAAATTTTCAGAATAAACGGATGGTTTTTTTGCTCAGAAAAACGCCCAACGTGTCCAATTACCAGCTCCTTACCAATCCCATACTCATTCCGTACCATGGATCGATTAATCGGATTAAACGTGAATCGTTTAGTATCTATTCCATTGATAACTATTTGAGTATGGTCAGCCTCTTTCATTCCAAACAGCCATTCTGCCGCCACCCTTGAACACGCCAACCGTTTGTATGTAACTTGATTAACAACCGTTCTAAATATTTTATTTATGCATGGTGAATACCCATTTCCATTATGGCTATGGCTAATTACTTTAATTCCATATTTCTTACAAAATGGATAGGCATAAAGAATCTCAGCTGTCGATCCTGACTGAAAATGAATATAATCATACTTATGTCCATTATCAGCATAGAATCTCTTTAGATCTGCAATACATCCGATGGGATTCTCTTTATATTTCCGAACAAAGAAAAAGTGCTGCTCGCCATCGTCGTAGAACTTTTCTATTTCCTTCTGAAATACACAATGATCCGATCCATGTACCAAGTAATCGTATTTATACTTTGATTTATCAGAAAAGATAGTTGTGTTATAGATAAACGTCTCAACGCCACCCATCCGTTCTGTTAAGCCTATTATTAATATTCGTTTCGGTTTGTTCATTTATCTTAACCTTTGTAACGCTAAATACATCTTTTGATACGGAAGATTCACCTTCAACAATCGTTTCATAAATCCGGTCTTCCATCGGCATTGAAGGAAATCATTTTTCAATTCGTTTTTGTGTAATATGTAATGTGTCATCCCCTTGGGCGCAGCCAGCCTTTGTGTGATACCTTCATCGTAAAACTCCATATCAGCAAAGAGTTTTAAATCATACGAATTTGGATCTGTTCCGGTCTCATAAATCCCGGCAAAAAGCTCAGACGGCTTATATTTAAATTTGCTCAGTAATGAATCTCTAGCTGCTATAGAAACAAAATCAATGGCTCCATGCTGGATTTCCTTGATTTTCAGATAGTCCTCTGTAGGTTTCCCATCTTTGAAATATTCATATGGATATCTCTCTGCAACTACTCGTCCATTTTCACTCTTATATCTTTTAACAGAGCCTCCCTGCTCCAAAAATAGGGTTTCAAATAATCCCACGAATGAACTCCGACAGTCAACAGCATGTGGATTATGTTTGAAGTCAAACAAATAGCCGTTTAAATCCAGATCAAGTCCGTCCACTTCATTTTTCTTATAGAAGTCAGCGACACCAAGATAAAATCCTGTGATCTGATGCTGGATCTCAAGTTTATTCAGAGTTTGCGTCAGATAGCGCTGCATGCTTCCGGCATAGCCAATATCTACAATGCCAAATTTGCCTAAAACTCCTTCCTGTTTCAAATACTCAGTCAGAAGTGAATACTCCTTTTTAGAATTTTCTATAATGTCCGTTGTCAGATCTGTAAGCAACTGCTTTAATTTTTCATCCAAAAAAATAGTTCTTCGGTCAAATATCGTGTCCCTATGAAAACCATACTGGTCCAGCTGTTCTTGATAACGATCAATATCCATTCCCAGACCATCAAAGATAGATTCTATTGAAACAAGCTTGGCATTAACTACCATATTCAGAATTGTCTCAAAGGAATAATCCATCCAGAGGATTGGGCCTCGAAGACTTCTCCTGGAAACCTCAAGGTACTTTGTTTCAATGGAATGGTCCTCAACACATATATCATAGGCTTTTTTCATAATGTAACCATCTCTTGCAAGAAAAAAGAGCTTCGTTATTCCTTTTTCTTTAGCTACATCATGAATCCAATGTGCATAGCCCCACAAAACTTTTCCAAACTGAGCAAATCCAAATTTGTAATATGGATCATTTGTACAGGGCACAACGTTATTGATGAAAGTATTAAGATAGTTCATGCGCAGAGATGAATAGTTCTCATCTCCACGATACTTAATATTTTTTGTATATCTCGGTATCTGAATTGCCTTGACCCCGAGTTTTTGAGGTTCTGCATAGTCGCCAGCTTTGGAATCACCGATATGTATTAATTCCCTTGAATTAATATGTTCTGTATTAACTAAAAGAGTAAACAATGAACCATCACTTTTTACGGCTTGCCTCGAACTCGAAAGGTACAACCTCTTATACGAAACAACACCTATTTTTTCGAGCAATCTCTCAGTCGTTTCCTGTGGCCAATACATATCGGATGTGATAAAAACCGTTTTACCTTCTTTCAAGCATCTATTGTAAACGTCTATCACAGGACGGTTAGGAATAAGAAGCTGAAATTCTGTGTTTAGCTCTAGATCTTTCAGTTTCTTTCTTTCGGATGCAGGAAAGTAACTATAGATATCTTCCATAGTTACTTCCTTTCTGCCACTATTTACTAGACCTTTTCTAGCCTCTCTTTCTGCTCTGATCCGCTTGTCTGCAAAACCTTTACCAACTATGCGTTCCATTAGTCTGAACACATCAGTTGGATTTTCTACATTGCGCTTGACAAGAGTATCAAAAATATCAAAGGAAACATACTTATATGGTTTAATCTTAAGGTAGAGTTCATCGGCATTAATTGAGCTACCACTATTCAATTTCTTTTGTACGGTGCTCTTAAAGCTCATATACTCTCCTATCTCTTTCGAACATCATCTTGTATAACCACGTAATGGGCCTTAGTCTTTCTTTTTTATAATCCGCATCGGATTTCCCACAACAGTGCAATTATCTGGCACCGGTTTCGTTACTACTGCTCCTGCCCCGATTGACACGTTGTTTCCAATTGATATATTTCCTATAACTACAGCATTAGCATAAACACTTACATTGTCGCCAAATGAAGGAGTGTCCACCCCCCCCGATTTGGTTTTCGGATTTCTTCCTATAGTTACGTTCTGATACACATTAAAATTCTTTCCCGCTTTATTGCAGACTATTACATCACCTACTCCGTGGTAAATTACAAACCCACCTGCAATATCTCCCCAAATATCAATCTTATGATTTCTAAGCAGGATCTGAGACAAGTAATAAACTAAGTAATGCTTTTCATGCCATAATCTAAAATAAAAAACCGAGCGAAACGGAAGACTTACGTTTAGCAGGTAATTAATTGACCGCAGCTTCTGCTGACTATCAAATGCTGATAAATAATTACTAGAAACCTCATCTTGAAAAATAAGCCCTTTCATAGATGCATCAAAATTCAATGATATGATGGGGAGAAATGTTCGTATGAATCCCAAATAAGATATTGCCCTTTTGATATTTTTGTATCTCATCTCTTTTTTCCATTGTTACCAACCAGCTCATTAGCTAGTTCTTCAAACTTCTCACAGAACTTTGCATTATTATCCATTCCTCCACCGTGCATACCGGCGGACAATTTATCGTATTCTTTTATGATATCTCCCAGCTTCTCAATATCTTCCACGACAATCAGATTGCCGTATCTTTCCTTGACAGCTCTTGCAAAGAGAACCTGATGATCGTTAACATGCTCATTGAACTTGCTCTGTCTAGGTACGACGATCGGAATTTTTCCAATCTGGAGAGGCATAATAAAAGACGATGGACCTCCGTGAGTAATGACAATTCTGGCCCGTTCTACATACTTTCCCATGTCCTGAAAAGGAAAGAGTTTCTGCCACTTGCAGTACTTTGGCTCATACGTAGAGAAGCCAGTCTGTATCACCACATCCTCTGTGATCACACCGTCTCGTTTTAATTCGTCGATTTTTTGTACCAATCGATTGAAGGGCTGTTCGTGAGTGCCCACTGTAACAAATATCATCAGAATATACTCCCCAGATTAATAGCTTTAGGATAGATTTTCTTCATTTCCTCCCACTCAACGATGAACTTATCCGTAACTGGATAAACCAATTTGCCGCTTAGTGTGGATTTATCAATACGGTCAAAGACCTCTATGTACATCGTCTTGGCTCCGAACATTTTCCCAAGCCAGAAGAACGGAACCGCCACGGCAGCACCAGAAGAGATAATAAGATCAGGCTTTTCTTTTCTAAGCACCTTCCATGCAAGTCGTGTATTAATGAGAAGACCTTTAAGGGAGCGATTTGTCGGATAATAGCAGGGGATCATCCTCTCATCCTTGAGAAGGCTCTTTGCATCTTCTTTATCAAATGTGACCCAGAATCTTTCTTGTTTTTCCCAGAATGGCTTAAGCATATACAGATGGGTTAAATGCCCACCTGATGAGCCCACTAAACATATCTTCATCCTAACTTTCTTTACCCCCTCTATAATCTCACCCTGCTATTCCAAAGCAGTAAATCTTCTATAATTGAAATGCGCTACCATATGCTTACCAAGAACTCCAGTCCCTACTCTTCCATTCACCCGCGGGTCTAATCATTCTCTCGCCTGTCGATCGCTGACCAACCCGTGAATGAATGCCATAGTGTGAAATACAAACAATCATAAGCAAGCGCTTGTTAAGCTCAGTGAAGAAAAGGCACCTGTCTTCTATCCATCAATTATTTATGCTCGTATTATGCTAGTACATTTTCTCTTAATTTGCAAGCATAAAAAGAGACACAATGCTTTTGCCTTGCATTATGTCCCAAGATTATATCATATTATTATCAATTTCTCTACTTACTTATGCGTACATATCTTCGCTGTCTCCGCCCTGCCGGTACAGCTGCAGGGTGCGCTGGGCTTTTAAGCAGATCTGCTGGCGGAGGCTCACGGGTTCGAGGACTTCGATTTCGTCCGGATATCGAAGTGCCCAGTTGAGAACATCTGCTGCCGGGACATGGACACGCACGAGGAGCTCCGACATACCATTCCCTTGCGGACTCTTGCGAATGGATTCGATCCGGTAGTTTTCGCCGATGCGCTCGGTCAGTGCGTCCCTGTGGGCAGCTTGCATTCGCAGAAGCACAAGGCTCGCGGGATCCGAGTCATGTATGCATGCACGGATTTTATGGAGATTCAGGCCTTCGCGGTATTCCGGGAGGCTGTGAAGCTCGGTCCGTGGTTTACGAAGCAGGTAAATGTCGCTCATGCGGTCAATGCGGAAGCTTCGGAGGCGTTTGCTGGTTTCATCGTAGGCGATGAGGTAATAATGATTCTGCTCGATCAGGGTGAGGTATGGGCTTACAATATTGGAGTTAAGTGTGGTGCGTGTGAGGCGTCCGTCAAAGCTAAGGATGTTATCAAAAAAACTCAGCATGCGGCGTTTCTCGATGGCGGATTCGATTTCCGGGAGGGCCTTGCTGATCCGGCTGCTGTGGTGTTGAGTCTGCGGCGTAAGGCTGAGCGGATCTGCGGTCCCCGGAGTGATTTTGTCTGCAGGGCTCAGGGTAATTAGTTCTGCAGGTTTCCGCCCGAGGGGCATAAGTCTTGCGCTGAGTTTCTTTTTCTCCTCATCTGTCAGGATGCTGCTTGCGTGGATGAGGTCTACCATGAGTCTCAGATCTGCGGCGCGAAACTCCGGGTTCATAAGGCAGCAGCCATGTGTGTCGGAAAATACGTCATAGCCAAGTTCCCGGAGGTAGCTGTATTGATTGGTGATGGTACGGCGGTCGATTTTGATGGCGTACCGCTGACGGAGCTCGTTCAGGATATCCTGCTGCGTGATCCGATGCTCCGGGTCCGTGCGGCGTTTCAGGATGTCCAGGATTAAGATGTTGAGATTTACCTTACTGGTTAAATGGTAAGTATTCATTGGCATAGAGCCGTCCTCCTTTGGTGAGATGAAGGTTCAATGTAGATTAAACCTTGCCATTTATGAGTGGATATCCGGATATGTTTTAGATTGTATAATACTTATATAATCTCGTAAATATCCAGCATTTGTTTTGGTGTTTGAAAAGTTGCTGTGGTACGGCAGGTTTTTGAGGTTTGCGCGCCGGGATGCGCGGGAATACACGATATTTTTGCGCATAAAAAAACAGGTCAGAAGCAGGATTGCTTCCAACCTGATGGATAAGATAATGGCACTATAAAAAGTTCAGAATTTATATTTTACTGCAGTTGATCCTTAAATAATGCTTTTTCTCCAAAATACTGTTGCCATTTTGCTACAATCATATCACTATAGACTTCAATAATTTTAAGGATTTTTCTCAAATCCTTAAGTGGAATTCTTGAATTATTATTTGCCACCTCAGCACTTCCATCACTCAAAATCCAGATTTTAGTACTATTGGCACTTATCTTCTTACCTATGTGAACGTGAATCGGTTCCATGGGGTATCCTTCGTTACTCCAAAAGAAAATGATATATCCATAGGCTTCAAAACATTTAGGCATATTTCGGATCCTTCTGAAATTCCAATGCAAGTAGTCCTGCTTTGGCTACATGCTCCCACAGTTGATGTAATTCCTCTGTATTATAGCCAATGACATTCGTAAAACTGCCTCCCGGATAGTTACACTGTGCAGACTTAAAATCTGTTCCATCATTATTAGGCTGTTCAAAATAAATGGTCACGTATTCTGATCCGCTCTTTTTCTTTTTGATATCAGAATAAGTTATTTCCAGACCATTATCAAAAGATAAAAATGGATGATGTTCCATACGTTCCCCATATCCTTTCTGCCTTTGTGCGCATGCTGGTCGCTATTTCTCCTGTAATTATCACAAAAAGATTTAGTACTTTCCGGGTCCTGATACATAAAGAGTATCACACTTATCCTGCTTTGGCTACATGCTCCTGGAACACAATGTCAGGTTTTTAAGCGTTGGCTTGAAGGGCCTTAGTCATTCCCCCATCAATTTTTATTTGCGCGGGGGAGAATAAATTTCTCTCGAAATCAATCTTTTGCCACTAGTCCCCGAACCTGGTATTATCTTTAAAAAAGATGCCGCCTGTTGGCATCTTTTCTGTTTTTTGATGCCGGAGACCGCATAAATCCGTGCTTTTCCAGGCGTATAAAAAATCAGTGAAATCCGCCGGATTCCTGGTTAATCTTAATGTACTGCTTAAATTCCAGCCGCGCAAATATTAAATTTTAATATATTTGGATTTTGGTTACAATTTGGACCTTGGATTTTAACTTCGGATTTTGATTTCTGATTTTGGCTTCAATTAGGATTTTATAGATTAAGGAGAGATATATATGTTTTATTACCAGAAACTGATTCAGGCTTTTGCCGACATGGGGAAGACGATGTACCAGCTGGAAGAGAAGGGTCTGATCAGCCGCAGCGAGCGTCTCGCTCTTGAGAGCAATGGTGATGTTAATACGCGTCTCCTTGCGGTGCTTTTTAAGATGCTGGAAAGTGAAACGGATCCGATGCGTCTTGTACAATATGTCCCGGATCCAAGTCGCATTATTTTGCCTGAGCTTCCGGACAAAAGCTACTCGGATGCGCATTACCGGAGGCTTGCAGAGAGTCTGACCAAGTCTGACCGCGACAGAATCGTAGCCGGGATCCGCTATCTCCTCGCGGAACAGCATCATTCACAGGTGTGGCTCTCAGAGGCGAGCGGCATTCCCATCTCCACACTGCGCCATGATCTCAGCCTCCGCGGTGCAGAGGTCCTCTCCTGGACGAATCTCCACACGGTTCTGGCGCACCTCCATGTTCCGCTGGAGTATCTGCTTTTTATCGGCAGCGAACCTATCCATCTAAAATACAACATCTAACCCTGCATAAGCTCCCAATCGGAAAGCTTATTTTTTTGTCCTCATTTAAGAAGAGTCATCCGAGATCCGCACTACCGCGGGTCCCGGATGACCTCATGCTTTTCCTTATTAAATCAGGTGAAATGAAACCGGGTAAACCGGATAAATGAAACTAGGAAAATTTATCCCTTGCGATCGGTACTGCTTGCATGTGCCGGGTTGTCGTATCCGCCGTAGCCGTAGCTTCCGTAGCTCTTGCCATACTTATGGTAGCTGTAGTAGCTTGAGTAATAGCCGCTCTTGGACATATTAACCTTGTTTAAGATCACACCGAGGAAGCGGATTCCGGTGCGGTCGAGCTGCTCCTTGGCTCTCTGGAGAAGTCTCCGTGTGGTGACCTCTGCTTCGCATACAAGGGCTGCACCGTCTGCATAGCGGGTCAGGATGGCAGCATCAATAACCGTACCAATCGGTGCGGTGTCGATGATCACAATGTCGTACTGCAGGCTCTTGATATAGTTAAAGAGTTTCTCGCACATCTCATCCTCAAACAGCTCTGTCGGATTGGGCGCGTACGGACCTGCAAGGATGACGTCCATGTTGGGAACTTCCGCTACTGAGTAGATTCCTTCCTCAACCGGGATTTGTCCGGTCAGGATCTGGGACAGACCGACGGTTTCTTCCTTGATATCATGCACCTGCACGACTTCGGATTTCCGTATGTCGGCGTCAACCAGCAGTGTTTTCTTGCCGGACTCTGCAAATACCCGCGCAAGATCCATGGAAACCGTCGACTTGCCTTCATTCGGCTGCGTAGAGGTAAGCAGGATGTTCTTTACCTTGGAGCCGGAAAAAAGAAGGTTTGTACGGAGGGTACGAAGTGCCTCGGAATAGCGGAAGTCCGGTGTCTGGTCAAATGTCATGGACAATGTTTTTTTATTTGTGCCCTGCATCAGTGTCTGCCTCCCTTCCGCTCATGTCTCCGATAGTTCTCTCCCTGCTTCTCTGCGCGGCGGGCAGCCTCCGGATCCTTCTTTGGGATCGCGGCAAGCACCGGAACGCCGAAGTAGTTCTCGATATCATCCTCGGTCTTGATGGTGTCATTGGTAATGGTATCAATAGTAACCCATCCGGCAACCAGCAGCATGGCAATCACGCCGGCAATCACTGCATTACGGCTATTGTGCGGACCGGTTTTCTTAAGCGGTACCTCGCCGTACTCGATGATCTTGGGCGGATCCTGTTCCATGATGTCCGCGATATAATTGGAGGCACTCTCCGCAACCGCGTCCGTGATCTGCTTAGCCTTCGCCGGGTCCGTGTCGAGGACGGAAATATTCAAAATACGGGTATTGCTCGGATTTTCCAGTGTGATCTTGCTGCGGAGCTGGTTATAATCCATATCGAGCCCGAGCTTCTGGATTACGTCCTCCATGACGGTGCGGGAGGTAATGAGGACCTTATAGTCCGTGGTCAGCTGGGAGCCGATCTGCAGGTCCGCAAGGGATGTCAGTGTGGTCTCCTTGGTCATGACATAGATCATGGATGTAGAGGTATAGGTCGGAGTCAGCACAAACCGGGACACGCCGAATCCAAGTCCAAGCCCGAGTACCAGTGCTAGGAGCAGGTACACTATCTTCTGCCGCAGTGCAAAAAACAGCTGGCCGAGATCAATTTCAATTTCGTCATCTTCTGGATTGCCTGTATGTACTCGGTTGAGTGTGGCAATCACGTTGTTGTTTTCTGGCATATGTTCATCCTTTTATAAAAAATCCTGGTCCTGAAGCATCCGTTTCCCATTCCCGTTTAAGAGCTCCTCGCAGTAGTCGCGGCTGGTGTGGTCTCTCACCCATCGGACGGCATCAGACAATACCGGAGGTCTTCGGTCCATGCGGTGCATATCTGTACCAAGGAAATGTACCTGATGCTGCTTCACTGCATGGTGCAGAAACCTGCTCTCTCCATCGAGCAAAGCCTTGATGCCGGACCTTCCAAGCGGCTCCGTGGAGACCTGGATATAAGCGCCCTCGGAAATCACTTCGCTGAGTCCATGCTCCCGCAGACTCTTGAAACGCTCGGCATGCGCAATGATCGGACGGTATCCCGCCCTGCGGATCTTCCGTACTGCAGTGAGGATCCTTTGATAACTGTCAAGTGGATAAAATTCAATCAAAATAAAGCGGGTCTCCCCAAGCGTCAGAATGCGTTTCTCCTTGAGATGCTCAATCATACTGTCAAAATACAGGACTTCATTGCCTGGATAAAGCTCGACCTCGAGACCTGCCTCCTGCACCCTGTCCTTAAGCTCCGCAAGCTTCTTACGCACAATTTCCGGGTCCAGCGGATACTCTACACTATAATGCGGTGTAGCAATCATCTGCTTCGCCCCCTGCGATGCATCAGATGTAACAAGCTCAACTGCTTCATCCAGTGTGCGGGCGCCGTCATCGACATGATAGATTATGTGGGAGTGAATGTCATACATCCCCGGAAGCTTCCTTTCGTTCCATTGATTCTTTTAAATCCTTTGTTTCTCTTGATTTTATTTCTTTTAATTCTTTTCTTTGACAGAACGAAAGACAGCGGGGAGTAGACTCTCTGCTGTCTTGATTTTGTCTCTGAATGATTGTCCCGCTGGGATCAGATTAGCGAACCCATGCGCCGTTTCCGTCAACTGTGTAGTTGTCCGGAGTGGTCTTAGCCTGATACAGAGATCCCTTCGGCTGATTAGCTGCGCGGTTAGCTGCAAGATAGTACCAAGTACCATTGATAAGCTGCCAGCCCTCGAGCATCTTGCCGTTGGCACCGATGTAGTACCACTGATTGTTCTTAACAACCCAGCCGGTCCATACTCCAGAACCCTTCTCATCGTTGGTAAGGGACCATGTACCATCAGCGTTCTGTACCCAGTGACCGTTGGTCTCTGCACGGTTTGCATAAGTTACAGCGCCTGAGCCTGAAACTGTATTGGTAGTAGTAACAGCGCTTGAACCTGCGCTTGATCCGGAGCCTGAACCTGAGTGTGTAGCTCCGATATGACCGGACTTTGATCCAGCTGCGAATGCAGGCATAACGGAAGATACCGCCATAATTGCAACAAGTGTAAGTGTAGCAAATTTCTTCATTTCCTTTACTCTCCCTTCAAAAATGTAACGCATCAAATCACATGTGTTGCGATTTTATCTACGCCTCTGCATATATTAACACTTGATGCGGTTGGATTACAAGCCTTATCAGGAAAAATATTACACAATTTCTTAATTTTGTGCATTAAATGTATATGCCCAATACCTTTCAGCTGATGGTTCTGTAGAAATCGGCGAGAATCAGCTGATCAAGTGCCTTGTAATCCGGATAGAACTGATCGTACATCTGGTTTTGGTTGGTATCCGGATTGATCTCCTCTCCCTGCCGGGACTCTCCGGGGATCGTTTCAAAATCCTGGTCTTCCAGCGGTCCGGAATTTGCCATATCCAGCGCGACCTTGAGATACTGTCCCTTATCCATATTGGTCTGAATGTGGTCCTGAATCAGCTGAAACATATTGGAAATAGTTTTATTATCTTTTTTCTGCTTTGCGAGCAGTACATCCGAGAACGCAATGGCGTACTGTCTCTGGCGGTTCATACGGGTCATTGCCGTGAAGTCTTCTGTGATGTCCCGGTAGCGCACATATTTCTCTGCAAGATCTCCCTGAAGTGAGACGGTCTGACCTTTTACAAAGCCTGGATCTGCCCGGGTCATGAAATCATCCTGGACGGTCACGGGCACACCGCCGACAAAATCATTCAAGCTTGTAATCAGATCCATCGAGCCTGCCAGGTATCCGTCGATCGGTAGTCCCGCAAAAAGCCAGCTCACGGCCTGCATGGACAGCTGTCCGGAGAAATCCGCGCCGTTTCCGTATGCCCAGGCTCTTGAAATGTGATCCGTGATCTGTCCGTCAATCCGTCCTTTGGTATCCACGGTATTGATAAGGGTCATGGTGTCTCGCGGAATCTGCAGTACATGCACGGTATCCTTGGCGGTGTTATGCGCAATCAGAAAAATCGCATCGGTGGCATCCTCTGCATACGGGTCGCCGGGTTCCAGATCATCCAGATCACCGCGGGTATCGGCGCCGAGGATCAGATAGGTCTTGACTGCGGTATTTCGCTGGTATTCCACGCCGTCGTAGCGGATGTGGTCATTGGCAAAAAAATGTGGGCGTCCCGGAGCCTCGACGTCATTCACACGATAATAGACGTTGCCGGTGTCTGGAGAGACCTCCGTGGTAATGTCCTGCAGTGTGTTGGTGGAATCCTTGAATGTTGATGTATCAAGTGTCTCGCGGTACGCGGCATTGGCGGCTTCGGTCTGCTTCCGCTGCTGGTACTGGCTTCCGAGCCAGACGCCTCCGACAAGTGCCAAGCCCAGTACGACTGCGCCGAAAATGATTTTGCTTTTGTGAATATGATGTTCGGATTTGCGCGGATCACTGCCATGTCCATTGGTACTACCGGTTAAAAAGCGCATATTTTGATCCTCCTTTGTATGATCTTTATTATAATAGCGTATCATGCCGAGGATGCAACCGGGTTTTTGTATTTTTAAGAGAAACTATATTGTGGTTTGGATTCAATATTCGGGTATGTTTGACCAAATCCTGGCGCCTATAGACCGAATTCGGCATCCATTAAGGTTTATAAAAAACATAAGTGAGTATGTTTAATCTAGCCATTACATATAGGTCGAAACCGACACTGAAGCGGCCCCTTTCACTTTAAAGCTTCCGTCGTGGAGATAAGATAGCCACGGTAAATCCATGCTTTCAGCAGACGTCCATCCCCAATGAAGCTAAATTTGAAGGGGAGGTAGTTTCTTGCCTCGCGGGTAATGGCTTCTCGGAACGGATTTTCGGCCTATGATGACGTTTCTTTGGAAACGTACCCGAATCAGCGGCTTAAAAGTGCTTGGCCCTCTGACTTTTCAGCGGGTTTTCGGCCTATGATGACATTTCTTTGGAAACGTACCCGAAAAAGTATTCGGAATTCGGGTACGTTTTTCTTACCTTGCGAATATAGTCCGAATGACCTTTAAGAATTATCGTATTAAGGATAGTTTCTCTCTAATTTTGGCTGCGATTCGGGTACATTTGATCCGATCGTCGCATATAGGCCGAAACCTGCAAGGCGTTTTCCATCCTGCAGTCGAGGTTTACTCTTCAAGGAAATAAAACTCCAGCATTTTGCTGACGCGGGCACTGTCAAATGGAATATCATCCGTTTCGTATGTCATTAGCAGATTATAGTAAGGAATATAATTACAGCGGCGATATGCCCGCAGCTTCCGAAGAAAGCTCTCAAAATATCTGTCATTGTCATAGAGCCCAAAGTGCTCCAGAATCACAGTCGCACCTGTTTTAGGATGTCGAATGGTGAAATCCGGATATATTATTTCATCGCCGAGTTCCAACTCCGCTTCATAACGATAAGGAATGTGATTCATCTGTAGAAATGTGGCAATAAAAAGCTCTGACTTAGACCGAACATATCCCCCGTTTGGTGTTTTGCAGACAAGATGTTCCGGATGATTGGGATTGGATCGGTATTCTGCCTGCGACCATTCCCTGAGTTCCTCTTTCAAATTGCCATACGAAACCTCATCGCCTGAAAAATCTGCCGTAAACCGACTGGACTTAAGAAGCGACAAATATTCCGGCGCACGTTCCAGATATTTTTCCACTGCCGATTTCCCATTCAACTTTTCCATGAAACATTTGATCTGCTTAAGCTCCACCGCATTATCTTTAAGCTTTCCAGCGCTGTAACCCTTGAATGCCAATGCTTCTGCTAATTCGCGATTCTCTTTGGAAATATACATTCGCTTTCCGTGATTTCCATGCGGAACCTGGTACCATTTGCAATACGTCTTTCCTTTTTTGGTATCCTTTGTGCACAGAAGCTTTCCATCCGGAGCCTGCCGCAGATACTCCATTAGTGCTTGATTTTCGAGTTCAATTTCTCTTTTACGTATACTGAGAATTCTTATGATTTGAGATGATGCGCTCGTTTTGATAAAATTATCCTCCATTTTTGTTTATGGTGTTTTCATCTGAAGCATTTTGGTCTGGAAAATGAAATTTCAAAAGATCCATGGCTTTGTTTATAATTTGCGTCAAGCGAATGCTTATCCATTCCTATATGGAAGGATTGAAATAATCTGAAATTTTATGGAATGATATTCTATGATAAAATTTGGGAAATGCTTATTTTAGAAATTTACAAAATTTATAACAGCCATGCTATTGATTCATATTTTAATAGAAACAATAAGATAATTCAAGAGAAACTATTCTTTAAAGAAATATTTATACTCATTTCGCATTTTCTTCCTATTTATATGCCATTTCTATATAAGTCATTTCCTGCGTGATATTATTAAGCAATAGACATTTGCAGGGATGCAGAGGAGGTTTGGAGTCAACTACCCAAACAGGACTCCTCCTACCACCTAAAGGTAGTGGGGTTCCGCCTACGAAACAGAAAGGATTTTATTTATGAAGACCTGGATGAAAGTTCTGATCGGCACGTTTATCGCGGCAGTGCTTGTATGCTATGGCGGGCTTAGTTATTTCCTCGGGCGCATTCAGCGGATCTCCCCGGCAGACAGTACACGAGTGGTCACAGATTCCGGGCTGATCCGAAGCGAGACACCTGCCACTGCGGTGGATCTGAGCAAGGTGGACAAGGATATTGTCGATGATAAAGGAGTCTCCAACATCCTGCTGATCGGTGAGGACCAGCAGTCCGCTGACACCACGGAGCATCGTTCAGATTCCATGATTCTTGCGAGTATCAACCATGAGACCAATCAGATTACACTCGTGTCCTTTATGCGTGACATGTACATTGACATCCCGGGGTATAAGGACAACCGGATCAATGCTGCCTATGAGCTTGGTGGCACGCAGCTTCTCGACAAGACAATTGAACGGAATTTCGGGATTCCGATCGATGCCAACATTGTGATGGGATTTGATGGTTTTGTAAAGGCATTGGATGTCCTGGGACCGATTGAGATCAGACTCTCTGAGGATGAAGCCAGGTATTTAAACTCGGATGAAAGTCACAATCCGCTCCCGAAGGACGATCCGCTTTATGGAAAATTTCATGCCGGTGCCAACACGTTGCATGCGACGGAGCTCCTGGCGTACGCGCGCATGCGGCACCTCGGGCAGAGCGACTATGACCGCACCGCCCGCCAGCGGAAGCTTATCACAACGGTGTTTGACAAGGCGCGGAGCATGAGCCTGATTCATCTTTTCGGACTTTCCAATGAGGCACTGCCATATGTGCAGACGGACATGACAAATGCGGAAATTCTAGGCTATATTTATGCGATTGTTTCGCGGAAAATGACAATCGGCGGCACGTATCGGGTACCTCAGGATGGCACGTTTCGTGAGAAGCAGATCCACGGTGCGGATATGCTGTCGGTGGATTATGATGCGAATGCAGCTTTGCTCCACACGTGGCTGTATGGAGAGACAGCCGCTGCGGAGGATTAAATACCGCCTCGCTGCATGCGGGAAGTCATTACCTACGGGGCAGAAACTATCTTCCCTTCAAATTTATCTTCATAGATGATTAAACTTGCTTTTGGGTGGTCATTACCCGCGAGGCAAGAAATTACCTTCCCTTCAAATTTAGCTTCATTGGGGATGGACGTCTACTGAAAGCATGGATTTATCGTGGTTATCTTATTTCCACCACGGAAGCTTTAGTTTGAAAGGGGGCTGTTTCAGTTCCGGGTTCTGGTCTATATGTCATGATTTGGTCAAACATACCACTTATGGTTTTTATAAACCTTAATGGATGCCGGATTCGGTCTATAGGCGCCGATCAGATCAAATGTACCCGAATCGCAGCCGAAATCAGAGAGAAACTATCCTTAATACGATAATTCTTAAAGGTCATTCGGCCTATATTCGCAAGGTAAGAAAAACGTACCCGAATTCTGAATACTTTTTCGGGTACGTTTGCAAATTATTTTTCTATAGGCCGAAAACCCGCTGAAAAGTCAGCGAGCCAAGCACTTTTAAGCCGCTGATTCGGGTACGTTTCCAAAGAAACGTCATCATAGGCCGAAAATCCGTTCCGAGAAGCCATTACCCGCGAGGCAAGAAACTACCTCCCCTTCAAATTTAGCTTCATTGGGGATGGACGTCTGCTGAAAGCATGAATTTACCGTGGCTATCTTATCTCCACGACGGAAGCTTTAGTTTGAAAGGGAGCTGTTTCAGTTCCGGGTTCTGGTCTATATGTCATGATTTGGTCAAACATACCACTTATGGTTTTTATAAACCTGTTGATGCAGGTTTCGGCCTATATGCGACGATCTAATCAAATGTACCCGAATCGCAGCCGAAATCAAAGAGAAACTATCCTTAATACGATAATTCTTAAAGGTCATTCGGCCTATATTCGCAAGGTAAGAAAAACGTACCCGAATTCTGAATACTTTTTCGGGTACGTTTGCAAATTATTTTTCTATAGGCCGAAAATCCGCTGAATAGTCAGCGGGCCAAGCACTTTTAAGCCGCTGATTCGGGTACGTTTGCACGGAGAAGTTTTTACTTAACTTTATCTTACTTCCGGTTAAATGCGCCGAATCCCGGGTACTGGGCGCTGCTGCCGAGCTCCTCCTCAATGCGCAGAAGCTGATTGTACTTGGCAACTCTCTCGGAACGAGAAGGTGCGCCGGTCTTGATCTGGCAGGTGTTGAGTGCAACCGCAAGATCTGCAATCGTCGTATCCTCTGTCTCACCAGAACGATGAGACACAATGGCAGTATACCCTGCCTTATGTGCCATCTTGATTGCCTCCAGAGTCTCGGAAACCGAACCGATCTGGTTAAGCTTGATCAGGATACTGTTGCCGCATCCAAGCTTGATGCCCTTTGCAAGACGCTCTGTATTGGTAACAAAAAGATCATCTCCCACAAGCTGAACCTTGTCCCCCAGCTCACGAGTCATCTTCTGCCAGCCTTCCCAGTCCTCCTCGTCAAGACCATCCTCAATCGAGTAGATCGGATACTTCTCAACAAGGCTCTTCCAATGCTGAATCAGCTCATCAGAAGTGAAATCACGTCCTGACTTCGGCTGATGATAGAAGCCCTTACCCTTCTCGGACTTCCACTCGGATGATGCCGCATCCATTGCAAGCACAAAATCCTTGCCCGGTTCATATCCTGCATTGCGGATGGCAGCCAGAATATGCTCAATCGTATCCTCATCATCCTTAAGGTTTGGAGCAAAACCGCCCTCATCGCCGACAGCGGTTGTATTGCCTTCTTCCTTCAGAAGCTTCTGCAATGCATGATACACCTCTGTGCACCATCTAAGTCCCTCCTGGAAGCTGGAAGCGCCCGCCGGCATAATCATAAACTCCTGTGTATCTACGGAATTACTTGCGTGTACGCCGCCGTTTAAAATATTCATCATAGGAACCGGAAGCTTGTTGCCCTGCACACCGCCGAAGAAGCGATACAGCGGGATCCCGAGGCTTGCGGCAGCAGCCTTGGCTGCAGCGATGGAAACCGCGAGGATCGCATTGGCACCAAGCTTGGACTTGTCCTTGGTTCCGTCCAGCTCAAACATCTTGCCATCAATGGCATAGGTGTCAAATGCATCCATTCCCTCAAGTGCCGGGGCGATGATGGTATTGATATTCTCCACTGCCTTGGAAACGCCCTTGCCTCCGAACTTTGTCTTATCTCCGTCTCTCAGCTCCAGCGCCTCAAACTCACCGGTAGATGCTCCGGAAGGGGATGCACCGCGACCAACGGATCCGTCCGTTAAAATAACCTCGGCTTCAACCGTAGGATTTCCACGGCTGTCAATAATCTGCCGGCCAACGACTTTTTCTATTTCCGTATTATTCCACATAATAATTGCCTCCTTGTCCTCTGCTGCCTAGGCAGCCAACGCTGTTAGCTTTTACTAACCATCAACAATATACTATATTTGCTAACAGATTGCAAGTACCGGCACATATTCTTGTGGTATCTATGCATCATCCAAACATTTGAAATTTAAATAAAAAACGGCTGCCACACCCAAGCCGTAGCTTAAATGTGATAGCCGCCAAAGTTTTCCATCAGCCTTCTGTTAACAGTTCTCCGCTGAACCCGTGATTCACGCTGAGTCCGCAATTGATCTATCATCCGGGAAGCGCAAGCGAGTTAAAATCAGTCCTCATCCACAGACTGTGAAGCTGCTGCATTGGAGTCTGTCTGATTCTGAATCGCAGTAAAGTTATACTGATCTGTAACCTCTCCTTTGATTGGTGCAATACCCTTGGAGGTGCTGGCAGATCCCTTAACCTTGTGGTACTTCTTGACAATGCCGTTCCTCTTGGCTGCAGCACTCGTCTTGGTTTGTACCGAATTATTGACAACCCACTGACCATTTGCATTCACATCATAGTTGTCCGGTGTCTTGGTATTGGCAAGCATCCAGCCCTGTGCGTCAAAGTAATAGCACTCAGCTATACCGTCATTATTGCCATCAATCCACTGCCAGGTATTGGATGGATAGGAGCCATCTGCATTCTGATACCACCATTTGCCGGAATTGGCGCCTGTGCCCTGATTCCAGTTAGCCATTGCCGGTACAGAAGCCAGCATAGAAAGCATAGCAACAGCTGTAGCAGCCTTTAAAGCAAATCTTTTCATTTAAAACCTCCATCATGATCCATGCTGCCCGGCACGGATTTTTGTTTATATTCTAATCTTTGATTGATTGTATCGCCCGGATCTCCATCCGAAAATCAGGTAGTACCAAGGCTAATGGGATTATAGCCCGGCATGGTATGCAATACAAATTAAGAAATTGTGAATATTAATTTCTTTATTTTGTATATCTGCCGTACGCATATGGGGTGGCATAGAACACGTCATGCTCTCTTACATAGTCACCGCTGTGCGTATTATGCACTATAGTACCATTACCGGTATAAATACCCACATGGTAAATACTGCTTGGCGAACTACCGCTTGCATAGAACACAAGGTCGCCCGGCTTTAATTCCGATGCGGAAATCTTGGTTGCAGATGCATACTGCGAACGTGAATCTCTCGGAATGTTGATCCCGAAGTGCCGGTAAACGGACTGCGTAAATCCGGAGCAGTCTGTACCGCTTGTCAAAGAAGTGCCGCCAAAGACATATGGCAGCTCTCCAATATAGGAACGTGCATACTCGACAAGCTCCGTCGCCTGTGCCTTCGGCAGCTCAGCAGAGCTTCCGCCGACCGATTTCTTAGAACCGGACTTGCTACTCGTCTTGCTGCTTCCACCTGCCGGACCACTGGCAGATACTACGCTTCCCGAGCCTCCCGCACCCGGACCGCTGTACTGGTCGGATGCATTCGCTGCGTCGGATGAGCTATTTGCAGAGGAGCTTGTATCCTTGCTGCTGTTCTTGGAACTATCTGAACTTCCGGAGTTTTTGGAGCTGTCCTTAGAGTTGTCCTTGGAACCGGAAGTATTGTCCGTCGGTGCTCTACCCGCCTCAACTGCATTGGCCTTATCTGTCGCCTCGGCGGCATCCTCCTCAATCTCCTCCTGCTGAAGAAGTGCGCTCTCCTCCGTACCAAGAGCCATATCTGATCCAAGCTCAATCGTGCCTTGGGAAATCTCGTTGGCTCCGGAGGTGAGGACAACATTCTGCGCACCCGCAACATCCTCCGTCTTGATCACGCCGTTTTCTACCCAGGCGCCGTTTTTATTGACTGCATAGCCGTCCGGAGTCTGTCTGCCTGTAACAAGCCAGCCATTGCTGTCAAAGTAATAGCACTCGGCAACGCCATCGTCATCGCCGTCAATCCAGGACCACCCGTTTTTAGCGTATGTCCCATCCTGATTGTTGTACCACCACTTCCCCGCATTTTTGCCGGAGCCTATCTGCCACCGTCCTGCGAATGCCGGTGCCGCCATGATTGTCGATATTGCGGCAGCAGTTCCTGCCACCCGCAGCGCAAGTTTCTTTGATCGTTTCATCTGCAAACAGACCTTTCCTGAGAATTAACTGTTTCGTATTTTACACTTATGCCGTTTTAATTACAAGAAAACTTTTAATATCGTAACATTTGCACCAGGAATTTTAATTTTCTGACATGCCGGAAAGATAATCTGTAAGAAATTTGTAATCATCCCTATGCAATTTAAACAAGCCCGTTTACAGAGAATGTTCATCCGATTTAAGGGGAATTTAAAAAATAGTCATCCGAAAGTCGCAAAATCGCGTGTAGTCGGATGATCGGCTGCTTTTTTTCTCAAAATCTTATAAATTTCCCGATGAGGATCAGAATCACGGCAATCACAAGGAACTTAAAGCCGCGTTTCTTAAAGCTCTCATCATTTTGCTGAAATCCCGGGACCAGCTGCATGAGCGCATAAATCAAGAGCACCACTCCGCAGACATAGAGAATCTCCATGAAAAGGTTGAGAGGGTTAACAGCCTTGATCGTATCCAGCAATTGTCTACGCAGGTCTGTCTGTGCCGCAGCTGTACTTTCTGCAACAGCTGTACTTCCAGCTGCCGCAGTACTCGCTACAGTAACTGCATTTCCACCTGCAACTATGCTCTTTTCTGCTGCAGCGGCTGACGCCTTAGCTGTCTCTGTCATTTTACTGAGTAATACCGGAATCTGGTATGAAGAAATATTCATAAGTCAAATCCTTTTTATAATCCTTTTATAATATATAATCCGCTCAACTCTTTGTCGGATCAAATCCATCAAATATAAAAACCTGGAAATGCTTTCGTGCCTGCGCAAGCTCCTCCGGCGTATGAATTGTCCAGGCAAAATTCTCTACCGGAAAAAGCTTTCGGATCAGGCGGTACGAGAACTGGTTAAAATATTTATGATTATAGGAAATAAAATCCGGCCTTGCAAGGAAATTAAACAGGAGATTACTGAGCGCAAACTGCGCGATCCTTGGCTGATTTTCCTCATCCTTAAAAAAATTTGTGGCAAGCTGCCCTCTCAGCACATATGGTCTGTGGAAGCGAAACCATGCCGTAATCAGCGGATGGAAGCTTTCCATGCACCAGATCCCATGATACTGGTCCATCACCTTGGCAACCTCCCGTGCGGTTTTTTTCCAGTCGCCGTCCGGCTTGATCTCAAGCACAAGCGGAACTTTGCCGGCAATGACATTCAAGACCGTCTGAAGCTCCGGGATATGCTCCCCGGAATTAAGCAGCGTCTCCTGCCGCACCTCCCGGAACCTGGACATCCAGAGCTTCCGGTTTGTGCCGCACATCCGCTTCATATTTTCATCATGAAAAACCATCAGATGCCCGTCTGTCGTCATCTGCACATCCATCTCAATTCCAAATCCCCGGGCGATGGCGCGCCGGAACGCAGGCATGGAGTTCTCGGGATGATCCGTACCGTTTTTAAAAAAGCCACGATGCGCGATATAGGTTTCTTCAAATGGCTTCATGCGGCGTCCCCGGTCCTCTCCCGGCTTGATCCCGTAAAGATACGTCGTAAGCGTTGTAAGTGTTGCCAGAGCGCCAAAACGTGAAATTTTTTCCAGCTGCTTAATCTTATGTTTCAATAGATGCCATCCTTCCGGATTCCCTGCGTTTTATGCTCTGATGTCACAATACGAATCCGTATACTTTATATCACAGAACAAGATCTGCAAGGAAACATTATAGCAGATATTTCAGTAAATTTTTATATTTCAAGACAACAAAAAAGGCCGCCATTTGACGACCTTTTCATTATGAGTTTTTCAGTTTATCTTGGTGCTGCGAATGTTTCCGGACCGGAGGCATTCGCTTCCGCCAAACTGGCAGACCCGGATTAAGCCTCCTCGATGGCGCCTACCGGGCAGTCCTGCATTGCCTGAGCAGCGCTCTCTTCTGCGCCTGCCGGAACTTCTTCCGCGATTGCGTGCGCAACGCCGTCATCACCAACCTTAAAAACCTCCGGGCAAGTGCCTTCACACATACCGCAGCCAATACAAGTGTCATTTACAACATACTTCATAATTGCCTCCTAAAATGAATGGTATCTATGTGATCAACCGTAAGATGTCGCGCTTACTCACATGGTGAGGAGCAGTGCCATCTTGAAGCGGCTGTTGACAGCTTTAACATAATGGCGGCCGTTTTTATCAAACTTGAAATTGTCGCCTGCATGCAGGGTATATTCCTTTCCCTCATATCCGATGACGCCTTCTCCATCCAGCGCCCAGATCAGTGCCTCGCCCGGCGCCGCATGCTCGCTGAGTCCGGTTCCCTGATCAAAGCTCATGAGTGCGAGTGTCAGGTGATCCTCGTCGATCAGATCCATGTTGACAATTTTTCCCTCCTGATACGGGAGCAGCTCTTTTAATTTAAAAACACTGCCGGATTTTAAAATCTCATTCATCTTGGCATCCTCCTTGAGTGTGATCTCTGTATACACGGCTTCTTTGCCGGTCCTTAAGCCGATCGGGATATTGACCGGAGTTACCAGCAGCTCCCCGGCGGCAAGTACCGGCGAATGAAGGCTTTCCGCGCCTGCTCCAATCGTCTCGACGTTTCCCTCCTCCATATAGATGAGCTTCGGATAAGCATAGCTCTCGGCGCTGATCCGGGTACCGGCTCCCATCGAGAAGTACGTGATACCAAAGTCGTGTTCGTCGCTCACAAGCTTGGAGATGGTGCATCCCGGCACGGGACGATTGTCTTCTGCGATTTTGAAAATCCTTCCTGCGGTTTCTCTCATGTCATTTCCCTCCCTGTAGTATTATGCTACCGCAGATTCCCTGGGATTTCCGTCACATAGGTTACGGATTTAAGTTTTTACCATTATTTTCAGCGCAGGTAATTTTAGAGTAGTATCGAGTAATTTTTGTTTTAAAAGACAAGGGTATTATGCACATGGTCCCAAAAGCAAATAAAAAATGCGACTGAAGAGAATCGCTCTCCAACTGCACTTTTATGATGATGCCTTTATGGTAATAAAAAAAGCCACAAGCCGGACTTGAACCGGCGACCTACGCATTACGAATGCGTTGCTCTACCAACTGAGCCATTGTGGCAACTTCCACAATATACCATATTCTGATCGGATTTTCAATATGATTTTTTAAGATTAAGGCTTAACCGGGGAGGATCGTAACCCGCTCGGCGTTAAATTCATCCGAATGAGTAACTTCTTGCTAAAATGGATGAAATCTTCCCGGTGAAGTGAAGAAAAAAGTCATCCGAAATCCGCAAAACCGCGGAGAATCGGATGACCTCTACTAGTTTACCTGTAAAATCACTTCCCTGTCTTTCCCAGGAAATACACGATCAGTGCGATGAGGATCATCACGATAAACAGACCGGCCATGCCCTGCCACATGATGTTCAGCGCCTGAAGTAAATTTGCACTCATAGTCACACCTCTCTTTTATCGGAAAAATCCAAGGATGATACCACCCGCAACCGCGGATGCAATCTGTCCGGAAACATTGGCACCAATCGCATGCATCAAAAGGTGGTTGGTCGGATCTTCCTTGAGTCCCATCTTCTGGATGACTCTCGCGCTCATCGGGAATGCAGAAATGCCGGCTGCGCCAACCATCGGGTTGATCTTTTCCTTAGAGAAAAGGTTGATGAATTTTGCAAGCAGGCACCCGCCGATGGAGTCAAAGATAAACGCCACCAGTCCGAGTCCCATGATGAGGATCGTGGAAACCTGTACAAACTGCTCTGCTCTCATAGAGAAGGAAATCGTAATACCGAGCAGCAGGGTGATGAGATTTGCAAGATCATCCTGCGCGGTCTGTGACAGAGAGTTCAGTACGCCGCACTCCCGGATCAGATTTCCAAACATGATCATACCAACAAGAGAAACCGAGTCCGGTGCTACAAAGCCTGCAATAAAGGTAACAATGATCGGGAATGCAATCTTCGTTGCCTTGGACACGGAACCCGGACGATACTCCATCCGGATCAGACGCTCCTTCCGGGTCGTAACCATGCGGATCGCCATCGGCTGAATGATCGGCACAAGCGCCATGTAGCTGTACGCCGCAACAGCAATCGGTCCGATGTAATTACTATGCAGAACCTGTGAAACAAGGATCGAGGTCGGACCATCCGCAGCACCGATGATACCGATGGAAGCCGCATCCTTAAGATCAAATCCCAGCAGCACGGCAACAACAACGGTAAGGAAAATACCGAACTGTGCGCCGGCGCCAAAAAGGAACATCTTAGGATTGGCAAGCAGCGGTCCGAAATCAATCATCGCGCCAATACCGATAAACAGAAGTAACGGGAATGCCTCGGACGCTGCAATTCCGCTCTCAAAGAGCCACTGGATGATGCCGTGGGTCTCTCCCACGCCCTCCATCATCTGATTGATTGCCGAAGTTCCCGGCAGATTGACAAGAATTGCGCCAAATCCCATTGGCAAAAGAAGTGATGGCTCGTATTCCTTTTTGATGGCGAGCCAGATGAGCAGGATACCGACGATGTACATGACAATCTGCTGCCATGTCACGGCAAGGATTCCCTCCCACAGGAAACTTAATCCACTTAACATTTATCCTCCTGATTGATTCTGAAGCGTTTTCTCCTGTCTATGGATCTGGTTTTGCTGTCCCCAAACGGCACCACTGCACATTTTGTACGCATAAGCATGACATAAAAGTCATTGCATACATGCAATCCCTGCGGATAACACGATCCGTATGGTAAAACTAGAATCCAAAGAGGACAGAAGCCCATAGTTTCAGAGACTCTTCCCTCAGAAATAAATAAATGTCCCGTCCATCTCCACGGCACAATTCTAACCGACAAAAGCTTAAAAAGTGTATCATAATATACACAAAACTTCAATGACTTTCACTTGCAAAAATTTCAGTCTATGCTTCAGTTCGCAGCTGCTATGCGGCTTGGCGCCAGTGTTGTGCCTGCCTCGGCACTTCCCGTTGATCTCAAAGCAGCTCCCTCATGCACATATCCCTCGTCATCTACGGAAATGTCGTTGGAGATCTGCTCCATGGCGTCGTAGGCACTACTTATGTCTCCTGCGTCAGTCAGCATCACTGTGCTTCCGTTAGAGGAAGTCCCCGGAAGGATGCGAAGCTTAAGTCCGGACGCATCTTCCTCAGAAGACTTCTGCTTCTTATTTTTAGAAGTCATCGATGACTGTCCGGCTGATTTTGTCAAAGCCGCCTCGGACCTTGACCCGGACTCCATTTCTGTTTCGGTTTCCCCGTTTCCGCTTTCCGCTCCAAAGGTCACTTCCAGCAGCGCGGTGCTTGGGATCGAGCTTCCGAAGACAAAATTTCCAAGGCTGTATACGATCGGCTTGCCATTGTAGTATTCAATTCCCTGCAGCACATGCGGATGCGCTCCAACCACGAGATCTGCGCCGGCATCAATCAGTGCATGTCCCATGTCCGTCTGCACCGAGTTGGGCTGCACCGCCCGCTCTTCGCCCCAGTGCATGTACACAACGACATAATCCACCTGCCGCCGGACATCCTTGATTTCCTTGGTCAGCTGTTCTGCATTGTCATAAGCCGAAAACAGTCCCGGTTCATTTGGTCCCGCAGCCCAGTCGATTTCCGGCATGACTCTGGTGCAGCCAAAAAATGCAAAGGTCTTGCCTTTGATATTCAGAATCAGCGGGCGTCTCGCAAGCTCCTGATTCTTGCCGGCGCCGACATACTGAATCCCGGCATTTTCCAGTGTCTCAATGGTATCCCCAAGCGCGTCCTCTCCATAATCCAGCGTGTGATTGTTGGCAAGCGTCACAAGCTTAAGGCCCATCTCACTTAAAATATTTACATGCGCAGGATCCACTCTAAATGTATACTGCTTGTTTTCCGCCGCGTCCCCGCGGGTACTGAACGGAAATTCTTCATTCGCCATAAAAAAGTCCGCATGGCTGATTGCGTCGAGGTAGTCCTGAGATACGACTCCGGTGATGTCGCCCTTACTCTGATAGGCGTTGAGGGCATACTCCGAGAGGTAAACATCACCGCCAAACATCAGCCTGACCGCGCCGTCCATTGCCTCTTCCGCACCGCTGCCATCTGCGTCACCCGCGGCCTGCGCATCGCCGTCACCGTTTCCCGTGCCAGCGTCGTCCGGAAAAAAATGGCGCACCCCGGGGATCTGCGGTCCAGCCCAGTTGATAAACCCTTCGGCATTTTTCCGGAAACCTGCATTGAATGTAAACAGTAGTGTAAAAACCACTTCGAGCAAAAGCACAACACCGATCACAGCTAAGACTACCATGCCCGGATGATGTCCCTCGTCGGTATGATCCCAAAACTCCTCCTTAATATGCCCTGTGTGGCGGTCAGCCCGGATCGGATACGGCGCAATCCTCTGACTCTCTCCAGCGCTTACGGATGTATGGTTCATTCCGGTCTCGGACCCGGCTTCCTCTAAAGCTTCAAATTCCGTTCCGGTTCCACCGATTGCCGGATGATTTGTGACACGTTTCACCATCCTGCCATGCGGGCGGTGTCCCCCGGTCTCTTTGGATACAGTGGATGCCGGAATCGGGGTGTCATGAGCAGCGGCTGCTTCAGGGCGCTTGTTACTTGCATCCGGGTCTGTGTCTGCCTCCGCTTCTGTATATCCACCTTTTTTGCGGGTGCGCTTCTGCATCCGAAGCTGCTCCATCTGCTCCTGCCGCCTTGATTCCGCGCGTTTCCGTTCATATTCCGACTGCTCCCGGGCAGCCCTGTCCTGATCCTCCTTATTCCACCTCTGAAGATCCGCCATAAGCTTAAGCTGGTCCTGGTACTCTCTTTGCTCTTGCTCCCTGGTTTCTGCTTCTTTTGCCCTGGCGTCAATCTCTGCCTGCGCTTTATTTTCAGAAAGCTCCCGCCTGCGGATCGCCTCGGCCTTATCAAACTCCTCGGCAAGCTCCCGGATTGGTTTCTCTGATGCCGGAACCGTGTTTTGATCTGATGTTGTATCAGCCCTTTGTTCCGAAGCTTCATCGATCTCTACTGGTCGTACTGCCTCCGCTTCGGGCGGATTTGCTGCTATGTCTCCTGCCGGACCTTCCACCGCGCTTTTACGCAAATTCTCCGCCGGGCGTTCTACCGGCTCCTCCAGATCCAGAGACTCCTCCTCAAGATCACCCTCCTCAAGGTGCTTTGCCTTACGGGACTTGCCACGGGTACAGGTTTTCATGGCTTCCTCCCGCTGGATCCGGAGACGCTCCAGCTGCTCCTCTTTTTTTACGCTTTGAAGCTTCTCAAGCTGTGACTCCTGCTCTTTCCGGGCCGCATCCTGCTGTGCCTTACGATACTCCTCCTCTGTGAGCCCCAGCTCCTCCAGCTTCTGCTTCTCCGCGAGCTTCTGGTCCAGCTTTTCCGTCTCGACCCTCTGCCGAAACGCATCCTGCTGTGCCTTAATCTCGGGGTCTTTGAGATTATAAATATCTGCCTGGATCGGCACCCGTTCCTCGCGAATGTTTCCGATTCTGCGGATCTCGTCAATATGCTTACGGATCGTGGTCTGATCCGACTCATTCTGTTGATTCTGCTTATCCATACATACCTCATAAAAAGAGTTTCCTGATGTCTGCCAATAGGAAGCTCTCTCAAATTATACTATATCTTAACACAGAATCTCATAGCCTCAAAATTAAAATTTGACGGGAGAGGATGGCTGCCTCGGCGCGCATTCCATCCATATGGCTGACTCTCAGCCAAGCACGTCCAGCCCGGCCTTATACATCCTCGTTAAAGATGATACCGATCGTAGTTCCGACGCCAAGCTCACTGTGAAGGGAAATCCTGGCATGGTGCAGCTCGATGCCATGCTTTACGATGGAGAGTCCGAGTCCGGTACCGCCCCGCTCCTTGGAACGGCTTTTATCTACCCGGTAAAAACGCTCAAAGATCCGGTTCTGCTCGGCCTCCGGGATGCCGATGCCGGTATCCGATACAACAAGCTTTTTACCGGAAATATCCTTTCCGACCCAGACCTCCACACTGCCGCCTTTTTTATTATACTTGATGGCATTCTCTACAATATTATAGATCATCTCATCCAGTACCTGCCGGATTCCGCGGATCGTACAATCCTCCCCGGATAATGTCACCCGGACATCAAATTCCGCAGCCCTCGGTCCAAGCCGCTGTATCACCTCGCGGGCAAGCGCGTAGAGATTAACATTCTCCCAGTCCAGCCCGATCTTATTTTCATCGAGGCGGGACAGCTTCATGATATCATTGATCAGATTGACCAGACGGTTGGCTTCTTTATATATGCGATCCGAAAAATTGGAAATATCCTCCGGCTTGACAAGTCCGTCTCTGATAATCTCAGCATAGCCGGAAATGGACGTAAGCGGCGTTTTTAACTCGTGAGAAACATTGGCAGAAAACTCCTTACGCATATCCGCAAGTGCATCCTTGGCCCGGTTCTGCTCGTCAATACGATGCAAAAGCGGTGTCAGCTCCTCATAGGTATCGTTGTTGTTAAGCGGATCATCCAGATCCAGGTGGTTGATCGGCTCCACCAGATGCTCTGCCTGCTGGTTGGCGACATAAGCTGCAAAGGCAAGCATCAAAGCGCCGATCAGCAGCATGACCGGAAGAATTTCCAGTGCAGTAAACAAAACACTCCGCACTGGCTTTGAAATGCGTATAACTTTACCGTCCGAGAGCCGCTCTGCACAATAAAACATATCCTGCCGGAGCGTATCGGAACGGCGGGCATCCTGCCCGATCCCATGTTCAAATGCTGCTCTCACTTCCGGTCGGTCTCCATGATTCTCAAGAGGCTCGCCATGCTCCTCCGAATCATAAAGCACAGTTCCATCCGTATCAATCAGCGTAAGACGGCTGCCCGGCTCCACTGCATCCATCTCTTGCAGAAATCCCTCCCCGGAAATATTGAGCGCTGCGGCAAGATATTCCGTCTCATACCGGACATCCTCCTCAGCGAGCGTCCGCACTCTACCATAGACAAAAAAGAGCGTGATGGCATATGCGATGGCAAGCGTTGTCAACACCACCAGCAGCATGCTTGACTGGATTTTTTTACGCATTGATTTCATAAAGCCCATCACTCCACAAGCTTATATCCGACACCGCGAACCGTCTGGATCATGTCGCCCGCTGCTCCGAGCTTCTGCCGGAGCGTCCTCACATGCACATCCACCGTGCGCGTTTCGCCATTGAAATCATAGCCCCAGATGTCCGTAAGCAGCTGCTCCCTCGTCAGCACAACCTCGGTATTCATCATAAATTTGTTAAGGAGCTCAAATTCCTTAAGCGTAAGGTCAATGTTCTGCCCGTCCACATTCACAAGATGCTTCCGGGTATCCATGCGAATGCTTCCTACCTCAAGCATATCCGGGGATCCAGAACTACTTCGGTTCGCTCTCCGGAGTACCGCCTTGATGCGGGACACAAGCTCCATCATACCAAAGGGCTTTGTGACATAATCATCCGCCCCAATGTCCAGTGCCTGCACCTTGTCATATTCCGCGCCCTTGGCAGTCAGCATAATCACGGGAATGTTTTTGGTCGCGGCAGATGCCCGGAACCTGCGGAGCAGTGAGATCCCATCCTCCCCGGGCAGCATGATGTCCAGAAGCACAAGCTCCGGAAGCTCATTCTGCACTGCCGCTTCAAATTCTCTCCCGCCCGGAAACCCCTTGGCAGGAAGACCGGTACTATCCAGGGTATATACTACAAGCTCTCTGATGTTGTCATCATCTTCCACACAGTAAATCATAAACCCGTCCCTCTGTTATTCTCAGCGTTAATCCTACAGCAGCTCCATGGCAATGGCATAAGTCCCATCCCCCATGTAATTAAAATCCAACCTGAGTATATGTATAAATCTACGGTAATTTACCTGTCACGGCATAAAAATCACCAGACATGAAGCTCTAGGATCGATCTGATCAAGCTCATGCCTCCGCCTTCATCCCCAGGCCGAGATCCTCAGGATTCAGGAGTCTTACATTGTCTAATGTCTCCTCGGAAATGCTCACACAGTTATCCGCAATACGGTCCATATTGCTTAGAATATCCGAGTAGATTGGCGTCATGGCCTCGCTGCAGACACCATCGCGAACTCTCGCAAAATGCGCCTTGCTGAACTGCTTGCCGCTTTTTCTCAGCTTATTTTTAGCCTTCTGAATCATTTCCGCACCGCCGTCCGCATCTGCCTCGTGCCGCTCCAGCATGGCGACAGCCTTACGGAACATACTCTCCGCCGCGTTGACGCAGACCGCGAGCTCCTTGACTGCATCCCTGGAAAAGGCATTTCCCTCCTGCTCTGCGGTTTCCGAAGAACGCACGATGTCATGCAGTCGGTCGGACACACGGTCGATATCATTAATCACCGCCATAAGACCGGATGCCTGCTCGGACTGCTCCTGTGAAAGAGATCCTACCGTAAACATTTCGGACAGATAGTCAATAATACTTTTCTGGATAACCTTCGTATCCTGATATGCCTGTGCAAATGTTTTTTCCGTGAGTGCCAGACTCTTCTCTCCCTTCTCCGGTACACCCCGAAGCTCAACTCTTGTGAGATGGAACAGCTCCTCAACATTATCCAGGCAGCGGCGGATTTCCTGCGATACAAGATAGAGCGCCGGCACAGGCTGATTGAGCATCTTGCGGTCTAAGTACATTGGCACAGACGCTTCCATAGCATCTCCTTGTTTTTCCGGAATCAGTGTCATGACGATCTTCACCATAAGTCCGATCAGAGGAAGCCAGATGATGGTCATGGCAATGTTAAAGCAGGTGTGGGCGTTGGCGATCTGGCGGGAAATCACTTGGATTTCCGGACCTTTAGGGGAAATCATCCGTACAAAGCCGGCAAAAAGAGGGATGATAAAGGAAAACAAAATCGAACCGGAAATATTAAAGATGCTGTGCGCAACTGCAGTGCGCTTGGCATTCCGGGACTGGCCGACAGACGCAAGCAACGCTGTGATCGTCGTTCCGATATTGTCACCCAGCAAAATCGGGATTGCTCCGGCAAGACCGATTGCGGAACTGATACCATCTGCCGCAGGCTGTGAAGCAAAGCTCTGCAGCACTGCAATCGTTGCCGATGAAGACTGTACCACCAGGGTCATGACAAGACCGAGCAGAATTCCAAGCACCGGGATATCTGAAACCTTGGCCATAAGATGAGTAAAAATCGGGCTGGCAGCCAGCGGCTTCATTACGGAAGACATGATCTGGATCCCTTCAAATAAAAGTCCAAAAGAGAAAATCACCATTCCAATGTTTTTGACTTTTTCTTTTTTGGAAATGAAGTTAATCATAAATCCGACAAAAAGAATGGGGTAAATGTAATCGCTGATATCAAATGCGATTAGCTGTGCCGTCATCGTGGTACCGATGTTGGCACCAAAGATCACGGAGATCGCCTGTGGGAGTCCCATAAGTCCCGCGCTGACAAAACCGATCACCATAACAGTGGTTGCGGAGGAAGACTGCAGGATTGCGGTAACAAGCGCGCCTGCCAGAGCGCCCATAAACGGATTCCGTGTGAGGAAGCCAAGGATCGACTTCATTCGCTCGCCCGCCGCTTTTTGCAGTGCCTCACTCATGCTGTTCATCCCATACAGGAACATCGCAAGACCGCCAAATAGCCCAAAAAGTGTCGTTATGACTGATGACATAAATTTTACCTCATATTTATGATGGTTTCAGGTTCAGTGTAAGCTGCTGCTTTGCATATGGACGCGTTTTTATGATCGAGCACACCTGCGTTTGTCCGTATGCGCGGCATAGCGAAATATTACATGGTCGTTTCCACCATTTCACTATCTCCAATATGCAGGGCTTCTGTTAAATTAACATACGATGAAATGTAAAATCTATGTAAAATCCGACGAATTATGGCGTAAAGCGTCTGTAAATTGCAAAAAAGAGCCGAAGCTTCCAACATCTCCCCAATCAGATTTTAATTTGATTGGGGAGATGCCGCAATCTCGGCTCAGCGTAATGATTGCCGCCACGTTTTCGGCCTGGAAACAACAATTCAAACAAATATACCCGAATCAAAGCGGAAAATCCGGCAAAACTATCCGTCGCAAGATAGTTAATGGAGCGTTTTCGGCCTATATCAATAAAAAAAAATAAAAGTACCCGAATTTTGAACTCTTTTTCGGGTACTTTTTCAAAATATTCTCATATAGGCCGAAAGTCCGCCGCTGAGGCGTCTTTCCTAGCCCTTCTTATCCGCTGATTCGGGTATATTTTATAAAAAATATCACTATAGGCCGATAGCTCACATTAAGAAGGGCTGCGAGAAGCCCTTGCTTTAAATTCCGGTCTGTCACTCCAGCTCAAAGGCTCCGGTGTACAGCTGATAATAGCTTCCGTGCGCCTTGATCAGGTCCTCATGCGAGCCCCGCTCGATGATTCTGCCGTGATCCAGTACCATGATGACATCCGAGTTCTGAACCGTAGACAGGCGATGCGCAATAACAAATACCGTACGACCCGCCATCAACGCATCCATACCCTTCTGGACAATTGCTTCCGTACGGGTATCAATGGAAGAGGTTGCCTCATCCATGATCATAACCGGCGGGTCCGCAACTGCTGCTCTCGCAATGGCAAGCAGCTGTCTCTGTCCCTGCGAGAGGTTTGCGCCGTTGGCAAGCAGCTCCGTATTGTAGCCCTCCGGCAGTCTCCTTACAAAATCATCCGCACCGGCAAGTCTCGCTGCCGCAATGCACTCCTCATCTGTTGCATCCAGCTTTCCATAACGGATGTTCTCCATAACCGTTCCGGTAAAGAGCACCGTATCCTGCAGAATAATGCCCAGTGACTTACGAAGGTCATTTTTCCGGATATGACTGATGTCAATGCCGTCATAGGTGATCGAACCCTTCTGAATATCATAGAAGCGGTTGATCAGATTGGTGATCGTGGTTTTACCGGCTCCGGTGGCGCCAACAAAGGCGACCTTCTGACCAGGTCTTGCAAAAACATTCACATCATGCAGCACAACCTTCCTGCCGTCATAGGAGAAATCCACATCCTTGAGCTCGACATCTCCCTGCAGTCTCCGGTATTCCACGGTTCCGTCATGCAATACATTTTTCCATGCCCACTGCTCGGTACGCTCATCGGTCTCGACAATTTTACCGTCCTTTTCCTTGCATTGTACCAGTGTGACAAAGCCATGATCCTCCTCCGGCTTTTCATCCAGAAGCGCAAAAATCCGCCGTGCACCGGCAAGTCCCATGACAATCGCATTGATCTGGTTGGAAATTGCACCAATCTGACCCGCAAACTGCTTCTCCATGTTAAGGAAGGGGACAAAAACCGAGATGGAAAACGCAAGCCCGGAAAGGCTTACATTTGGAACATGCAATGCCAGCAGTAATCCTCCGACAATGGCAAGCACCACATACAGGATATTTCCGATATTTCCGAGGATCGGCATAAGGGTATTGGCATATCTGTTGGCGCGCTCCGAAACCCGGAACAGCTCATCATTGATAGCGTCAAAATCGGCCTCCGCTGCCTTTTCATGGTTAAAGACCTTGATGACCTTCTCGCCGTTCATCATCTCCTCGATAAAGCCCTCGGTCTTAGCCACCTGTGCCTGCTGCTTGATGAAATAGCGGGAAGAACCGCCGCCGACCTTCATAATCACCCTGCGCATGATCACCACACCGCCAACCACTACGAGTGTCATCCAGAAACTATAGTACAGCATCAGAATAAACACTGTAAGCAGGGAAACCGCAGACAGCAGAAGCTGTGGTACCGACACGGAAATCATCTGGCGCAGCGTATCCACATCATTGGTATAGTAGCTCATGATATCGCCATGGTTATGGGTATCAAAGTACTTGATCGGCAGATCCTGCATCCCGTCAAACATCTTGATACGGAATTTGGCAAGCGAGCCCTGCGTGATCACCGCCATGCACTGATTATAAATGACACCTGCCAAAAGCGAGATCACATAAAGTCCTGCCAGCAGAAGTACAAGGGGAATGATTTTGCCCTCGGCTGCTTCCCAGTTCCCGGTTTTCCAGTTCTGCTCGATCACCGCAATCACCTGCTGCTGGAACAATGCCGGAATCGCACTGACGACTGCATTGATCAGTATGCAGATCAAGGTAAACGGCAGGAGCTTTGGATAAAAGGAAAAAAGTGTACGGATGAGTCTTGTGAGAGTGCCATCCTTTATTCCACTCAGACGATCCGTCTTCTGCTGACCCTTCGGGTTTGCCTTATCTGCTGAAATCTGCTGCTCACGCATGATCTTCACCTCCCTTGTTCTGGGAAGTATACACTTCCTTATAAATACGGCTGCGGCTGAGAAGCTCCTCATGGGTACCAATATCGGAGATCCGTCCGCCATCCATAATAATGATACGGTCTGCATCCTGCACGGAGGATACTCGCTGAGCAATGATGATCTTAGTGGTCTCCGGAATATACTCCTTTAAGCCCTTACGGATCAGCGCATCCGTCCTGGTATCGACAGCGGATGTCGAATCATCCAGGATCAATACCTTAGGATGCTTCAGTAACGCCCGCGCAATACAGAGTCTCTGCTTCTGACCACCGGAAACGTTGGAACCGCCCTGCTCAATATAGGTATCATACTTATCCGGGAACTGCTGGATAAATTCATCCGCCTGTGCAAGCTCGCACGCATGCTTCATTTCCTCATCAGTTGCGTCTGGATCCCCCCAGCGAAGGTTCTCCTTGATGCTTCCGGAAAACAGCACATTTTTCTGGAGAACGACTGCCACCTGATCGCGCAGCGTGACAAGATCATAGTCTTTTACATTCACATGACCTACAAGAACCTCGCCTTCTGTCGCGTCATAGAGACGGGAAATCATCTGGATCAATGAAGACTTGGAGGTACCGGTGCCGCCCATGATACCGATCGTTTCACCGGAACGGATATGCAGATCGATGTCGGAAAGCACATTTCTCTCCGCGTTTTTAGAGTACTTGAAGTTTACATGGTTAAAATCAATGGAACCATCCGCAACATCCATCACAGGCTCCGCCGGATTTTTGAGGGTACTCTCCTCCTTCAATACTTCGCCGATACGCTCTGCAGACTCTGCCGACATAGTCACCATAACAAAAATCATGGACAGCATCATAAGACTCATAAGGATCTGGAAGCTATAGGTGAGCAGTGCGGAAAACTGTCCGACATCCAGTGCAAGTCCGCGCGTAGTAATGATGGTATAGGATCCGTAGGAAAGTACAAAAAGCGTGACCGCATAGAGACAAAGCTGCATCAGCGGATTGTTAAACGCAAGAATCCGCTCTGCCTTGGTAAAATCATGCTGCAGCTCTCCTGCTGCTGCGTTGAATTTTTCTTTTTCAAAATCCTCACGCACATAGGACTTTACCACCCGCATGCCGGTGATGTTTTCCTGCACAGAGTCATTTAAACGATCATATTTCTTAAACACTGCACGGAACAGCGGCATAACTGCACGCATAACCAGGCCGAGCCCTATGCCCAGGACGGGGATAACGATGACAAAAATAATCGCCATTCTGCCGCCCATGATAAATGCCGTAACAAAAGAAAAAATCAGCATCAGCGGACTGCGCGCGCCGAGACGGATGAGCATCATAAATGCAAACTGCACATTTTGAATGTCTGTCGTCATACGTGTCACAAGAGATGCGGTCTGGAAACGATCGATGTTCTCAAAGGAAAAGTCCTGAACCTTATAGAACATATCCTTTCGGAGGTTTCTGGCAAAGCCGCTGGAAGCAGTCGCGCTGGCGTACCCGGCTGTAATACCAAAGTACAGCGAGAGCATAGCCATGATTACAAGGACGGCACCATAGCGCAGAATCACATCCATGCCGCAGCCTGCCTTGATTTTATTGATCAGAGATGCTGTAACAAATGGGATGATCGTCTCCATCAGGGATTCCAGTAATACAAAAAACGGTGCCCTCATGGCAGCCGTTTTATATTCCCTGAGAGACTTCATAAGCGTTTTAACAACGTTCATCCAATCTCCTTTCTGTAAAAAATATACCATATATAGTGTGTCATTTGGGTAACTTAGCTATTCTAATGAGTTTTTTTTAAATAGTCAATGAAGAAGATGAAAAAATCCGGATATGAAAAGAACCGCAGCATTTATACTGCAGTTCTTTTCTGTGATTTACTCTAAAGGGAATCCAGCCCCTTTTCTGCCATAGGTTTTATTTATCCAAATTCTTTTTAGCAACCTCCGCAATGATGTCCACGCACTGGTCGATGCCCAGCGTACCCGCATCCAGCGTGATGTCATAGTTCTGGGACTTGCCCCAGGTCTGCTCTGTATAATACTTATAATTAAAGGATCTCTTTTTATCGATATCCTTTAACATCTTTTCCGTATGCTCCGGCTCCTTGTAGACCTCACAGATCCGCTTGATCCGCTTGTCATAATCCGCATGGATAAAGACATTAAGCACATCATTACGATCCCTCAGAATATAGTCCGCGCAGCGTCCGACGATGACACACGGTCCCTTCTTGACCAGGTCCAGGATAACCTCTCTCTGCTTGGACCAGAGATAATCCTCCGGACTCATGCCATAGCTGTTGTTTCTTGCAGAGAAGGAATACTCAAACCAGTTTCTCGCAGATGCATACTCGCCCTGTTTCTTGACATACTCCTCAGCAAATCCGGTCTTGTATGCGGTTTCCGCAATAATCTCTTTATCATAGAACGGAATACCAAGCTTTGCTGCAAGCTTCTGACCGATCTCACGACCGCCGGAACCAAACTCTCTTGAAATTGTAATAATGTTTGCCTTCATAATGTTCACCTTCCCGTTCTTAAATTATCCGCTCGGAGAAAGAGCTTCCTTATGTATTTATTTTAACATCACAAAGACCCGGATTCAACAATTTCCGGAAAATAAATTTACCGTATTTCAGTTATAGGAAATAAATATTCATATCAATTATAAGCACCTTGTTCTGCCGCTCTACCGCTCTTTGCGTCTTTTTACTGCCCTGACATTGATATGTTTCTATCCTATTTCCAGTTATTGTTCTAGCTCTCTCCCGGAGACATTTGTCTGCCAATCTCACCTGAGAATTGGAAGCCCTTTTTGGCAGCAATCACGGCTATGATTTCATTGATCACCGCCGCTGCTGCGATCGTGCCCTTAACCACTGCTGCCAGCTCCGGTCTTGACGCAGCAATGACAGCACAGAGGATCCCGGTAAATACAAGCGATACGCCAGAGTGTGGCAACAGGGTAAGCCCCAGATATTTCTGCACGGTTAGCGGCATATGCGTTGCCTTTGCACCAAATCGTGCGCCGAAATATTTACCACATGCTCGCGATACGATGTAAATAAACGTATAGAGTCCGGCGCCGATCATCAGGTGATAGTCCAGCGGCGCACCGAGATCCACGATGGATATCAGCAGGCTCACATTCAAAACAGGATTAAACCAGTAGGTGGTGTAATCGAGCTGTCTCGGCGGAATCATATTGGAAAATACTGCGGAGAAGGATACTCCCATCAGCATGTAATTAAGTGTAATCCCCTTTACAACAAAGCTATTAAAAAACAGTCCAATGACTGCGGTAGCCGTAATGCCGCTCAGCAGCACCGCGATGGTTTTGCCTTTGACCGGTTTCTTTTTAAGGACATATCCTGCCGGGAGCCCTGTGAGAACACCGATGGCAATCGGCAAAAAAATCATGACTGGAATCATATACAGCGGAACAGCGCCGCCGGAAACCTTGCTTGCGATAAAGGAATCAACGCTGAAAAGCACGACAATGCCTACAACATCATCCAGTACCGCCATCGGCAGCAAGGTTTCTGTTACCGGACCATCCGTATGAAACTCGCGTACAATCGAGAGCGCCGGGGCCGGAGCTGTTGCAAGTGCGATACTGCCAAAGGCAAGCGCCAGCCATATGGGGTAGCCAGCCATCATCATCGGGATGGCAAAGGCACAGGATACAATTAGAAATGTACCAAGCGACTGTGTTAACGTGGTGATGATGAGAGCCCACCCGTATTGATGAATTCTCGACCAGACAAGCTCTGTCCCCAGCATCAAGCCAAATGCGCACTGCATCCAGGTAATGATGATTTTATAGACCGGGTTATCCAGTACATTCTGCGGCAGCATTCCAAATCCAAAGGGTCCAAAAAGCATCCCTGCAATCAGCCAGCCGAGGATCGCAGGCATCTTGATTCTGGACATTAGTTTTCCAAAGTAAAACGCAGCCACAAGCACCGCGCACCATCTCAGGCTTAAAAGACATATTTCCATGGCTCTCATCTCCTTGCAATAATTCCATACATAAATATATTGATTACATTTCGGACATTCTGCTCATGCCGCTCAACGTCTGCGAATGTATTTTCTCCGAAATGTTCGCCTGCATTAAGGTAGTCCTGCATTCTCCTGAAAGCCTGCAGGATATCCTCAATGGACAAATCCTGCCTGAGATCGCTCAGCTTCAGGAATTGGAGGATATATGCGTCATTGGTCTCGTCGAAATCTTTTCTCAGCATAAGTATTTTTTCTTTCAGATGCTCCGGTGGAAAAAAAGCCGCATTACAAAAAAGCCTTGCATCCGTTTCGTGCGCCCGGAAATATTTAAGTCTTAGATCAAAATAATAGTTAAGCATCTGATCGCGGGATACCTCCTGCGACAGTCCCTCCCGCATATATGCATTGAGCCGCTGCAGGCAGTTTTCCAGGCATGCAAGATATAAATCATCCTTGGACTTAAAATAATGATAGATAATTCCCTTGGAAAGATTTCCGTTTTGGCAGACGGTATTTAGAGATGCAGCCTCATACCCATGTCCGGCAAACTCAATTTTTGCATGATCCAGTATTTTAGACCGTGTCAGTTGATTTTTTTCTTCTCGTTTCATAATAGGCCTCGAAATAATTATTGACCAACTGGTCGAAATAAAAATATAGCACTTATAGACCATGTGGTCAATAAGTGCTATATTTTTATTTAACTTTTTTTGTTTCAGCTTCTTTTCAGGATTCTATGCTAGAACATAACTCGTGATTCAATAATTCATACTTCATCGTGCAGCCGTAAGGCATAAGTCCGGATGAGAAAGGTAAACAAGATGAAAAACAACGTATTTGCAGCATTACTTACCTTGGGTGTCCTTGCATCAGCAACTGCCTGCGGAGCATCTAAGACGACAACAAGCACTTTAGAAGCTTCAGAAGCTTCCGTTTCTCAAGCTTCAGAAGCAGAAAGCACGACCGGATCAGACACTGAAAGCAGCTTAGCCGCGGAAGAAACTTCCTCGAAAGCAGGTGATTCTGCTTCCAAGGATGATCATCCAGCAGGCGGCGGAAACGGTGTTGTTGCCGGTCAGGTTGGCGGAGGTTATGGCGGACTTGACAAGTCCTCGGATACAGAGCTACAGAGCATGATCTCCGAGCTCACAGATAAATTTACTGTAGAAACCTACACTGATGAAGCCAGCGGTCTGAGCGTGGACTATAACATTTTCCTGCCGGCAGACTATGATGCATCAAAATCCTATCCAATGGTTGTGTTTATCGGTGACTCCTCCACAACCGGTGATGATCCTTCTGTTTCCCTCACACAAGGCTGGGGCGGTCTGATCTGGGCATCCGATGAGGAACAGGCAAAGCACGAGTGCATTGTTCTGGTTCCGTCCTTCCCGGTAACCATCCTTGACGATAATAATGGCGGATTTACCACAACGAAATATGTAGATATCGTGCCGGATATCATAGCTTCCGTAGAAGAAAAGTATTCCGTAGATTCCAACCGCATTTATGCTACCGGACAGTCCATGGGCTGCATGACAATGCTGATCACCGCTTCGGCCAATCCGGATCTGTTTGCGGCAGAGCTTTTTGTGGATGGACAGTGGGATATCACCAAGCTTTCCGGTCTTGAGTCTCAGAAATTTTTCTATGTTGTTGCCGAGGGTGATGATAAGGCCTATGAAGGGCAGACAGAGGTTAAGGACTTGCTGACCACAGATAGTCTCAGCTATGCCGAGGCAACCGATGTCAATGCCAAGGGTACCGAGGATGAGGTCAATGCGGCAATTGAAAAAGTCATCAGCCAGGGCTCCGATTATAACTTTATCAGCTGGACCAAAGGAACCGTCCTTCCGGAAAACTCAGATACCTCTGGAAAAGGCACAAGCGAGCATATGGCAGCGTTCGATTATGCCTATAAATTCAGTGCCATCCGTGACTGGCTGTTTGCCCAGAGCAAGGCTTGATGGATCGCAATATCCGATCCTGTGAAGAACTATCTCAAATCTTGCCATATATACCGTTCGCGGCTCCTTGCGGACGGTATTTTTTTACGCTGCTTTAGTTGTCACTGATCTTTTTCAGGTCGATCCTAACGGTATACGGCCCCGTCGTTAAAATATTTTTATCATAGCAGATAAGAGAAGCTTTAATATGATGAGAAAACGATTTGTGTTGACTGCGGATTAGCTGCGATGTTCAATATATTGTACAATATATTGAACAGTGTGGAGGTAATGATATGTTAGTTGTTAATTATACAACTATGCGAAACAACTTAAAGGATTATTGCGATTTGGTTTCGGATGATGGAGAAACAATTATTGTAACCAGAAAATCAAACCGTAATATTGTTGTTCTTAGTTTGGATCAATATAATGCTATGGAAAAAGAGCTCAGAAATATCAAATACCTAAAAAAAATAGATCGTGCTTTTGATCAACTTTATTCTGGACATGGTAAAGTTCATCAACTTATAGAAACAGAGGATTAATACCTCGCCAAACAAAATCAAGCACAAGGCTCAGGAGGATGCCAAGAGCGACGTCCACAACGGAATGCTGCTTGATAAACATCGTTGCAAGAATGATCAATAGTGCAACAATTCTCTCCCCGATTTTTACAGAACGACTCAGTTTCTGGCAGTCCTGCACCGTAATGTCGATTGCCACCGTGCTGGAAACATGCATGCTGGGGCAGACATTCTGCGGCGGATCGATCGAGCGGAGCAGACGGATACACCAGCTGAAAAAATCATGTCCCGGAAGCGGCTGTCGGATTTCAATGCCATTTGGCCACACAGTATACACGATCAGGCACACTGTATAACCGCCAAACAAAATAAAACAAAGCCGCAGAAACTCTTTCTTACTGCCGGAAAACAGAAAAAAGACAAGCGCGCCCGGAAACAGAATCCACCAGAGAGCATACGGCAGAAAAAACACAGGGATGGTCGGTATCAATGCATCGAGCGGACAATGGATGATATGATAATTCTCATGCGGAAACAGCTCAAGGATGCCAAAATACAATAAATAGCACGGAATATACAAAAGCACCATCGCGTACCGGTGGCTCTTAAAAAACTCCTTTATCCGTATTTTAATTTCAGAAAATTCTATTTTAGATAATTTTGATTCAAACAATTTCATTTTCAGACAATTTCATCTCAGGCAGTTTCATCTCAGGCAGTTTCATTTAAAAGCTTTTGTCTTAAGGCTTTACCTTACCCATTCAAGCCCCATGACTCCAAAGTCCTGGAACTCATGTTCAGAAGCCCCAATCCCTATCAGGATCGTTCCGTGATCCAATAGTCAAAGACCGCTCTTGCAATCGGTGCCGCAGTGCGTCCTCCGGTCTCTCCGTCCTCAACTACAACACAAACGGCGATTTCCGGATGATCATAGGGTGCAAAACCGGTGAACCACGCGTCGGTCTTGGTTTTTCCGCCCTCTGTATACTCCGCGGAACCCGTCTTGCCGGCAGCCGCATAGGCATCGGTACGGAGCTTGGATGCGGTACCAACGGTGACAACCTTACGCATAAAGCCGCCAATCGTAGACGCCTCCTCCGCGCTCATCAGCTTCTGCTCTGCGCCATCGCCGAAAGTCTGAATTGTTTTTCCATCCACAGACTCCACCCGGTCCAGCATCACCGGCTCCTTCAAAACACCGCCATTGGCAATCGCCGCGGTGATCAGCAGATTATGAAGCGGGCTCATCATCGTGGTTCCCTGTCCGATCGCCGACTGCATCATGGTCCAGGTGTCCGAGCTGCTGTCCACATTAAAGCGGCTTTTACTGCTGGAAATCGCAATCGGCAGGTCCTGATTAAACATCAGCGCCTCCGCAAGCTCGCGAAGCTTCGTTTTATTGATTTCCGTTCCGATTTTGGCAAAGGCAGAGTTACAGGAATTTGCGAATGCAGTCTCCAGCGTTTCTGCCCCGTGCACCTCACCATCAAAGCAGTGCACTACATATTTTTTATTTTCCGGATCCACATACTCACCATCGCAGTCAAACTGGAAATTCTGCCAGTCTCCCGGATGCTCCCGCATGTATTCGAGCGCCATGACAATCTTAAAGGTACTTCCGGGCGGATACAGTCCCTGGGTTGCACGGTTCACAAGATTTCCTCCGGTATTGGACTCTGCAGTCAAAGCACTCCAGTCCTCTACCACCGTATTGGGATCATAGGTCGGATTGGAAACCATAGCGAGGATCCGCCCGGTCGAGGGCTCCATCGCGATTACTGCGCCATTCCGGTCACCCAGCGCCTTGGCAGCCACCTGCTGCAGTCCCAGATTAAGTGTAGACACCACATTGTCCCCCTGGCTTTTGGTTTCGGTCAGCTCATTGTAAACCTGAAACAGCGGATTCTGGTTGGACTTCATAAGATAAAAGTTTGCCGCGGACTCAAGACCGGTCTTTCCCTTGGTGGAGTACCCGATCGCATGTGCAAACAGTGTGCCATACGGATAGACTCTGGTCTCCTTGCCGTCTGCATCAACATCAGTCCTTGCAAGAATCTGCCCATCCGCAGAGAGGATACTGCCACGGACATAGCGGTCATTAAACACATCCATACGCGCATTATAAGGATTGCCCATCAGTCCTTCCGCCTGAAAGCCGATAAAATAAACCATATATCCGATCATGCCAAAAAAGAGAAAGGCAAACACATAAATCATGCCAAGGATTCTGCGGTTGGATTTCTTGTTACTTGATGCACTGGATTTTATGTTTCTGTCCGGCTGTTCGGATTGCTTATTTTTGCGTATTGCCATAGCTTCTGTTGTCCTCCGGCTCATGTATCATCTGCGTCTTACACGGAAATATCTACAAAGCAATGTGTTTTACCAACACCACTCATATAACGTCTTTATCGTCTGCGTCTCCTACGAGAGCCTCTTCCCTGGTCCGGTTCCGGATCCTCGTATTCCTCGGGTATATCATCGAGGACTGCATTCGCATCATAATCCTCATCCAGATACTCCTCCGAGGGTTCGTCCGCTTCTCCGTAAAGCTCCCGCTCCGCTTCGTCCTCTGCCATCTCGTTGATCTCCGTCTCTGCCTCATCCTCATTGCCCTGGATGATGTAGAGTGCCTGAATGATGGCAAACACGATGAAGCTCGAAACCAGCGAGGAGCCTCCATAGCTTACAAAGGGCAGAGTTACACCGGTAGATGGGATAAACTTCACGGCACCGCCGATGGTGAGGAATACCTGCACAATGTATTCGATCGCGAGCCCGACAGAAACATATTTATAAAAGCCTGACTGCATATAGGTTGCGATAATCATCATCTGCATAAAGCAGCCGAGGCAGATCAGGGTAAGACAGATCGCGGTAAGTCCACCCATCTCCTCAGAAATGGCACTTATGATAAAATCCTTCTCCACAATCGGGATCTTGTTGGGCATGCCCTGATACAATCCGAGTCCGGCAAAGCCTCCCGTACCGATCGCAAAAAGGGACTGGGTGATCTGATAGCCTTTATTGTCAATATCCGCCCAAGGGTCAAGCCATGCAAAGACACGGGTCCGGACGTGGCTGAACAGGAAATAGCTGAGCACACCGGCTCCGCATGCTGCAACATTTCCAAAGAAAAGGTACAGCTTCTGTCCGGTGGCGACGTACAGCATGACAAGGTACGCAAGGAAAAAGATCAGCGCCGAACCGAGGTCCCTGCACATCACGAGGATCAGCATATGCGCCCCTGCGATGAGGGATGTTATGACGATATCCCGGAAGCTCTCCGCCTTACTCAGCATCCCGGCGGTGCATAGCACAAAGGTGATTTTGACAAGCTCCGATGCCTGGAAACTGAAGCCGCCGATGGAAATGCTCATCTTGGCGCCATAGCTGGTCGCGCCGATCACAAAGACCATGCCGAGCAGCGCAATGCCTATTGCGGCAAAGATATATCGCCAGCCAACCATGTCCCAGATCTTGTCGATCAGATACGGGATGACCATAGATACTGCCGCGGAAATCACAATAATCGCAAACTGTTTCTCCGCCTTATTGACGCTGAGACGTTCCAGCATGATAAGGCCATAGCAGATAAAAAGACAGGTATTGTTTAAAAGAAGCCTGTTAACGTTCCGGTAAACCGCCCGAGACAGAAAGACAAAAGCGATAAAAAAGGCAAGCTGCAACAGGTAAAACAGGACGGTAAGTGTTTCGCCGGTTTTAAGATACAGGATCACGTTGCAGAGGAAATGAATCAGAAGAATCATGCGGAACTGCCAGCCGCAGAGTGCATTGGCATCCTCCTGATCCGGAATGGAAAGATATCTGAAATTACAGTACGTATAAAGTACAATCAGCAGAAGGCAGATGTACTTACTTGCAGTCGTAAAGATCGTAATCACTTAATCTACCCCATGAGTAAAATGTGCGCGGGTAAGCTTTTCCGGCAGGTACCCTGCGAGGATCCGGTGTACCTCTGCGCTTCTCTCTACAGAAAAATCGTAACGGATACTGTCCTTTGGAAGGAGCGGGAGCCTGCTGCCAAGGTCGTACAGCACCATTGGTTCCTCATTAAAAATCTGATTATAGCAGTATTTACAGTAGCAGCGAACCGGCATATCCTTCTGCATCCGGTCCCGAAGCTTCAGGATCCGGTTGGCATGATCGCAACCGGCGCTTGTTTTCCTAATGCAGTTGGCGCTCACCATCATCGGCAGGTGTCCATATACCACAAGCTCATATGTTGGTGCCTTGCCTGTACCCGGAATACGAAGCTCCTCTGCGCTCCGGCGAAGTGCTCTCAGCTCATGGGCATTGAGCTCGATCGGAGCTGTCAAACGCTCTGCGCCAAGGTCCAAAAGCATCTTCACAGCTTCAAGGTTGTAGCCATAAACCGTATAGTCATATACTATTTCCGGCTTTGGCATCTCCCTTTGGCTTAGATTCTCTATAAACTCCCGGACAATCTCCACCTCATCCATCGAGCGGATCAGCAGCGTATCCGGACGGTAAGGTTCCGGCGCCTCCCAGATCTTCTGAAGCAGATCCCCCGAGCTTAGACCTCCATCGGTGCTTCTTTCAACTCTCCGAAGCCGAAGTCCTGCCTGTTTTCCTGCTGCATGGATCTTCCGGAACCCGTCCGCAAAGGCATCATCCAGGAAACATGCTTCGTCAAGATAGACGAGTGTCACTCTCGGCTCGGAAAGCACTGTGCGAAGCTGCTCTTCGGACTCCACAGCGGCGCGGACATCTGCAACAGACAGTGGCTCTGCCATTTTGATCTGCTTATTTTTACTCTGCTTTTGTCGGTTTCTGTTTCCGGCGTGTTGTTTCAAGCTTTGCCTCCGTATATTGTTCCAGCGCGGCTCTCCGCAGCTGGTTGATTTTAGATAATGGGATAAACACCTCGCCGTTAAGCTCCACGCGGGTATCTTTGATTGCGAATGCGGTCCCGCCGGTTTTTCCGATCTGCGCTGCGAGCTCTCTCACGCTCATCGGCCGGGAGCTTGCAGCCTCCACCGGTGCTTCCGTTTCGCATGTAACGGAAAGACCGTCCGCATCCTTTAGTACCAGCTTTGCAGGCAGCCCCGGTGTAAGAAACATCTCGGCATTCAGCGGAATCGTACGGTTCTGATCCAGATATTTCCTCCGGATCTCCCCGGTTACCGCTTCATTCACCGCACGGAACGGCTTCTCCTTCACCGCGATCATCCCGGCACCGTTATGCTGTTTAAAATACGAGGTTGTACCTCCCCGGTCATAGATTTCCCTGAGAACCGCAAGATCCGCCGGATCCACCTTATAATGCTCCGGATCCTTCATTGCAAGATCCAGGTACTTCCGGTATACCGATACCACACCTGCCGTATACAGCGGCGATTTCATCCGCCCCTCGATCTTCATAGAATATGCACCGGCAGCAATCAGCTCCGGCAGCATTTCGATCGTCTGCATGTCCTTCATGCTGAGATAGTAGCCCTTTTTACCTGCAGTCTCATAGCAGAGCCGGCAGGTACCGGCACATCTGCCCCGGTTTCCGGAGCGTCCGCCCAGGAGTGAGGACATAAAGCAGGCACCGGAGTAGCTGTAGCACATTGCGCCATGGATAAAGACCTCAAGCTCAATGCCTGCCTCAACATGCACCTTTTTGATTTCCGCAAGGCTCAGCTCCCGGGATAGAACTGCGCGGCACATCCCCATGCTTTTGATCAGCTTTGCTCCCGGCACTCCTGTCAGTGTAAGCTGTGTGCTCCCATGAATTTCAAGATCGGGAAACCAGGCATGAAGCAGGCGCGCGGCTCCAAGATCCTGCACGATCAGACCATCAACTCCTGCCTTGTAATAAGGCTCCATATAGGCGCGAAGCTCCGGCAGCTCTGTATCTTTAAAGAGGATGTTGATCGTCATATAAAGGCGTACACCAAAAAGATGGCAGTACCGGATCGCCTCGAGCACCATGTCCTCATCCTCTGCCATCGCAGATTCCGCAAATGCCCTCGCACCGAATTTCCTTCCGCCCATGTAGATGGCATCCGCGCCTGCATTCACCGCAGCAATCACAGAGGCAAGGGATCCGGCAGGTGCCAGAAGCTCTGTCCGCTTATTTCTTACCGGCATGATCTTTGTTTCCTTCCGGAGTCTTGCTGCTTCCCGCATCCTCCTTAACCTCCAGCCGCGCCTCATGTAACGCCTGCTCCCGGGCTTCCTCAGCACGTTTCCCTGCCTCCAGCTCCGCAAGCTTTTTCTGCGTCTCCTCAAGCTGCTTCAGCGTTGCTTCCAGCTTCATCTGGACATTGATGAGGTCATGCTTTGCGGCATATGCCTCCCGCTCCTGCTCCTCCATCTCGCGCTGCGCCTTGCGGGTCTTTTCCTGCTGCAAAAACAGATCATCGCAGATATTGATCTGCATCAGAAGTCCCTTGATCTCGTCATCCATCTTGCTGTAATTCCGGAACTCCCTCTTAAACGCAACAATCTTGGCATTGAGATATCCCGCCACCTCATGGAGATAGCTCTCGGACTCTACCCCACTGAGCTCATAGATTTTGCCGTCAATCACGACTTCCACTGTATTTTTATTAGCCATATCGGTCTCCTGTATCTTCCCTATGTTTCCCCGGTCTCAACCAGTAAGCTTTTGCAACCGGCGAGATTTTATGTCTTTACTATTTTACTCCGGGATGTACTGCATCATTTTCCATGCTTTTCATCGTATGCGCTTGGATGTCTATGCCTTCTATACATCTCTCTTTAACTTGCATCATGGTCGCAAAACTCAAATCGCCGCTAAATTCCCTCCAGGGTTCCCTGATAGGGAAGCCCCAGATGCTTGTAAGCATTGAGCGTTGCCACTCTCCCTCGCGAAGTGCGGTTGATGAGACCATTCATAAGCAGATACGGCTCATACACATCCTCCAGCGTACCGGAATCCTCTCCCAGCGCGGCTGCAAGCGTTTCCAGCCCCACCGGACCACCGTTAAATTTCTCAATGATGGTAAGCAGATACGCCCGGTCATTCTGATCGAGCCCCAGCTTATCCACATCCAGGATATCCATGGCATAATCCGCTACCTCCCGGGTGATGACACCGTCATACTTGATGTCTGCAAAATCCCGGACCCGCTTCAGAAGCCGGTTGGCAAGTCTGGGTGTCCCACGCGAACGTAACGCGATCCGCTCTGCTCCCTCGTCCTCGATTTTAACATCTAAAACCCGTGCAGAACGCAGCACGATGTCTTTTAATTCCTCCGTATTATAAAATTCAAGCTTGGCAATGATACCAAAACGATCCCGAAGCGGTGCGGACAAGAGTCCTGCCCGGGTGGTCGCCCCGATCAACGTAAAATGTGGAAGCTCCAGCCGGATCGACCGGGCGCTTGCATCCTTCCCCAGCATGATATCAATGGCAAAATCCTCCATCGCCGGATACAGCACTTCTTCTACCTGCCGGTTCAGACGGTGAATCTCATCGACAAACAGCACATCGCCCTCCGAGAGATTGTTTAAAATCGCAGCCATCTCTCCCGGCTTCTCAATTGCCGGTCCCGAGGTCACCTTGATATTGACACCCAGCTCGTTAGCAATGATGTTGGAAATGGTCGTCTTGCCAAGTCCGGGCGGTCCATAAAACAGGCAGTGATCCAGCGACTGTCCCCGTTGTTTTGCTGCGGCAATATAGACCTTGAGCATTTCCTTCAGCTTACTCTGTCCGATATAGTCCTCCAGCTTCTGGGGACGGATCTTGGGATCCAGCTTCCGGTCCTCAACCGTTTCATCTGTATTGATAACTCGACGTTCCATTCCACTCCCTTATTGTAACACATCGGATCTATGCGTAATCCAAAAAGCTACATTTATACCATAAACAATACTTTACGTTTTTCTAAATTTATTATAGGAAGGCAAGATGTCTCAGACTCTGCTTCAGCACATCGTCCGCCGTCATCCCGCCGGTAATCTCCACCTTTTTGACCGCACTGACCGCCTCCTGGTTGCTGTATCCCAGCGCCACCAGCGCTTCGATTGCTTCCTTTGCCGCTGAATGCAGGCTGTCCGCATCTGCCGCAGTACCGGTCTTGTCTCCGCCATGCGTGAGGAGATCCTGATAGACCTCTGAAGCATTCATCTTATCCTTAAGATCCAGGATGACCCGCTCTGCCGTCCGTTTACCAATCCCCGGTGCCATGCAGATGGACTTGGCATCTCCGGATACGATCGCAAGTCTCAGTTCATCCGGCTTCAGCACCGAGAGGATCCCCTGCGCGCCTTTGGGTCCCACGCCGCTGACAGAAAGAAGCTGTACAAACATCTCCCGGTCCTCGGGCGCCAGGAAGCCATAAAGATCCATACTGCCATCCTGCGAGACCTTAAAATACGTATATAGTTTTACATCCTCTCCAATGGACGGGAGCTCTCCAAGCACAGAGCGGGGAACGTGAATCCCGTAGCCGATTCCATTGGCCTCTACAACCACCAGCGCGTCCTCCACCTCCCGGAGAATCCCATGTACAAATCTTATCATAAATTGCTCTCCAATCTGAAAAATTCTACCACATCTAGTATCAATAGGCAACTCGCCATGGCAGATCTTTACCGTGCACGCAGGTTGTGAAATCGAGTGCAATGGATGCCGTATCGAGACTCATGCTGCAGTTCATCTTTACGGTCGCTTATTTTTGCGATAAACTGAAGGATACACATGCGTCACAGAAACATTCTAAAAGCATAGGAAAGGATGTCCATGATACGGATCAGCAAAGCTCTCTCCCTGACAACGGATTTTGATTTCGGCATCATCGGCACAAGCGCCGAGGATGTCCTCTTTTTTGATATCGAGACAACAGGTCTCAGCGCCTATAAATCCAACCTCTATCTGATCGGATACCTCACATTTGAGCGAGGCGAATGGACACTGACGCAGCTTTTTGCGGAATCCATGGAGGATGAGGTGCCGATGCTGAAGGCATTTTGTGAGATGCTCCAGCATAAAAAACGGCTGATCAGCTTTAACGGCGAGGGCTTTGACATCCCGTTTCTTACGACCATGATCCGTCAGTACGGACTCAGTCTCTCGCTGGACGGCATCGAGAGCCTTGATATTTTTAAGCAGCTCCGCCCTGCAAAGGGTCTGCTATCGCTTCCAAATTATAAGCTCAAAACCTGTGAAAAATTTCTGGGGATTGACCGGGAGGATATCTATTCCGGCGGGGAACTCATTTACGTATATTTTGAGTATCTGAAAACCCGGGATCCTGAGAAGCTTAAGCTTCTGCTGCTTCATAACGCAGAGGATCTTGCCAATCTGCCTGCCGTACTCTCGATTCTTAATTACAGCTATCTTGCGTCCTCTCCTTCCTATATAAAGCATCAGGAAACGGTACATCTCGATTCCTCGCAGCTCGGTCCCGGCGGGGAAACGGTGCTGAGTCTTGTGTATAGCATGGATCTTTCCGTGCCAAAGTCTGTCAGCTATGAACGGGAACGCTTTACCCTGAATGTCACCGGAAACGAGGTAAATCTCTGCGTGACGCTTTTTGATGGTGAGCTTAAGCTCTTTTACCCGGATTATAAAAACTATTATTACCTGCCAATGGAAGATCAGGCGATTCATAAATCTGTGGGAGAATTTGTGGATCCGAAGTTCCGTAAACGCGCAACCGCCAAAACCTGCTATACCCGGTGGTCCGGTTTGTTTCTCCCGGAACTTAGCCCGGTCTTTGCTCCGGTCTTTTACAAGGACTACAAGGGGAAAGTCCTGTACGCAGAGTATGCACCTGCATTGTTTAACGACCAGATCAAGGCACAGGCATATTTGAGAAGCTTCTTTGGATTGATTTCCGGAAAGAAGCCTTTAAGCTGAAGCCTTTCGTTCATTTCATGCCGGAAACACACGCAAACGGATTTTTCCGGATCATTTCGGTCAGGAAACGCGTGTGCTGACTCTTCCGGATCATTCCTTACAGCAAGTATATACGTCAGGATCTGGTTAATACCGGAGAATATAAAAAAATCATCCGAATACCGCAAAATCACAGGTAATCGGATGACCATCGTTTGACCGTATCTCGTCAAACGTCACATTTTTTCATTCACATAATTCACAAGACCGCCGACCTCAATCATCTTCTGGAGGAATGGTGGAAATGGAGCCGCCTCATACGTCTTGCCTGTAGTCTCATCGGTAATGACGCCCGCATCAAAATCAACCTTCACTCTGTCCCCATCCTTGATTTCCTGAGCTGCATCCGGAGCTTCCACAATCGGAAGACCAATGTTAAGGGCGTTGCGATAAAAAATCCTGGCAAAGCTCTCGGCGATGACACAACCGACACCACTGGTCTGAAGCACCTGAGGTGCATGTTCACGAGAGGATCCGCAGCCGAAATTCTTGCCGCCTACAACAATATCTCCTGCCATAAGCTTGCTCCGGAACTCCGGATCAATATCCTCCATGGCATGGCTGGCAAGCTCCTCCTTGTCCTGGATTGCCAGATATCTTGCCGGGATAATGACATCCGTATCTACATTATCCCCATATTTTAAAACCTTTCCCTCTGCTGCCTGCATATTTCCTCCTTATAATCCAAGCTCTGCCGGACCGGAAATTCTGCCGGTCACTGCCGAAGCAGCTGCTACTGCCGGAGACGCAAGATAAACTTCAGATGTCGTATCACCCATTCTGCCGACAAAGTTGCGATTGGTTGTCGAAACGCATCTCTCATGCGGTGCGAGAATGCCCATGTATCCGCCAAGGCACGGTCCGCAGGTCGGTGTGGAAACGACTGCACCCGCCTCGATAAATACTCTGGCAAGATCCTCCTTCAGCATCTCAAGATAGATTTCCTGTGTTGCCGGAATCACGATACAGCGTACATTCGGCGCGACCTTCCTGCCACGCAGAATCTCTGCCGCTTCACGAATATCCTGGATCCGTCCGTTGGTACAGGAGCCGATCACGGACTGATCAATCTTGATCTCTCCAAAGCTACCGATCTCATGCGTATTTTCCGGAAGATGCGGGAAGGAAACTGTGGATTTAAGACTTCCAAGATCAATGGTGATCTCCCGTGCATACTCCGCATCCGGATCCGCCTCGTATACTGTGTATGGCTTCGTGGCATGAGCATTGATATAATCAATCGTCTTATCATCCACAGGGAAAATGCCGTTTTTGGCACCCGCCTCAATCGCCATATTGCAGATCGTAAAGCGGTCATCCATGCTGAGCTCACCAACCCCCGGACCGGTAAATTCCAGCGACTGATACAGCGCGCCATCCACTCCGATCTCTCCGATCAGATGCAGGATCACATCCTTGCCGCTGATCCACTTCTGCTTTTTACCTACAAGATTGACCTTGATTGCCGCCGGAACCTTGAACCAGAGCTCGCCCGTAGCCATTGCCGCCGCCATATCCGTAGAGCCGACTCCCGTGGAAAACGCCCCGAGCGCGCCATACGTGCAGGTATGCGAATCCGCGCCGACAGAAAGCTCTCCGGCTACAATCAACCCTTGCTCCGGAATCAGTGCATGCTCAATGCCCATCTTGCCAACATCAAAATAATTTTTGAGCCCCTGCTCGGTGGCAAAATTCCGGCACATTTGCGTGCATTTGGCAGAAGTGATATCCTTGTTCGGCACAAAATGGTCCATGACAAACACGACCTTGTCCTTATCAAACACCGTCTCCTGCTTCATTTTTTTCATTTCACGGATCGCGACCGGCGTCGTAATATCATTTCCGTGCACCAGGTCCACCTTAGCCATGATGAGCTGACCTGCCTTCACCTCATCCAGTCCCGCATGCTTTGCCAGAATCTTCTGGCTCATTGTCATTGCCATACAGCACTCCCTTATTTCAATCCTTTAAATATACTTTATTATTTGAATGCTTCTGCCGCGTCACATTCCTAATATATGAATGTTTCCGCTGCACTACATTCTCATGGTTTTAATGCCTCTGCCGCACTACACTCCTATAGTATCATACTTTTTAATGCCCGCGGCTATAAAACTATTTACATCCTAGCAACAACTCTGCTATAATTCCAATACATAATTAAAATGATTATCATAAATCATGGTTATCATGCATGATAGTTATCAGACATTTTCATGCATCCTGTCTATCATGGTTATGCATGAAAGTATGAAAGAAGGGCTCCTATGGATCAGAATCTTTCCGGTTACAAGATTTTTTATGAGGTAGCAACCAGCGGCAATATTTCCAAGGCCGCTAAAAAACTCTACATTTCCCAGCCTGCCATCTCCAAGTCCATCGTCAAGCTGGAGGACAGCCTGGAAACGAAGCTCTTTAAACGAAATTCCAGGGGCGTCACTCTTACCGAAGAAGGAGAAGTTCTGTACAAATATGTACGTGACGCCTTTGAGTCCATCAACAGCGCGGAAACCGAGCTGAAGCGCATGAAGGACTTTAACATCGGGCACCTGCAGATCGGCGTCAGCACGACTCTCTGCCGCTATGTCCTGCTTCCGTATCTGCAGAAATTTCTGGAGCAGTTTCCCAACATACGGATTTCCATCAACACGCAGTCCAGCTCCCAGACCTTAAATCTGCTGGAACAGCGCAAAGTAGACATCGGTCTTGTGGCAGAACCCAAAACCCGGAAATCCGAACTGCGTTCCGTGCATAGCCAGCAGATCCATGATGTATTTGTAGCAAGCCCCCAGTATCTCAAAAACCTGGAATCCATCTGCGGTCCTGACTATGATGTTTTTGAGGAAGCCAACATTATGCTGCTGGATGAGAGCAATGTCACCCGCCGGCACGTAGACGAATACTTCAAGTCCATGAACATCGAGCCGGCACAGATTCTGGAGGTCACCACCATGGACCTTCTGATTGAATTTGCCAAAATCGGCATCGGCGTTTCCTGTGTTATACGTGAGCTTGTAAAGGATGATCTTGCAGCCGGTCGCCTTGTGGAGCTTCCTGTGAAGCTTCCCATCCCCTCCCGCAGTATTGCTTTTATGTATAATGCGGGAAATACCGGGAAATCCCTGGATTCCTTCTTAAGCATTCTGTGAGCCCCACAGATTCCTTAAGAGTCTGCCGCTGTAATTTCTGGAAAGGTAAACCTATATATCCTATGTATGCATGCTTTGTCCACGATGATCGTGGGCAATCAATACCTTTTCTGTATGTCTGTATGACAGATATATAGTCAGAAAAAGGCCAAAATATCTGCACTGTAAATAATACAATGCATATTTCCCAGTCCTGTGCTAGAATATCTTCTAGCGCAGGTTTTTTCTGCGCCTCTTTAAAAATTTGAAAGGAGTTATCCTTATGGCTACAGAAAATCAGAATCCGTCAAGCTGTAATTCCAACTGCAGCTCCTGCGGCTCCGACTGTCCATCCCGTAAGGGCGGTGCCCCGGATTTTAAGGCACATCTTGCCGAGGGCTGCAGTGTTAAAAAAGTCATCGGCATCGTTTCCGGCAAGGGCGGTGTCGGCAAGTCCATGGTCACATCTCTGCTTGCATCCGGCACCAATAAAGACGGTTATCATACCGCGATCATTGATGCAGATATCACCGGACCCTCTATCCCCAAGGCCTTTGGTCTTGCCAATGACGGTATCGGCATTTCCGAGAACGGCAAGCTTATGATCCCGGCCAAAAGCGCCAACGGTATTGATATTATTTCCACCAACCTTCTTTTGGAAAATGAAACTGATCCGATCATCTGGAGAGGCTCATTGATTGCTCAGGCTGTAAAGCAGTTCTGGGAGGAGGTCGAGTGGAAAGACGTTGACTACATGTTTGTAGACATGCCGCCGGGAACCGGTGATGTACCACTGACCGTTTTTCAGTCTCTGCCGGTAGATGGTATCGTCATTGTTACCTCTCCGCAGGACCTTGTTTCCATGATCGTTGCCAAAGCCGTAAATATGGCGGACAAAATGAACATTCCGATTATCGGTCTCGTAGAAAACATGTCCTATCTTGTCTGCCCGCACTGCGGCGAAAAGATCAATGTCTTTGGCGAGAGCCACATTGATGAAATTGCCGAGACGCATAAGCTTAAGGTTCTTGCAAAGCTTCCTCTGGATCCCAAGAACGCGCAGTATGTGGACGGCGGCGCCGTAGAGGCGATCGACCTCACCGCAATGCAGGACGCCATTAAGGCGGTAGAAGCATTATAATTACAAAAAACAAAAGCATCGCCCGCATAGCGGGTGAATGAAGTCTCTCGCGCTTCGTTGTTTTTCAGAACAGAAAAAGCCAGAAACAGCGGGAGACGTAGTCACAAACGAAATTTAAATGCCGTCGGAGGCTTTTGTCCCCGACGGCATTTTGTGTGTTATGCAGTAGAAGCTGAACTCCATCTAACCCCTGCTGCATCTTCTGATCATGGTTTGGACTTCCTGCATTTCATAGAGATGACATCTGATTTCAGAACAGGCGGTCTCCGGAATTATACTCTGTGCCCTCGCCGAGTCCGGAAGAAATGGCTTTAACCACTGCCTCCAATGCTTCCTTTTCATCCGGTCCATCACACTCCACAATCACCTTGGCGCCTTTTTTAACTCCAGCCGCCATTACATTAAGGACAGATTTCGCTACAATGTTCCTCTGTCCATAATGCAGGATGATATTACTTTTATATTTAATGCAGGTCTGTGTCAGAACTCCCGCAGGTCTTAAATGCAGACCCGATTCATTTACAACTTCTACTTCCTGACTTACCATATTCTTCTCCCCCAGTTCTCATGTTATGTAAATTTTAATTCCCGTCGGTTTCTTTGTCAAGAAACGCCGCTCTCATTACTTTTTCTTTGCTTTGCTCTCTTGCCCGTCTCTCGCGTTCGGAGGCTGCCTTGGAAAATTCGCAGCCGCAGAAATCCTGGCGGTACAGCTGATACTGCCGGGAAAGCTCAATGGATTTCTGGTAGCCGCCCCGCTTTTTGAAATCTGACGGCAGAAACTTAAGCGCATGCTGCGATGCAATTTCCGAGCCAATTTCATTCAGAATCTCCGCACTTTTCATAGGTGAAATTGTGAGGGTTGTGCAGAAGTAGTCATAGGGCTCTCCCGCGGCTTTGGCACGATCCATCTCCTCGGCGGTTCTCTCAAGGCGCTCGCGATAGCAGCGGTGGCAGCGTTCGCCTCGCTCCGGATCTTTTTCATGTCCTCTGGCAATCTCCAGAAACTCCTTGTGGTCGTATGGCGGCACCAGGATGCTTACCCCCTTCTCTACGAGATGCATCTCACGGATCAGACGCTGAAGCTCCGATACGCGATGCTGAAATTCGGCTTCTGTAGAGATATTGGGATTATAATAAAACAGAGTAATCTGAAAATATTTGCTGAGATAATCGAGAACTGCACTGGAGCACGGCGCGCAGCAGCTATGCAGGAGGAGCCTTGGGCGGCATCCGGCATTCTCCTCAATAATTGTATCAAGCAGCTTCTGATAATTCTGTTTGTTTGGTTCCGGCTTGATGTATGCCTCTGTCTCCACCATATGCTGTGTCTCCTTATAAAGAAAAAATAAAGAAAAAAGTCATCCGATAGCCGCAAATCGCGGGAAATCGGATGACTGGTATCCGTCTCTCATTACTGCAGGAAATCATAGATCAGCACTGCAGGAAATCACAGATCCTTACTGCAGGAAATCGCGAATCCTCTTGGAGCGGACTGGATTTCTCAGCTTGCGGAGTGCCTTTGCCTCGATCTGGCGTATACGCTCACGGGTTACATTAAATTCCTTACCGACTTCCTCCAGTGTCCTCGGATGTCCATCCTCAAGGCCAAAGCGGAGTACGATGACCTGCCGTTCTCTCTCTTTGAGATCCCCGAGCAGAGTGTCGATATGCTCCCGCAGCATGACAGACTCCACATTTCCTTCTGGCGTCACTACATTAGAGTCCGCCACAAAATCTCCGAGATTGGAGTCATCCTCTTCACCAATCGGGGTTTCCAGAGAAGCCGGCTCCCGCGCAATCTGCATGATTTCCTGCACCTTTTCCTCGGACATGTCCAGATGCTCTGCAAGTTCCTTCACAGATGGCTCATAGCCAAGCTCCAGTGTCAGCTTCCGCTGCATCTTGGACATCTTGTTGATCGTCTCGACCATATGCACCGGCACGCGGATGGTACGTGCCTGATCTGCCAGTGCACGCGTAACAGACTGGCGGATCCACCAGGTTGCGTAAGTGGAGAGCTTAAAGCCCTTGGCTGGGTCAAACTTTTCTACGCCCTTGATCAGTCCAAGATTTCCCTCCTGTACAAGGTCCAGGAAGCTCATGCCTCGTCCGGTATAACGCTTGGCGATGGAAACCACAAGCCGCAGGTTTGCTTCAATGAGACGCTGTTTTGCATTCTCATCACCCTGCTGCTTTTTGACAGCCAGCTCGTACTCCTCCTCATTGGACAGGAGCGGTACCGTACCAATCTCTTTAAGATACATGCGGACCGGATCCTCGGTTCCGATTCCCTCCAGGAGATCTACGGCATTTAAGTCAATGTCCTCTTCCTCCCCGTCCTTAGGGAAATCATCCTCGTCCAGTGTATCAATCTCGTCCTCATCAATCTTGCTGCCGTCCTTTTCCATCTTGGCAATTTCTGCTTCATCCACATCCGGATTGATCTCAATGCCACGGTTTTCTATCAGGCGGTTTATACTGTCCATCTGCTCATCCGTCAGCTTATCCTCTTTAAAAGCATCGGAAATCGCCTTCTGGTCGATGGAATTTTTATTGCTCTTGGCGGTCTTGCAAAGTGCCTCTATCTTTTTGAGTAACTCTTCTTTATCCAAAGTAAGTCTCCCTCTCTCGTTATGATGATAAAGTTCTTTTTACGATAAAGCTCATGGTAAAGCTCAGAACCAGATCGAGACCATGGAAGCTATCCCTACCAGCAGAATCAATAACCCAAGCACAAGCTGGGCGATCCCCTGGGACAATATCTTCCGGTCATGATCCGCACTGCGCATCAGAAACACGGCGCTGATAATCCTGATCGCCGCAGCCGTATAAAAGATCAGCGGAAAAAGAACCATATTTTCCCCGGGATTAATGAATGCAAAGATCGCCATTACGACCAGTACAATCCCAAGTACAATATGGATAAAATCCAGCTTACGGCTGCTGCTTCTGGCACCGGTATGTCCCTGATACATTACTTTCCTCCAAGAGTGGTATACACAACAGCCTTAATTGTGTGCATACGATTCTCCGCCTCGTCAAATACCTTGGACTGTGCGGACTCAAAGACCTCGTCCGTAACTTCCATCTCTGTGATTCCGTACTTTTCCGCAATTTCCTTACCAACCTGGGTCTGTGTATTATGGAAGGAAGGCAGGCAATGCAGGAAAATCGCTGTCGGCTTGGCATAAGACATTGCCTCACGATTTACCTGATACGGCTTAAGATCATGGATCCGCTGCTCCCAGACCTCCTCCGGCTCTCCCATGGATACCCAGACATCTGTGCAGACCACATCCGCGTCCTTGCAGCCCTCTGCTACATTCTCTGTGAGTGTGATGGAGCCGCCGGTTTCCGCCGCAATCGCCTTACATGTCTCCACCAGCTCCGGAGTCGGGAAATACGCGCTCGGGCAGCAGGCGGTATAGTGCATGCCAAGCTTTGCGCAGACCACCATATAGGAATTTCCCATGTTATAGCGGGCATCTCCCATGTAGGTAAGCTTCAGCCCCTTAAGGCTTCCGAAATTCTCCTCTATCGTCAGCATATCCGCGAGCATCTGCGTCGGATGGAACTCGTTGGTTAAACCATTCCATACAGGCACATCGGCATATTTGGCAAGCTCCTCCACAAGTTCCTGTCCAAAGCCGCGGTACTCAATACCGTCATACATGCGGCTCAGCACCCGGGCTGTATCCTCAATGCTCTCTTTGGTTCCGATCTGGGATCCTGTCGGCCCAAGATAGGTGGAACCCATACCAAGGTCACTTGCAGCCACCTCAAAGGAGCAGCTTGTTCTGGTAGAATTTTTTTCAAAAATCAGGGCAATGTTTTTCCCTGTAAAGCTTCCCTTGTGAAGCGGCGCACCATTTACAGAGCCCGCTTTTTTCTCCCTTTTGAGCCTTGCACTCATATCAAGCAGATATTGGATTTCCTCTGATGTGTAATCCAGGAGTTTCAGAAAATCTCGTCCAGTTAAATCTACCATATGTCCTCCTTCTACTTCCGTCATCCGAAGCACTTGCCTTATTTCATGTCCGGTATCTCTGGCGTGCGGTCTCATACATGAGCACTGTGGCAGCCACTGCTGCATTAAGCGATTCTATGCGTCCCTGCATCGGGATCCGGAGATACTCCGTCGCTTCCTTAGCGAGCTCCTCGCTGAGACCATTGCCCTCATTACCGATCAGAAATGCCGTTTTGCCCTTGAAGTCACACTCAAAGTGATTATGGATCCCGCGTAGATGCGCCGCATACACCGTAAAGCCCTGCGTGCGAAGCGCCCGGACCTCCTCTTTCAGATCCGGCACAACCCGGAACGGCATACGGAACAGCGACCCCATCGTCGACCTTACGACCTTGGGCGAGTATACATCCACGCACTCCCGGTTCATGACAATCCCATCAACCCCCGCTGCCTCCGCAGTCCGGAAGATTGTGCCAAGATTCCCCGGGTCCTGGATCGTCTCCAGCAGCATAAAGAAGTCACCTTCCAGCCTCTCATACCGCCGCTCGCGGACTACCGCAAGGATCCCCTGCCCATGCATTGTATCCGACATCTGCCGCATAAGCTCAGATGGAACCTGATATACTCTCATGTCTCCAGCCGCAAGTCCCTCCGGCATCCGTCCCTGATAGCCATCCTCCACAAAGAGCCTTACAATTTCTCTCTCCGGAATCTCCGCACAGAGCCGTTGTCCTTCCGCGACAAAAAGGCCAGCCTCCCGCCGCGCTTTTGCTTTGCGGTTAAGTTCTCTGACCTCTTTAACATATTGATTTGCAGCTGAGGTGATCTTGTTCAATCTGCCTCCTCCGGCACGGTATTGCTGCTCATTTATAGCAGTAAACCGTTCCATAACTTTGCATATACTTAGAGCAAGTATATATTATAGCAGAATTACGAATTTTTGATAAGACCCTCAATTATAAAAGATTTGTAAAGTAATGTATACTCATTTGTATGTCCCGAAACGTCTTGTACTACTCTACTGGTAACAGCCGTGGGAACTCAGGTTTAAACATCCTCATGCTGCCGGAGTGAAATTACAGAAGCATTACGCCTTAATTGTTTCCAGCTCCCGGATCCAGCAGTTCACCACCGCGTCACTCGGCATACGCAGATCACCTCTCGGAGACACCGCAACCGATCCCACCTTAGGGCCGTCCGGGAGGCAGCTCCGCTTAAACTGCTGCGAAAAAAATCTCCAGTAAAACTTCTTAAGCCACTTTAAAATCGTTTCACTGTCGTAGATATTATAATGAAGCGATGCGTCCTTCTGATCACCCTCAGAGAGCGCCGCGCGGTCATTGGCGACAGCTGCATTCGCATCGGAAAACGCATGCAGAGCCATCTCGTAGACCTTTAGCGGACGGAAGCCAAAGCGGAGAATCTGATAAAGGAAAAAGTCGTGAAGCTCATACGGTCCTACAAGATCCTCAGTTTTCTGCGAAATGGTACCCCCTGCTGTCGGCGGCAGAAGCTCCGGACTCACCGGTGTATCCAGTACATCATAAAGGCATGCCGCAAGTTCCGCATCCTCCGCTGTATCCGCGCTGTATTTTACAAGATGCCGCACGAGCGTTTTGGGAACGCCGGCATTCACCGCATACATCGACATATGGTCGCCATTGTAGGTCGCCCATCCAAGCGCAAGCTCGCTGAGATCGCCGGTGCCGACCACGATGCCATTTAACTGGTTGGCAACATCCATAAGGATCTGGGTCCGTTCGCGCGCCTGGGAGTTTTCATAGGTCACGGAATGATCCTCCGGGTCATGCCCGATGTCATGGAAATGCTGCATAACCGCGGCCTTGATATTGATCTCCCGGAGTGTCGCATGCAGGCGTTCTGTCAATGTCACGGCATTATGATACGTCCGGTCCGTGGTGCCAAAGGCCGGCATAGTGACGCTGATGATATGGTCCCGCGGGATCCCGAGCATGTCAAACGCCCGCGCCGTCACAAGCAGCGCAAGTGTGGAATCCAGCCCGCCGCTGATGCCGATCACCGCATAGCTTGTGCCGATGTGCTGTAGCCGCTTTTTAAGCCCCATCGCCTGAATCATAAAGATTTCATCGCAGCGTCTCGCGCGTTCCTCCGCGTTGCCCGGCACAAACGGATGCGGATCCAGAAATCTCTCAAGCGTACCGGCTTCCTGCTGCAGTCTTCCGAGACTCCCTTCGGCTTCCGCTGTCTTCCCCGCTATTTCCTTTATGCGAATGCAAATGCAGCGGTAGCCTTCGCACTCCTCAGTTTCCTCTACTGCCGGGTAGGTCGTAAGTCTTGCGCGCTCCTGGGAAATCTTTTCCAGATCCACATCGCCGAAATACAAACCGGTCCGGAATCTTTGGCTTTCTGTAACCACAGTGCCGTTTTCACATATCAGATCCTGCCCGCCAAAAACAAGATCCTGAGAAGACTCGCCCTCGCCGGCATTCGCATAGACATAAACTGCCGCAAGACGCGCCGAGGTGGACGCAATCAGCTCGCGTCGGTAACTGTCCTTACCGACGGTTTCATCCGAAGCGGAGCAGTTGGCAATGATGGTTGCTCCGGCAAGCGCATGCTGCGTGGAGGGTGGGCACGGCACCCAGACGTCCTCGCAGAGCTCACAGGCAAGCCGGAATTCCGGGACATCCGACGCGGTAATCAGGATATTCATGCCAAACGGCACTTCGTAGCTCTCTCGGGTTCTGGTATCCTCATACAGGATATCTCTCACGCGGGGACTGCCGGGAGTAAACCATCGCCGCTCGTAAAACTCCGAGTAATTGGGAAGGTGGCGTTTTGGTATCAGCGCAAGAAGTCGACCACCTTTAAGTACCGCGGCCACATTGTAAAGTTTTCCTTCATTAAAGAAAGGCATGCCGACCACGCTCACGATCGGAAGCTCGCGGGTCTCCTCCATTACTCTGTCCAGTGCCGCATGAGTGCTCCGAATCAGTGCCATCTGATGAAAGAGATCCGCCGCGGTATACGCCGTAAGCACCAGCTCCGGAAATACAATCAGCGCCGCCTGACGCTCTGCTGCCTTGCGAATGTCGTTGATAACCGCGCTGGCATTATACTCTGTGTCCGCCACCTTGATTTCCGGTGTTGCTGCCGCGACACGCATATATCCTTCTATCATAAACTGCTTCCTCCCACTATAACCCCGGCTGCCCGGATGGATAAATATGCTGACATTATAGCACAAAAAAGCTGCGGCTGACGATACCCTGATCGCCTGCCGCAGCAGATGTATTTATAGATTTATGTTGTGAAATTACAGGTTATCCTCAACCGAATAGTTCGGAGCTTCCTTGGTGATATGGATATCATGCGGGTGGGACTCCTTGAGAGATGCACTGGTGATCTTTACAAACTGTGCGGTTTTCTGCAGTGTCTCGATATTTGGTGCGCCGCAGTAGCCCATACCAGCGCGGAGACCGCCGACAAACTGGAAAATGGTATCTTCCACCTTGCCCTTGTAGGCAACCCGACCCTCAACACCTTCCGGAACCAGCTTCTTGGCGCCGGACTGGAAGTAACGATCGGCAGAGCCATTCGCCTGCTTCATCGCACCGAGAGATCCCATGCCACGGTAAACCTTGTACTTTCTGCCCTGATACAGCTCAAACTCACCCGGAGCCTCATCACAGCCGGCAAAAACAGAACCCATCATAACGGTGGAACCGCCGGCAGCAATTGCCTTGACAACATCACCGGAATACTGGATACCGCCATCTGCAATCAGCGGAATATTGTACTTGTCTGCAACCTCAAAGGCATCCATAACAGCGGTGATCTGCGGTACACCAATACCTGCAACCACACGGGTGGTACAGATGGATCCCGGTCCGATACCGATCTTGACGCAGTCAGCACCTGCCTTGATCAGCGCCTCGGTAGCTGCGCCGGTTGCCACATTTCCGGCAATGATCTGCAGATCCGGGAACTTCTCTTTAAGCATGGAGACGCAGCGGAGCACGTTAGCAGAGTGTCCGTGTGCGGAATCCAGAACAACAACATCTACATGCGCATTGATGAGCTCCTGCGCTCTCTCGAGGACATTCGCTGTAATACCAAGCGCAGCGCCACAGAGGAGTCTGCCCTGAGAATCCTTGGCAGCATTAGGATATTTCATCTGCTTCTCAATATCCTTAATCGTAATCAGTCCCTTGAGGTTGCCATCTGCATCTACGATCGGAAGCTTCTCAACCTTGGCCTTGGCAAGGATTGCCTTGGCCTCCTCCAGCGTGGTACCCTCTCTTGCTGTCACGAGATTCTCGGAGGTCATGCATTCCTTGATCTTTTTCTGGAAATCCTCCTCAAAGACAAGATCACGGTTGGTAATGATACCTACGAGCTTTTTACCCTCTGTAATCGGAACACCGGAGATTCTGAACTTGGCCATAAGATCATTAGCATCTTTTAAGGTGTGCTCCGGAGAAAGATAAAACGGATCTGTGATAACACCGTTCTCGGAACGTTTTACCATATCCACTTCTTCCGCCTGCTGCTCAATCGTCATGTTTTTATGTACAATGCCGATTCCTCCGCATCTTGCCATAGCAATCGCCATCTGATGCTCAGTTACGGTATCCATACCGGCAGACAAAAACGGGATGTTTAATTTGATCGAATTGGTAAGCCTTGTGGAAATATCAATCTGATTTGGAACAACCTCGGAATACTGCGGTACAAGAAGCACATCATCGAATGTAATACCCTCTCCAATGATTCTGGCCATTATAAGAATCTCCTTTCAATGCTAAAGAAAAATGCAACATTAAATTTAAGATACTATAGCAAAAGCCGGTCTAAATTTCAAGCTTCTATTGCGCCGATTCGTGTATGTTTCCAAGGAAATATCATCATAGACCGAAACCATGATCCGGGAAGCCAATACCATCGCAGGAAAAAATAAGTGCAGTCAGAGTTCATTGCTCTCCAACTGCACTTTTATGGTGCTAAAAAGCCTCCCGGTTTCCCGGAAGGCTTTTCCCTTGCGATATATATCAATATTTAACAGCTTTAAATTAGTAGCCCATGCCTGGCTGTGCCGGAGCCTGTGCTGGAGCCGGTTCCTTGATATCAGCGACAACAGACTCAGTGGTGAGCAGTGTAGAAGCAACGGAAGCTGCGTTCTGCAGAGCAGTTCTTGTAACCTTAGCAGGATCCAGGATACCGGCCTCAAGCATATCAACATACTTCTCGTTGTATGCATCAAAGCCCTGACCTTCCTTGGACTCCTTAACGTTGTTAACTACAACAGCACCCTCAAGACCTGCATTCTGTGCGATGGTGTAAAGCGGAGCCTCCAGTGCCTTAAGCACGATTCTTGCGCCGGTCTTTTCATCACCATCCAGAGTATCTACAACCTTCTGTACAGCGTCCTGTGCGTGAATGTAAGCGGATCCACCGCCTGCGATAACGCCCTCTTCCACGGCTGCACGAGTTGCATTAAGAGCATCCTCCATACGGAGCTTCTCTTCCTTCATCTCAGTCTCGGTAGCAGCACCGACACGGATAACTGCAACACCGCCTGCAAGCTTAGCAAGTCTCTCCTGCAGCTTCTCACGATCAAAGTCAGAGGTAGTATCTGCGATCTGTGCCTTGATCTGTGAAATACGATCATCAATATCGGACTTGTTGCCCTCGCCATCTACGATCGTTGTCTTATCCTTGGTAACCTTAACCGACTTAGCGCGGCCAAGCTGCTCCATGGTAGTATCCTTAAGCTCCAGACCAATCTCGGAGGAGATTACCTGACCACCGGTAAGGATTGCGATATCCTTGAGCATTTCCTTACGTCTGTCGCCATAGCCCGGTGCCTTAACAGCAACAACATTAAATGTGCCTCTCAGCTTGTTGACAATCAGAGTTGTCAGAGCCTCGCCCTCAACATCCTCAGCGATGATCAGAAGCTTAGCACCCATCTTAACGATGTTCTCAAGCAGTGGCAGGATATCCTGAATGTTGGAAATCTTCTTATCTGTAATCAGGATATACGGATCATCCAGAGTAGCTTCCATCTTATCCATATCTGTGCACATGTAAGCGGAAACATATCCTCTGTCAAATTCCATACCTTCTACAAGATCCAGCTCGTTCTGCATGGTCTTGGACTCCTCAACAGTGATAACACCATCCTTGGATACCTTTTCCATTGCATCTGCTACCATCTCGCCGACCTTCTCGTCACCAGCGGAAATTGCTGCAACCTTTGCGATCTGGTCCTTGCCCTTAACCTTGGATGACTGCGCCTTGATGGACTCAACAGCAGCATCTACAGCCTTGCGGATACCCTTTCTCAGGATAATCGGGTTAGCACCTGCCTCAAGGTTTTTCATACCCTCCGATACAATTGCCTGTGCAAGAACCGTAGCGGTTGTAGTACCATCACCGGCAACATCGTTGGTCTTGGAAGCAACCTCACGTACAAGCTGTGCACCCATGTTCTCATACGGATCCTTGAGCTCGATTTCCTTTGCAATGGAAACACCATCGTTTGTGATCAGCGGTGCACCGTAGCTCTTATCAAGAACTACATTTCTGCCCTTAGGTCCAAGTGTTACCTTAACTGTATTTGCAACAGCATCTACACCAGCTTCCAGAGCCTTTCTGGCTTCAACGCCATACTTAATTTCCTTAGCCATGATTCAATCCTCCTGATTTATCTATATGCTAATCTGATCTTTTATCTTGATCTCAATCGGTCAATCTTATTATTTATTCCACAACAGCAAGAATATCATTCTGCTTTACAACCGTATACTTGTGACCGTCGATCTCAACCTCGGAACCGGCATACTTGGAGAAAATAACATGCTGACCTTCCTTGACCTGCATCTTGATCTCCTTGCCGTCAACTACTCCGCCCGGACCTACGGCAACAACAACTGCCTGACCCGGCTTCTCCTTATCATCCTGACCTGGCAGCACGATACCGCTGGCTGTAGTCTCCTCCATCTTTTCCTTCTCCAGAACGACTCTGTCAAATAATGGAACTAACTTCATGATTGAGAACCTCCTCAAACTATTTTCTTATGAAATAAAGCTCTTAAGGGTCATGCATGAGAGGCTTGACAGAAATTCAAATATAATCTCCTGCTGCCATCTCGTACCCTGAAGCTTGCTTTTTTCCGAACAGTTTGTATTATAGCGCGGGCTATTAGCAACGTCAAGCGTTGAGTGCTAACTATTTATAAAATTCACATATTCTTCACAAATCCAGGATTTTAATTTGCACCAAAAAATTCATCCGAAACGAAGCATGGTCGATCCGCTTCGGATGAATTTCTTATCCAGCTTTTTTTGCTGTCCTGAATGTCAAGGAAGGAAATGCCAAAGAAAGATTACACCGCGAGGACACTTGCGCAGAGATATGCCTTCCGGTTCTGCCACTCGGCGACCTTCCGGAACTGAAGCCGCCCGCGGATGCCTGCATTCACAAAATCACAGATAGAGGCTTTGTCTGCGTCCGCCTTATAGATGGCATCCCGGACCATCCCGTAATAGCTGCTCTTTTTATCATTGTGAATGCCGTCGAGTTCCGATAAATCCCCGATGCCGATGCTATGGAGATAGCTTCGGAACGCATCATTGGCATAGATCGTATGCTGATGTCCATCTACATATTCAAAGATGGCGATTGGAATGTTACTTTCCGCCTTGACAGAAGTAAACTCCATCGGATGTGCGGAGAGGAAATTAACGCGGCCGATCTGGTCATAAAAGATCCGGTCACCGGTACTTTCCAGGATGAAGCCCTTCTGCTGTAACGTATCATAACACTCCTCAAACGGCAGAGGCTTTGAGAGTAAATAGCCTTGCACTCTTTCGCAGCCAATGGTACGGAGGAAATCATACTGTTCTCTGGTTTCCACACCCTCCGCAAGCGTACTGATCCCCAGATTTTTAGCCATATTGACGATGGATGCGAGAATCATCGGCGTTTTTGCATTCTCCTTATGTAAAAACTGCATATCCATCTTCAGCACATCAAAGTCAAAGGTCTGCAAGGTATTAAGCGAACTATAGCCGCTTCCAAAATCATCCATCCAGACATGATACCCATCCCGATGAAATCTTGCGATATGCTCACGCATCTCCTCTTCACTGCCAAACAACACAGACTCGGTAATCTCAATATGGATAAGCTCATGTGGGATACCGTATCGCGCAAGGATGGCGTTGATCTTGTCATGGAGATTCTCTACCTCAAAATCCAGTCTTGAGAGATTACAGGATACAGGAAACAGCTTTGCTCCGCACTGCTGCCGCTCGCTCAGCATCCGGCAAATGCTGTCGAGCATATGCATATCCAGCTCATGGATCAGATGATTCTCTTCCAGCACCGGGATAAATGCTGCCGGTGTCATAAAACCATAGGTCGGATCCTCCCAGCGGGCGAGTGCCTCAAAGCCGATGATTTTGCCGCTCAAAGTCCTCCCAATCGGCTGATACCAGGTTCGGATCCAGCCTTTTTGGATTGCTTCATTGATATGTGCGCAGAGATACGAGGACAGGGAGAGCTCTGCTTCCATGCTTTTTGTAAAGCTCCTATAGTATCTATGGAAATCTCCCGATGCCTTCTCTCCGGCAATCTTGGCGCGGTCGCAGACAATCACCGGTTTGGCATCCTCGTGATGGACATGATAGATGCCCGCACAGATTTCCACCTGCATGTTCTCTCGTAAATAGTCGTGCAGTCTTCTGATCCCGGAAACTGTGTCCTCCGGACTGGAAATCACATAAAACTGATCCGCGCTGAAACGGCTTGCATACTGTCCTGGAAATACCTTATGAATTTCCTTTGCCATAGACCTGAGAAATGCGTCTCCCGCAGTATGTCCATGGTCACGGTTATAAAGCTTGAAATTTACAACATCGATATAGATGAGATCAAAGCCGGCATCTGACTTCCAGCTTTTTTCACCTTCCGTCAGACGTCCGAGCGTCGTAAGAAACCGTTTCATGCCAAAAAGTCCGGTCAGTCGGTCAATATTGCGGCTTGCGTCCCGAATCTTGACATCCATAATGTAAACTGCAAAAATCTCTCCGAGCTCCGGGTCCACAATGTAGCGTCCATGGTCCTCGATTTTACGTACATGCCCCCGTGCGGTCACAATATGGTACTCCAGCATGTCAAAATGATCCGATCCGCTGTTGATCTGCTCCCATATCTGCGTCTCACTCTCCTGAAGCTCCTCCGGATCCACCATGTACCGGAAACTTCCACGGACATACCTTTTAAACTCCGCATAGCTGTCACACTCATAAATGGCAAGCATCTGACGGTTTGCAAAAAGGATCTCCTCATCTCCCCGAGCTCGGTAAATAAAAAAGCCTCCCGGAATCCAGTCAGCAAGCTTCTGATATTTAAGTAATGCCTGCTGTTCCTGTTCCGTCAGGCTATCTGCAATATACTGATCACGGATGATCTCTCCCGCGATCCGGGCATGCTCTGTCTTCATTTCCCTTGGTGCCATGTTTACTTCCTTCTGCCTATGCCATACCCAGTGTGCGCTAACCAAATGGATCCTCACTGAACTGATCTATGCGTTTTTCAGTCCATAGGCCTTATTATATGGCAGAGACAGAATTAGTTCAAATCCTTTTACAAATTAAGGAGACATTGTAAGCTATATTTAAGATTTTTCTTCCGACATCCTTGACATCCACTGATTTCCGGTTTATCCATGAAACCGGAAATCAGTGCAGAGCGCCTCCTGCATCTTCGGTATCTACGGCATCAGCTGCGCCGGCCGCCTTCGCCTCCGGCTCCTCGGCATCTGTTTCCGGAAGCTCGCCAATCGCCTCGAGATACCTTGAGGACTGCCGTCTCAATCTTTCGATCATCGGCTTCAGCGTATCCACAAGATAATCTGCATCCTCAATGCTCAGATCCGGATCAATCGAGAGCCGGATACTGCCCAGCGCATCCTCCCTGGAAACTCCCAGCGCCAGCAGCACATGGCTTGGCTCCAGCGACCCGCTTGCACAGGCAGAGCCCGCGCTTGCATAAATCTTTTTTTCATTCATAAGCAGAAGCAACGTCTCCGCCTCAATATACTGAAACGTAATATTGATGTTGTTGGAAAGCCGGTCCACAGGATCGCCATTGAGCCAGGCAAACTTTACTCCTCTCGTAAGCCGCGCGATAAGATGGTCCCGCACCTGCTGCTCGCGAATGTTTCTTGCCCGCAGAGATGCGCACGCGGTCTCGGCGGCTTTTGCAAAGCCTACGATGCCGGCAACATTTTCCGTACCTGCACGGAAGCCCCGCTCTTGCGCGCCACCATGCATAAAGCTTTTTAAATTGACACCCCGCCGCATATAGAGGAAGCCCACGCCCTTGGGACCATTCAGCTTATGCGCACTGGCGGACATTAAGTCAATGTTCATCTCACTCACCTGGATCGGGATATGTCCATACGCCTGCACCGCATCTGTATGAAACAGGATACCATGATCATGTGCGACTCTGCCGATCTCCGTCACCGGCTCCAGCGTCCCGATCTCATTGTTTGCCATCATCACACTGATCAGGATCGTGTCCGGGCGGATCGCGGCTTCCACATCCCGTGGATCGACATGTCCCTTGCTGTCCACATCCAGATACGTGATGTCAAAGCCAAGGCTCTCGAGATATTTGCACGTCTGGAGAATTGCATGATGCTCAATCTTATCGGTAATCAGATGCCCATTTACAATCGCGTCAGGATCCCTCTGGATCGCTTCATGCAGAAGCCGCTGCCTTCCGCTCACCATTGCACTGACCAGCGCCCAGTTATCTGACTCCGTACCTCCACTTGTAAAATAGATCTCCTGCGGTTTCGCTCCAATGGTTTCTGCAATCGTCCGACGGCTTTCCTCCAACGCCTGTTTGGCTCTCTGTCCCAAGGTATAGATCGTGGATGCATTGCCAAAATCCTCTGTGAGGTACGGTATCATCGCCTCCAGCGCTTCCTTTGAGAGCGGTGTGGTCGCCGCATGATCAAGATAATAATATGCCTTCTTTTGATATACTTTTCTCGTTAACATGCCGATCCTCTCCGGGCTCTGCTGCCCTTCTTATACACCTCTGCATTTTGCCTATTATAGTTAATTTCCCGGAGCAAGGCAACAACCACGCTATACTTACAGTGCCTCCGCCAGTATATCCTTAATATCCTCCGCCGGAATCACAAATTCCTGCGTACCCATATACATCGGTGCTACCTCACCCTCCTGGAATACAATCACAAGGTGATTATCTTTATTGATGTAGAACTGCTGGTCCGCCTTGATCTCCTGGAAGTTGGCATCCGGGATGTCCGGGTCATTAATAAAATAGCTCTTGCTGTCGTCCTGCTCCATCTGCTCCTTCATCTGACGGATAATCTCTGCACTGATCACCTGCTGATAATCCGCACCATCTTTAAAAAGATCCTTGAGCATCACCTTCTCCCCATCTCTCTTACGGATGACATAATACCGGTTCTCCTGATACCCATCTGCCTGAGAAACGAAGGCTGAGAGACGGATCGCATACCAGCGTTCACTATCTGTAACAACATCCGTGGATACCGTAAGATCGCCATAGCCATCCTGTTGAAGGGATGCCTTAAAATCGGTGATCAGCTGATCGGTTGTACTCTGAATCTGCTGGTTGATCTCCCCTGCACTCTTTGCCGCCTGGGACTGAATCGCCGCATCCGTAACTGCCGGATCTACCAAAATACCGGACACCTTGACATCCGCGCTGTGTCTGGCATCCTCATACTGATAATTACGGAAGGTAACCAGCCGGAAATATGCTCCCAGCACCGGAAGCTTCTGCATGGCATATGCTGCCTCCGGGGATACATTCGGGATGAGAATGCTTACCGCAATCACTGCTGCCGCAACCTTGCCAAGCATGGATCCAAAGCGGTGGCTATGCCTGCGGCTCTCCAGCGAAATGGTTTCCGCTTTTGATTCACCGGCTCCGCTCCGTCTTGCAGTTATTGCTTCTCTCGCGGCAGCGGCATTTGCAAGATAATCCGGTCTGATCCCCTCCATGGCATCCAGCAGCTGGTCCTCCGGGGAGTGTGGCGCCAAGTGCTGTGCATTTTGCTTAGCTCCAAAGGATCCAGTCGTTTCTTCTATATTATGGTTTCTCTGATCTGAAATGTTTTTCATAATGTTCTCCTTTATATAAACGGTATCTCTAATCTTTACGTACGTTCTCAATCCTTAAACAGGTCCTCTTTGATCAGCCGCTCCTTAAGCTTCAGCCTTAAACGGTACAATGTAACCTTGACCTTTGCCCGACTGATCCCCTCACGCCGCGCAATCTCCTCTTCGGAGTCCAGGAAAAAGTACCGGTAAATAAACAGGTTGCGCTGCGCCTCGGATAACGTCCCCAGGAAGGCATTGATGGCATCCTGAAGCGCTGCTGCATTGACCGCCTCTCCAACGTTGTCTTTTGCGAATGCCGCGGAATCCGAAAGCTCCTCGAGCGCCATACGCACATTGTCTCCGCCACGCTTCTCCGCATGGTTTGCGCGGTAACGGCTGATAGAAATATTCCGGGTAAGACAGCCAAGATATATTTTAAGATTGTCCGGACGCTTCGGCGGTATGGTATTCCAGGCACGAAGCCATGTGTCATTGATGCTTTCCTCCACATCCTCCGGATTATGCAGGATGTTCCGGGCAATGGAACCAAGATATGTTGTATATTGACGCTGCAAGCTCTGGATGACCGATTCCTTACGGTCAAAAAGATCCTGCAGGATCGTTTCCTGTGTTTCCTGTGTATATTCAGGCATAATTTTTGCTCCTCGTCTTTCTTAATGTTGCAGATCTGCAAGAGGCATAGGCTATGGCAAGCTCTCGCCCGCCTCTATTATAATAGACGCAGTAAATACGGATCCGGTTACATAAATAAGAAACTTAAAGTTGCTTATTTTATTGTTAACAGGAGGTATCCAAATGGATGTAAACATTGCTGACGCAAAAACCGAGCCGCCCAACTGAAATCAGCTGAGCGGCTCGGCTCTTTACTACATAAGATTATAATATGAACATTAACAATTGATCATCTCACAAGGCATGGCTTCTTATGATCATACGTCCAGCCGGGGATCAGATACTGCATTGCCTTTGCGTCATCACGGTCATGGGATGGCAGACTCTGATACAGCTTGTTTGCCTCCATGACTCTCTCCATATTGAGATGCACACCCAGACCCGGTGCATCCGGTACCTGCAGCTTACCATTGACAATCTGCGGTGTATCATACAGAAGATTCTGTCCATCCTGCCAGATCCAGTGTGTATCCAGCGGTGCCGGAGTGCCGACAGCAGCAGCGCCGACCTGTGCAAACGCAGCGAGCGTAATATCAAAGTGATTGTTGGAATGCACACCCCAGGTAAGACCCCAGGAAGTGAGAAGCTGTGACATCCGGATTGCTCCGTCAAAGCCCCAGAAATGCGGATCCGCAAGGATGATATCGCAGGCATTGAGGCTAATCGTATGATAGAACTGTCTCCAATCGGTAGCAATCATGTTGGTGGCTACCTGGAACTGCGTTGCATTCTTGAACTCACGCATGATTTCACGTCCGGAATATCCTGCCTCCGGACCGCACGGATCCTCCATATAGGTGATCACATCATGCATGTCCTTGCAAAGATCAATGGCTTCCTTCAAGCTCCATGCGCCATTCGGGTCAATGTTGATTCTTGCATCCGGGAAACGCTTCTTGAGCGCACGCAGCGCATCCATCTCATCACTTCCGGCAAGGACGCCACCCTTAAGCTTAAAGTTCTTAAAGCCATATTTCTCTGTAAGAGCTTCTGCTTCCTCAACAATCCGCTCCGGAGTCAGAATCTCCTCCCGTCTCAGACGGAACCATGGATCGGTGCTCTTACTCTCATCAAGGTACTGCATCTCTCCCGCCGGAACCTTATTCTTATCCGAAACATAGAAAAGATATCCCAGAACCTCAACTTCCTTCCGCTGCTGTCCCTCACCCAGCAGATCACACATCGGTACATTCAGGAACTGACCCATAAGGTCCAGCATGGCACACTCGATTGCCCACTCACTCTTTACGACAAACTTAAGCTTGGAGATGTCCAGCGTCTGAATGCCCTCTCCATCATCGCCTGCCGCAGGGCTCGAGAGCTTGTGGATTTTCTGCAGAATCTGACGATATTTCGAAATCGGCTGCCCCTCCACGAGCGGCTTTACGGCATTCAGACATGCACAGGTATAGTCTCCGCCATGGATTTCTCCGATGCCCTGGTGTCCTGCACTGTCCTCCAGCACAACCAGGTTTCTGGTAAACGCCGGTGCATGGCATCCGGAAAGTGTCATAAGCATACTGTCATATCCGGCAACCGGAATGACAGTCATTTTGGTAATTACAGGTGTGTCTGCCATGATTTTGTACCTCTCCCCCTGGATCGTTAGATCCTGATCTATGTAATATATGGCAAAAAGCGAACCGCAGACCGTCCCGCCTGCGGCTCGCCACTGTTTCAGTAAGTACTCGCAATACGCAAGCTTAATATAAAATATAAATGAATAAGTAATGTAGATAAAAAGCTATACAAGCAAAGCAGATTAACGAACCATGCAAGGACGCTTGTTATCAAACTTCCATCCCGGAATCAGGTACTGCATACCGATGGCATCATCACGGGCACCAAGGCAGTTCTCTACATAAAGCTTGTTAGCCTTGAGTACCTGCTCACGGTCAACCTCAACACCAAGACCGACCATCTTGTCGATGTCGTTAATGCAGCCGCCTACGATCTGCATCGGATTCTTGGTAAGACGGTTTCTGCCCTCCTGCCAGATCCAGTGGGTATCAATACCATTCATTCTGCCCGGGATTGCTGCAGCGCACTGTGCAACCATCGCAAGAGAAATATCAAAGTGGTTGTTGGAGTGGCAGCCCCACATAAGACCGAAATCATTGCAAAGCTGACCAACTCTTACAGAACCTTCCATCGTCCAGAAGTGCGGATCTGCCAGAGGAATATCTACAGCCTTAAGCTCGATGCAGTGACGCATCTGTCTCCAGTCTGTATCAATCATATTGGTTGCGGTAAACATACCGGACTCCTGACGGAACTCAGCCATAACCTCACGACCGGAGAAGCCGTTTTCCGCGCCACACGGATCCTCAACATACGCAAGGATCTCCTTGAGCTTCGGAGCAATCTCCAAAGACTTCTTAAGAGACCAGCAGCCATTCGGATCCAGGTCAACTCTTGCATTCGGGAATGCCTTCTTGATGGCAGCAACCGCCTTCACTTCCTCTTCCGGCTCCAGCACGCCGCCCTTAAGCTTAAAGTCCTCGAAGCCATACTTCTCGTGAGTTGCCTTGGCAAGTGCAACGATATGCTCCGGATCCATAGCCTCCTCATTACGAAGTCTGTACCACTCGTCGTCGGAATCCGACTCATCCATGTACGGAAGATCTGTCTTCTTGCGGTCTCCTACATAGAAAAGATAGGACAGGAATCTTACGGAATTTCTCTGAAGTCCGTCACCCATGAGAGATGCAGCCGGAACCTCCAGGAACTTACCCATAAGGTCAAGCAGCGGAGCCTCAATGGCAGTAACAACATGCACACCGGTACGGAGATCAAAGGTCTGGAGACCTCTCACATCATCCTTTACATTTTCATTGAGCCACTCTCTTACTCTGTTCAGTGTATTTTTGTAATCAGAAATCCTGGTTCCGATAACAAGCGGCTTTACTGACTCCAGTGCGGAAGTGATCTTCTGTCCTCCCGGCACCTCACCAACACCCTCAACACCATTGGAATCCGTCAGGATCACGATATTTCTGGTAAAGTATGGCGCATGCGCACCGGAAAGGTTAAGCTCCATGGAATCATAACCGGCAACTGGGAATACTTCCATCTTTTCTACTACTGGAATCATTGTATTATCTCCTTTTCTGAAATGTCCGGACAAGCGATCCTGATGTAAGCACCACTCTTCCGTAGTAAATAAAACCTTATGATTTATAAAATCAGCGCCAAACCTGTAGCTGAAATTAACATATGAAGAAAAATGAATTAATAAACAATATAGGTAAAAATCAAAAACAGAAATAAAAATCTGGTCGCAAGCTGCAAACACAATTATCCAAGCAGAAACTCCGTGAGCTCCAGTACATGTCCAAGCTCCGGATAAGGATTGGCGAGCAGCCGGTTCCGGTCCACCTGATCCCGTACGGAAAACGCGCTTCCCAGGAAACGGTTGCGAATGTAAACATCCATAACATCTCCCCGGACGCTGATTCCAAGCTTTCCCGGTGTATACTCATTAAGAGTCTGTACCTTACGGAAAAATGCAGTAGACGGAAGCTTTGCGGTATCTCCGGCATTTAAAGCATTCATAGTATCGCCGGAAGTTGTATAGATATGCAGTGTATCCGGGAAATGATCCGGACCGGCAGTCTCGATAAGCTTCTGTCCGTCATAAAAGCCTGCTCTCAGAGACTCCGGAAAGAGCTGATCCTCCGAGATTCTGAAATTATATCCGGTAGATTTGGGAAGCTTTACGTGGATCCAGTTTCCGGTATTGACCTCTGCGGCAACTCCGCTCTCAGCCTTATGCTCCACAAGCGAAATATCTCCGGAAACAACCTGCATTTTATCTTTGGTTCCCGAAATGGTCTTAAAAACACTGATGGTTTTATCGACGGATGGGATGAGACCTGCTGCCAGAACTTCTTTCTTATCAAGAGAAGTGCCCTTTTCCTCGATATGATCCGCGGAAATCTGCGGCATAACCGTAAGCTCGAGATTGACATCCTCGCATTCCCGTAGATAGCGCTTCTGCGCCTTACGCAGGATAAAAATCTGGTACAGGATTGCAATGAGCAGAAGCACTGTAACCAGCATGAATTTTTTGGTAAACGTTGCAGCAAGTACAAGCACCAGCAGCGCGATCATGATGTATGCCATAAGGTGCAGCTTTTTGTTTTCCTGCTGTAGCTCTGTCACATATGCATCTGCAGTCTTCCGCTTTGCCACTTTCTTTACCCCTTTCTGCTCAAGGCTTTCATTCTGTATACAATTCTTATAAATTCTTATAGATAAGTACCATATATATTCATTTTATATAGGTTTTTAAAGATGAACCCTAAAAGGATCATAGATCGCGGTATGACATATGCATAGAGTGCATTGTCCTCACTTTAAATTAAGACCGTGCTTCAATGCATGAGGAGGATACATCATCCCTTGTCTCTATGCGCGAGGGGGATAAAATATGTCATGCCGTCATCTCTGACTCTTTTTTTCTTTACTAAATCATATCCGCCTACGTAAGCTATGGATCTTCCATGCCGGTCCGGAGCTTGATCTCCGGACCCCTGTGCATGTTGTGCTTCATGGAAAGATCCTGCATGTGAATGCTTCGTGCCCGTTGCGGCTCCCTGCATTCACATGCGTTTAAAGCTTTGGTTTTGTATAATGATATGAAATGTGGATAACGTCTTAAATGTATCGATTACTTCTCATTACTGCTCAACAGAAGAAGCAATTTCCTCAAAGGTTGCAAGATATCCCTTATCATTTTCTACAGAATCAGCTGCGGAAAGATAGTACGGATTGATCTCCATGTTCTTAAGGTCTTCCTGGCACTTCTCGTTGGAAAGCACAGCCTTGGTTGTATTCTCATACCATGCAATGATGGAATCATCGGTATCCTTCGGGAAATAGAAGGAGTAGTCCAGATCCGGGAATACCATATCAATGCCCTGCTCCTTAAGAGTTGGAACATCCGGCATAAGCTTGGATCTCTCAGCAGTCGGGATACCTACGCAGAGGAACTGACCTGCATCAATGTAATCCTTGGTATTTACAAATGCGCCCGGCATCATGTCAACCTGACCGGAAAGCATTGCGGTAACCTTATCGGAGTTGGAGCCTACATCTACGAGGTCAAGATCAATACCGGCAAGCTTCTCAAACTCAAGGAACTCATAGTAGGTATATGCACCAACCTCTGTACATGCCTTAAGCTTGCCAGGATTCTCCTTAGCTGCTTTGATAAATGCATCCAGGCTGTCATACTTGTCCGGATTTACATAAAGGCCCTGTGCATCGTTCTTGGCAAATGTTGGTCCAAGGGTAAATGCAGTGTAATCATAATCTGTGATACCGGCAACCTTTGCAACGTTGACCAGGTTGTGACCATACAGTACGGTCTGTCCGTCATTGGCTGCGGAAAGTACCTGGTTAGCAGCAACAGATCCGGATGCACCGTTAGCGTTTACAACAACAAAGTCAACACCGGTTGCTTCCTTGGCATACTGTGCAAAGATACGTGCGGAAAGGTCGGTATCTCCGCCTGCGCCTGCCGGAAGTACGAGGGATACAGGTCCTGATGGCTTCCAGTCGGTTGCAGTTGTCTCGGAAATATCATCTCCGCCGACTGCGCCTGAAGCTTCGGAAGCTCCCTTGCTCTCTGCTGCTGCAGTGCTCTCTGCCTTGGCTTGGGCACTGGTCTCCTCTTTAGCTGCTGCGGTTGTCTCGGCTGCTGCTGAGCTTCCGGCAGCTGCTGTCGTGCTCGTTGTGCTGGAGGATCCGCATGCTGCAAGGCTTAATGCCATGCCTCCGGCAAGGACTGCTGATAAGATCTGCTTTTTCATAATTCTTTCTCCTTTTATACGGGCAATGCCCGGATGAAGGCAGAGATTCACTCTCCGCCGGTTTCATATTGTTGGAAATTTCATTTCATCTTACTCATCGACTTTCTTACCGCCGTGCTTGATCTCCTTAACTGCAGACCATACAAGCACTGCACATGCGATGAAGAAGAATACGTCAAAGATCGGATGTGTAAAGAATGCGCCGAAGCTCTTGTAGCTCATGATACCACGACGCAGATACGTCTCTGTCATGGAGCCAACCAGGAAGCAAAGTACAAACGGAGTAGTCGGCAGGTTAAACTTATGATAAACGTATCCGACAACACCAAAGACGATGATGGACTGTACATCAAATACCCGGTTGTTGGTTGCATACGCACCAACAGCACAAAGTACAAGGATCAGAGGCATCAGGATATGCTTTGGAACCTTCAGTACCTGTACAAAGCCCTTGATACAGGTCCACTCAACAATCAGCATGATCAGGTCGCAGACCATACATGCGGCAAAGATACCGTAAACGACATCTGCATTTTTTACAAAGAGCAGTGGTCCTGCGGAGAGTCCGTGGATCAGGAAGCCTCCAAGCATCATAGCGGTAACACCGTCGCCCGGGATACCAAGTACCAGAAGAGGAATCATGGCACCACCAATGGTCGCGTTATTGGCTGTCTCTGTCGCAACGATACCTTCCGGATCACCCTTACCAAAGGTTTCCGGATGCTTTGACATGTTCTTGGCAGTTACATAGGCAAGCATACCGGATGTAGATCCGCCGATACCTGGCAGGATACCGATACCGGTTCCGATCAGAGCCGCTCTCAGTGCGCCTGGAAGCCAGGAAACAAATTCCTTCATGGTGAAGCCGAAGCCCTTAACCTTGCTTACCGGGATCGTCTTGGCGCCTTTGGCATTCATCTCCTCTGCTGACTTAAGGATATCCGCAACGGCAAAAATTCCGATCAGTGTTGTCAGCTGATTAAACCCGGCAAGGAGCTGCTGGTTTCCAAAGGTAAATCTCGGGGTACCATCAATCGGAGCCATACCGACAAAGCAGAACACCAGTCCAAAAAGTCCGGCAAGGAGACCCTTGATCATATTTCCTGAGGAAAGGATTGCCACCATGGTAAGCGCAAAGAAGCAGATACCAAAGTTCTCAACCGGCGTAAACTTAAGGGCAATGTCCGCAAGCATCGGCGCAAAGAATGACAGGATAAAGAAGGAAAACAGGGAGCCAAGGAACGAGAACACAATACCGGTTCCCAAAGCCTTCATGGCCTCACCCTTCTGTGCCATCGGATAACCATCAAAGGTTGTCGCAATGGAGGATGCCGTACCAGGCATATTGAGCAGGATTGCGGAAATCAGTCCTCCGGAAATACCACCGATATATACAGCAACAAGAGTGTTCATACCGAGGGAGGCATCCATACTGAATGTCAACGGCAGCATCAGTGCCACAGCCATGGAAGCGGAAAGTCCCGGGATAGATCCAAATACGATACCGATCGCAACACCTGCTACCATAAAGAGCAGAGACATCGGCTGGCATACGGAAATAAATCCGGCGCCTAACTGAGATAATGCGTTCATTTATTTCCTCCTTATTTATAGTGCAAAGATTCCTGCCGGAAGTACGATCTTAAAGCCATAACGGAACAGGAAATATACAACAATGGTAAACACGACATCGATAATGAGATATGAAACAATGTCTTTTTTTGTCCGGTTGGCATCCGGTGCCAGAATATAGATCTGCACAATCAGGTAGACCAGTGTACTAATGATAAATCCGACCGGCTCCAGGATATTGACATAGATAATTGCCGCCAGCAGGCTTCCAAGTACTCTCTTATAATCGGATGTGTCCTTGTAACCGGAGGCATCAACCTCTGCTGCATGCTTCTTAAAATTCTTGACTGTCCAGAACAGAAGCAAAAGTGCCAGCACCAGAATAACGGTTCCGACAACTCTCGGCATGAAATCCGGTCCGATCTCCATAACCTTGGATTTTGGAAGCATGCCTGCGCCGACAATCAGAGCAATGCCCAGTGCCGCGTAAAAAATGCCGACCACCAGGTCGCCATATTTCTTAAAGAACATACCGTTCCCCCTTTCTTGTCCGGTTTCTCCGGACGCCCTGCCCTCTTACAGGAAATCTATTTCATAAGGTATCCTCAGACCTTATAAAACACAAAAAATTATTACATGAAGCCTGCAGCTCAAGATGAAACGCGCTGCGTTTATATATAATGTATAATCACTTTGCAGAATCAAGTGAATATATATCTGAATTCACAATAGGAATGGATCATTTATTGCCAGTAGGTGAATATATATTAAAAAATTTCGTCAATTTCCTATCAACTGAAGTAAGTATAACGGTGTAAAGATTTGAAGTAAAGCGCATAAAGTTAATGGAATCATAAGCAAAACTTATTGTACAGTGGTACTTTGATAAGCTTTTCTGTTAGTTTTACTTATGCATACATTAGCAAAACTAATGATATATTTTTGACGTAAAGAATTTTATGATTTTCAGCAGAATCAAACGATGCAGCGAGTGCTATGATGATGGTAAAACGATCTGGATCATGAGGTAGTCTTATACAAATATCCCAAACATGTAAGGATGCCTCAAATACATTCATCAGGCACAGCAATTCTCCGGAGGGTAATATGGATTTTAAGCAATGTGAATATATGGTTGAGATTGCCAAGGAAAACAACATTACAAGAGCTGCCAAAAATCTCTTTATCTCGCAGTCTGCTCTGAATCAGCAGCTGCTCAAGCTGGAAAAAGAGCTTGGCACACAGCTTTTTGTGCGATCTCGTACCGACTGGCATCCTACGGAGGCAGGCGAAATCTATCTGGAAGGCGCACGGAAGGCGCTTCTCATCCGGCAGGATACATATAAGCGGATCTACAATATCACGCATTCCGGAAAATCGGAGCTCAAAATCGGGCTTACTGCCGGCAGAGGCATTCGCATGTTTACAGAGATCTATCCCGCCTTGCATGAGAAGTTTGCCGATCTCAAGATCTGCCCATTTGAAATGGGTGTAAAAAGTCTGCAGAAGGCTTTAACGAGTGGGGAAATCGACCTGGGATTTGTGACACTGCGGGAGGATCAGCGGACGAGTGACGACTATCGTAAAATCGGTTCCGAGGAGATGTGCGTGCTGGTGCCAAGGCTCTACCCTTTGTGCGCAAAATATAAGATGGATGGGGATCAGCTTCCGGTCCTCAATCTTAAAGATCTGCAGTATGAGCCTTTTGTACTGCTCTCTGCCGCCTCCACAAACCGGCAGATTATTGATGATATTTTTGCCGGAGCAGGCTTTGAACCGAATATTCTGATGGAAACCAACACCACTGGCAGTATCCCGCCGCTGGTTGCCGCAAATCTCTGCTGCGCGATTGTCCCGAGGTATTATGCGGATATATCAAACCCCAGGATTGCCACCTATGTTCTGCCAAATCATCCGTACTGGGATCTCTGCATCACCAGCCGTAAGGGTGCCTATATTACGGATGCCGGCATGGAGTTTATCCGTCTGGTACAGGATTACTGGGATAGAAATCTCATCAAGATCCAGACAAATTAATTCTGCGTGGGAGTGAAGCCTCAAACCTTCCCTTGTTTCCGGAGCCAGCGGTAAAAGATCATGCAAAGCACTGCCGAGAGCAGAGAGCCGGCGGGCGCCGCGAGTCCCATGGCGTAGAGTGTTGCCGGAAACATCACTGTCGCAAGATATGCACCCGGGATACGGATCAGCAATACGGAACATACATTATGGACAAAGGACAGAATCGAAACGCCAGCTGCGCTGAAAAATCCGCTGAACGGGAAGTGCACGCCTGCCACGATACAGTCAAGTACATACGTCCGCATATACTGCACCGCAAGCTCCCGCACAACTTCGTCACTGGTGAACATCGTGAAAAACGGCGCGGAAATGAACTGAAACAATATGGCAAAAAAGACTCCGATGCTCACAGCAATGCCGATTCCATATTTCAACGCCTCCCTTGCTCTCACAGGATTTCCGGCTCCGATGCTTTGAGAAGCAATGGTTGACACGGTGGAAAGCATCGTTGAGGGAACAAGGAAGAGAAAACTGATGGTTTTTTCCACAATACCGACCGCTGCGGAAATATCTACGCCCCGGCGGTTGGCAATTACGGTGATGATCAAAAAAGAAATCTGGATAAAGCCATCCTGACAGGCAATCGGCGTACCAATGCCTAAAATCTGCCGCATCACCGGTCGCGCCGGCTTGAGATCTGCCCTGGATATTTTTATCAGCTTCTTTTTTATGATGGAGACAAGGGCAAAGCCCACCGAGCACGCCTGCGCAAGGACGGTACCCCACGCTGCACCGGCGGCGCCCATCTTAAGCGGACCCATGAAAACAACATCAAGGATAATATTCACAAAACATGCAACGGCAATAAATGTCATCGGGCTCTGGGAATCCCCCATGCCTCGGAAAATCGAGCTTAAGATATTATAGGCAACGATAAACGGGATGCCGGCAAAGCATATGGTAAGGTATGCCGATGCTCCGGGTACTGCCTCCGCAGGTGTGGACATGATCCTGATCATCGGCTGCACCAGCATAAGGGGTACGACCGTAAGCACTGCCGCCACTCCGAGAAAAAGCGTCACCGTATTACCAACGGCACGGGAAATCCCGTTTTCATCCTCTGCTCCGACAAACCTGCCAATCATAACTGTAGATCCCATGGCAAGTCCCACGATCATAACCGTCAGCATGTGCATGATCTGCGATCCGATGGAAACTGCGGAAATCACATCTGCCCCGTTAAACTGTCCTGCGATAAACAGATCCGCAAGACCATATAGTGTCTGTAAAAAGTAGGATAAAAAATATGGCAGAGAAAACATGGTGATGTTCTTTAAAAGATTTCCCTGAGATAAATTACGCTGCATGTCCTGCTTCCTCCAATATATATTGCATATATTAGCGCTTTAAATTTATAAAGTCAAATGCTTCAAAAAATCCCGGAGGGGATCCGCCCCTCCGGGATGAACCATCTACCAGCATCCATTACGATCTACCAGCAGCTATCGTTATCTGCCAATATTTTAGGCTTTAAGCCGTTATGCGCCAGGATTTACCGCATGGTCGAGTATCCCATCAGGTATTCGTCAACCTCACGGGCGCACTCTCGCCCCTCTTCAATCGCCCATACCACAAGGGACTGACCTCTGTGCATATCTCCTGCTGCAAAAACCTTATCCGAAATCTTACCGTCCGCACTGACCGCACGGTACTCTCCGCCATTGACGCCACCAGTGAGGATCGTGTTCCGCTGCGTAAGCTTAAGCCCAAAGGCATCCGCCACGTAATTCTCACAGCCGAGGAAGCCCGCCGCAATCAACAATAGCTCGCACGGAAGTTTCTGCTCTGTTCCCTCCAGCATCACCATCTTGCGGTTCTCAAACTTCACCTTTACGGTCGTCACAGACTTAAGGTTTCCCTTTTTGTCTGTTTCTACACTCTTTACCGTTGTCTCATAGACACGCGGATCTTTACCAAAAACCTCTAAAGACTCCACCTGACCATAGTCCACCTTGAGTGTCCTGGGCCACTCCGGCCACGGATTGGAGGCTGTCCGCTCCACCGGGGGCTTGGGCATCATTTCGATTGAAGTGACGCTCTTGCACCCTTGACGGATCACCGTGCCAGTGCAGTCATTTCCTGTATCACCCCCACCGATAATGACGACATTTTTGCCCTTGGCAGAGTACTCTGCCGGCAAGGTCCCTGCTTTTTCAATTTCGACTTCCACTGCACTTCCGGCACGCTCCAGCGCCTTGGTCTGCTGGGTCAGGAAATCCACAGCAAAGTAAACGCCCTTCGCCTTGTCGATGCCCTCTGCCGCAAGCGGACGCGCCTTTTTAGCGCCGCAGGTCAGCACCACCGCGTCAAAGTCATGTCTCAGCTCCTCTGCAGTCACATCCACACCGACATTGACCCCGGTACGGAAGGTCACCCCCTCCGCTTCCATCAAGGCGTGGCGCCGCCGGATCACGGACTTCTCCAGCTTCATATTGGGGATGCCGTACATCAGGAGTCCGCCGATTTCATCCTCCCGCTCCAGTACAGTCACGAGATGTCCACGGTGATTGAGCTGATCCGCCACCGCAAGTCCGGACGGACCGGCACCGATGACCGCCACTTTCTTACCGGAACGAACTGCCGGAATTCTTGGCTTCATAAGACCGGATGCGAATGCACTCTCAATGATATAAAGCTCGTTTTCATGCGTGGTAACAGGCTTATCATTAATACCCTCAAGACAAGCCTTTTCACAAAGCGCCGGGCAGACTCTGCCGGTGAACTCTGGAAAATTGCTGGTCTTTAACAGCCTTGACAACGCATGCCCGAGATGTCCGTGATAAACCTCATCATTCCACTCTGGAATCAGATTGTGCAGCGGACAGCCCGTGTACATACCACTCAGCTTCATACCGGACTGGCACATCGGCACACCGCAGTTCATGCAGCGTGCGCCCTGCCTTTCCCGCTCCTCCTCACTCATCGGGACGTGAAACTCCTTAAAATTTTTGATCCGCTCCTGCACCGGGAGCTCTTTATTATCTACTCTCTGATAATCGAGAAATCCTGTCGCCTTTCCCATTTTACTCCCTCCTTACGCAAACAGACTGCGGAATGCTTCCATCTCGGCATTTTCATGGGAAATGCCGGTCTCCTCAAAATGACTCACCGCCACCAGCACCTTCTGGTAATCCTTAGGCAGGATCTTTTTAAAGTACGGCAGGAAACCCTGGAAGTTGTCAAGGATTTCATGGCCTTTCTCCGAGTCTGTCTCCTTGACATAATCCGTAAGGATGCCCTTCAGCTCCTGAATGTCGTATTTCTCCGTTACCTCATACAGCGAAACCATACCCTTATTCATCTTGCGGTACAGCGAATGATCCATATCCAGCACATACGCGATGCCGCCGGACATGCCAGCCGCAAAGTTCTTTCCGGTCGGTCCCAGAATTAAAGCTCTGCCGCCGGTCATATATTCAAGACCATGATCGCCGCAGCCTTCCGCCACCGCAGTGGCACCGGAATTACGGACGCAGAAACGTTCGCCTGCAATGCCCTCAACATAGCACTTACCTGCCGTTGCGCCGTACAGTGCCGCATTTCCGATAATGATGTTTTCCGACGGGCGGAATGAAGCCTTACGGGATGGTGTCACAACGAGCTTACCTCCGGACAGTCCCTTGCCAAAGCCGTCATTGGCGTCTCCTGTGAGATGAATCGTAAGACCTCTCGGGATAAAGGCACCGAAACTCTGTCCGCCGCCACCGATAGCATTGACCTTATACGTATCCTCCGGAAGTGATCCGTCAAAACGGGCCGTGATTTCCGAGCCGAGGATAGCGCCGAAGCTCCGGTTGGTGCTGGTGACCTCGACCGTTTCCTCGTGCGGCTCTGCCTTGGCAAACGCAGCTGCAAATTTTGGAACCAGCGTGCCGAGATCCAGTGTCTTTTCCAGATGGAAATCATATACTGCCTTTGGATCAAAGTGATGACTCTCCTCCGGACCGGCAACGTCTCTCGGATCCAGGATGTCAGAGAGGTTGACCTTTGAAGCACGTGCCGTTACCTGATGGTCACGTGTCTTTAAGCAGTCTACCCGGCCGATCATCTCGTTCACCGTACGGAATCCAAGGCTTGCCATAATTTCGCGGAGCTCCTCAGCAATATAGCGCATGAAGGTCTCCACATACTCAGGCTTACCCTTGAAGCGCTTCCGGAGCGTTTCATTCTGCGTGGCAATACCAAACGGACAGGTGTCCTTGGAGCAGACACGCATCATCATGCAGCCCATGGTGACCAGCACCGCAGTGGCAAAACCATACTCCTCTGCGCCAAGCAGCGCGGCGATCGCGACATCTCTGCCGCTCATAAGCTTGCCATCGGTTTCCAGGATCACACGATTTCTTAAGCCATTTTCCACAAGTGCCTTATGCGCCTCTGTAATGCCGAGCTCCCACGGAAGTCCTGCGTGGTGAATGGAACTAAGCGGAGCTGCTCCCGTGCCTCCGTCATAACCGGAAATCAAGATGACCTGCGCTCCCGCCTTGGCAACACCGGAAGCGATGGTACCGACACCCGCCTCGGAAACAAGCTTCACAGAGATCCTTGCATGACGGTTTACATTTTTAAGATCATAAATCAGCTGCGCCAGATCCTCGATCGAGTAGATATCGTGGTGTGGCGGTGGCGAGATCAGAGATACTCCCGGAGTTGAGAAACGGGTCTTGGCAACCCATGGGTAAACCTTCTTACCCGGCAGATTTCCGCCCTCGCCCGGCTTTGCGCCCTGTGCCATCTTGATCTGGATTTCCTTTGCGGAATTTAGATAGGCAGAGGTCACACCAAAGCGTCCGGAAGCCACCTGCTTGATGGCAGAGTTCCGCTCGGTACCATACCGATTTGGATTTTCACCACCCTCACCGGTATTGGACTTACCGCCCAGACGGTTCATGGCAATTGCCATACATTCATGCGCTTCCTGTGAAATGGAGCCATAGGACATGGCACCGGTCTTAAAGCGCTTGACAATCTCCTCGACCGGCTCAACTTCACTGATGTCAATCGGCTTGTTTTTAGGTGCAAATTCCATCAGACCGCGCAGTGTATGCGGACGAGTCTCATCATCCACCATAGCACTGTACTGCTTAAATTTGTCATAGTCCGAGTTCCAGACCGCCTGCTGCAGCATAAGGATGGTCTCCGGATTATACATGTGGTCCTCGCTGTTTTTACCAGAGCGGAGGTTGTGGAATCCAGTGGAGTCAAGGGTTGTATCCACGCCAAGTCCCATCGGGTCAAAGGCATGATCATGCCGATAGGTCACACCCTCGGCAATTTCCTCGATGCCGATGCCGCCGACTCTGCTTACGGTTCCGGTAAAGTACTTGTCCACAAAGTCCTTGCTGAGTCCGATGGCCTCAAAAATCTTGGCCGACTGGTAAGACTGAATCGTGGAGATCCCCATCTTGGCGGCGATCTTTACGATGCCATTGAGAATCGCCTTATCATAGTCCTCGATCGCGGTATGATAATCCTTATCCAGGATACCAAGATCAATCAGCTCTGCGATGCATTCATGTGCAAGATACGGGTTGATGGCACGGGCACCGAAGCCTAAGATGGTCGCAAACTGATGCACATCTCTCGGCTCGCCGGACTCGAGGATCAGGGAAACCTGTGTCCGCTTTTTGGTCCGTACCAGATGCTGCTCTACAGAAGACACTGCAAGCAGAGATGGAATCGGCACATGATTCTCATCCACGCCGCGGTCTGATAGGATGATAATGTTGTAGCCCTCGGCGTAGGCACGATCTACCGCGATATTGAGCTGATCCAGCGCCTTTTCCATGGATGTGTTCTTATAATAAAGTAAGGAAATCACTTTAGTGCGGAAGCCCGGGCGGTTCAGCTGTTTGATTTTCATGATCTCCACACCGGTAAGGATCGGATTGTCCACCTCCAGCATCTTACAGTTGTCGCTCTGCTCCTCCAGGAGATTGCCATCCGAGCCGATATAGACTGTGGTATCGGTTACGATTTTTTCACGCAGTGAGTCAATAGGCGGGTTGGTAACCTGCGCAAAGAGCTGCTTGAAATAATAAAACAGCGGCTGGTGACTTCTGGACAGTACCGCAAGAGGGATGTCATGTCCCATGGAAGCAGTAATTTCCACACCATTCATGGCCATGTTCAGGATCGAGGTCTTGACATCCTCATAGGTATAACCAAAGACCTTATAGAGACGGTCCCGCATTTCCTGCGTATGTACCGGAATCTTTTTATTGGGGATTTCCAGGTCCTCAAGGTGCACAAGGTTCCGGTCCAGCCACTCGCCATAGGGCTGACGGCTCGCGTAGAAGCCCTTGCATTCCTCATCGGAAATGATCCGCTGCTGGCGTGTATCCACAAGCAGCATACGTCCCGGCTGGAGTCTCGATTTCCTGACAATATGCTCCGGCGCAATATCCAGCACGCCTACCTCGGAGGACAGGATCAGGCGGTTATCATCGGTAATATAGTAGCGGGAAGGTCTCAGACCATTACGGTCGAGGGTTGCACCCACAAGATCTCCGTCAGAAAAGAGAATTGCAGCAGGTCCGTCCCACGGCTCCATCATGGTTGCATAATAATGATAGAAATCCTTGCGGGACTCCTCCATAAAGCGATTATGCTTCCATGGCTCCGGGATGATTGCCATCATGGCAAGCGGCAGATCCATGCCATTCATATAGAGAAACTCCAAGGTATTATCCAGCATTGCGGAGTCCGAAGCCGCCTTGGGAATGACCGGGAAGATCTTCTCGACCTCCTGCTCCAAAAGCGGACTGTGCATCGTCTCCTCACGAGCCAGCATTCGATCAATATTTCCGCGGATGGTGTTGATCTCGCCGTTATGCGCGATCATGCGGTACGGATGCGCACGCTCCCAGGAAGGTGTGGTGTTGGTAGAGAAACGGGAATGCACGATGGCGATTGCCGTCTTATACAGCGGGCTCTGCAGATCGTCATAGAACTTCCGGAGCTGCTTTACCAGAAACATGCCCTTATAAACAATGGTTCTGGAGGAAAGGCTGCAGATATAGGTGTCCTCGGAACTCTGCTCAAACTCACGGCGGCAGACATAAAGCTTCCGGTCAAAGTCAATCCCCTGCGCTGCATCCTTTGGGCGCTCGATATAGCACTGCGCGATATATGGCATGCAGTTTCTCGCCATATCGCCAAGGATCTCCGGATGCACCGGCACCTTTCTCCAGCCAAGGAAATGCAGTCCGTTTTTCTCCGCAATGACCTCAAACATCCTTTTGGCGAAGGTCCGCTTCAGCTGATCCTCCGGAAAAAAGAACATGCCGACACCATAATCCCGAGCATCCCCTAAGGTAATCCCGGCATCCAGTGCCGCCTTTTTAAAGAACTCATGTGAAATCTGCAGCAGAATGCCTACGCCATCGCCGACCTTACCAGACGCATCCTTACCAGCACGATGCTCCAGCTTCTCAACAATATGCAGTGCGTCATCCAGCACCTTGGTGTCCTGATGACCATCGATATTTACAATTACGCCGATACCGCAGGCATCCTTCTCCTTATTGAGCGGAGCAAGATACTGTCGATATGCACTTTCTGTCATTTCCCTGTTCCTGTTCATAGTAACTCCCTTATTTCCTTTATATTTGTATATATAACTTTTTCCGCGAGCTTCGCGCAAATTTTCATCCGATCCCGTCATATAGCAAAATTCCGGATGATGCGAATGCTTCCGAACCGAAACATTCGTCATCCGGAATATATACTTATATTTTCCGCTCTTATCTCAGCGAGAACAGAAGCTCATCATAGGTCGGATACGGGATGTAATCACCCGGAATCATGGACTCCGCCTTGTCAACCGGCTTCCGGAGCTCGTCCATATCCGTAAGCACCTCATCATGATAGAAGCTTGCGAGCTTCAGCTGATCGGACTCTGCTTCCGCAGTCTTTACATCCTTCTCCAGCTTCTCTACAGCCTTACCAATTGCCTCGGAGCAGTCATCCAGTGTATCGAGAATTCCGGTCTCCAGTCTGCACTTGGCATCCGGCAGAAGCTTCCGCTTACTGAGGGCTTCCTTGGTAACATCGGTCTGATACTTCACAAGAGCATCCGTGAAATCCTTCTTAACCATATCGAGCATGGTAAGTGCTTCGATGTGGATGGTCTTGGAGTAGTTCTCAAGGAAGATCTCGTATCTGGAACGGATTTCTGCCTCTGTAAAGATATGGTACTTCTCAAAAAGCTCAACGTTCTTTTTCTTGATGAAGTACGGCATAGCCTCCGGCAGAGATCTCAGATTCAGGAGACCTCTCTTCTCCGCCTCGCTAACCCACTCATCACTGTAACCATTTCCGTTAAAGAGGATTCTCTTATGATCATCCAGCATCTTCTTAAGGAGCGCTGTGATCTTATCTGCTCGCTCTGCCTCCGGCACATCCTTGATTGCTTTGTAGAAATCCTCAAGCTTGGAGGCTACCGCAGTGTTAAGCACAATGTTAGGATCTGCAACAGAAAGGGAGGAACCCGGCATACGGAACTCAAACTTATTGCCGGTAAAGGCAAACGGTGAAGTACGGTTACGATCGGTATTATCCTGTGTGAAATGCGGCAGTACATGCGCACCGATTTCCATTTCCTTCTTGGCAGTGCTCTTAAAAATCGTGCCGTCATCAATGGACTGAAGTACTCTCTGCAGCTCGTCACCTACAAAGATGGAAACAATGGCTGGTGGTGCTTCGTTGGCGCCAAGACGGTGATCGTTGCCTGCGGTTGCTACGGAAATTCTCATAAGATCCTGATAATCATCCACTGCAGCGATAATGCAAAGCAGGAATACAAGGAACTTGGTGTTATCCGCCGGTGTGGAGCCCGGATCCAGCAGGTTTTCTCCGGTATCGGTTACAAGAGACCAGTTGTTGTGCTTGCCGGAACCATTGATACCATCAAATGGCTTCTCGTGTAAAAGACATGCATAGTTATGCTTGTCCGCCACCTTTTTCATCATCTCCATGGTGAGCTGGTTATGGTCAACCGCAACATTGGCAGTCTCAAACACCGGTGCAAGCTCATGCTGGGATGGCGCAACCTCGTTGTGCTTGGTCTTGGCAGGTACGCCCAGCTTCCAGAGCTCCATATCGAGATCATGCATGAACTCCGACACCTTTGGCTTAAGAACTCCAAAGTAGTGATCCTCCATCTCCTGTCCCTTGGGAGCCGGAGCGCCCAGCAGGGTTCTGCCGCAAAGGAGCAGATCCTTCCTTGCCTTATAGAGGTCCTTATCAATCAGGAAATACTCCTGCTCGGAGCCTACCGTAGTATCCACATGGGTAACCTCTGTATCCCCCAGCAGGTTCAGAAGGCGAACTGCTTCCTTGTTGAGTGCTTCCATGGAACGAAGCAGCGGAGTCTTTTTGTCCAGTGCCTCACCACTGTAGGAGCAGAATGCAGTCGGGATATACAGCGTTCCATCCTTAATAAAAGCAGGTGAGCTCGGATCCCATGCCGTATAGCCTCTCGCCTCAAACGTAGCTCTGAGCCCTCCTGACGGGAAGGAGGATGCATCCGGCTCGCCCTTTACAAGCTCCTTGCCGGAAAATTCCATGACTGCACCGCCATTGTCCGTCGGTGAAATAAAGCTGTCGTGCTTTTCTGCCGTGAGTCCGGTCATTGGCTGGAACCAGTGCGTAAAATGAGTTGCGCCATGCTCCATTGCCCAGTTTTTCATTACTGCAGCAACCGTATTGGCTACTTCCAGATCCAGATGGGTGCCATTTTTGGCTGTCTTGTGTACTGCCTTGTAAACATCCTTAGGCAGTCGTTCCTTCATGACCTTGTCATTAAATACAAGGCTTCCATAGATCTCAGGAATAGATGTACTCATAGATTTCTCCTCCTCAGGATACTTTTTAAAAAAAAGGGGACAATGGCCGCGACATCTCTGTCTCACGGACTCCATTGTCCCCAATCAAACTTTTTTAAATTTACTTTATCTCTATATCTTACGCATCAGCTCTTTACCGAAGTGACGATTCTGCCGCTGTCCCGGATCACCCGGAGCGCGATCTCCTTTTTGGAAATGGCATTGTCCATCGCCTGCTTCTCTAGATAGCGGTGCGCTTCCTGCTCGGTCATCAGCCCCTTCTCAATCAGGAGACCCTTGGCTCTCGAGATATACCGCTCATCATCAAGCTTTTTACGGAGCTTGTCGTTTTCACGGCTGAGCGCCGCGACACGCTTTCGCATCGTGTTCATGATATTTAAGGTCTGCTGGAAGGTCATTGTACTGATCGGACGCTCCAGCACCATGATGCCCGCATCCTGTACCCGGTAAACCGTCTGTTCATAGCCCTCGCTCCGGACCAGAAGTAAAATACCCATCATCGGATATTTCATCTGGAGATCAACAACAGCATCAAGCCCGGTACAGTCCTTTAATGGCAGAAACACGATCAGCATATCCATCGGCTCCTCAGCAAGCTTCTGGCGGGCAGCCGTCAGGGAATCCGTGAAGCTTACCCTGCCAAATCCGGCAGGCAGGATGTTCCGGATCTGCACGGCGGTTTTTTCCGTCTGCGCAGCCACAAGAACACTCGTTTTAGCCTCTGACCTCTCCATTGAAAATCCCCCTGATGTAATTCTGCCCTGCTGTCCGTAGACTGTCATCCGGTCCTCTTACGTAGACCTGCCAAAATCTTACCTACAATGCCTGCTCCGCGTAGGATCTCAAATAGTCCTCCGGCAGAACCCGCTTCACAAACTCACTGGATTCCGCAAGCTGTACCGCCTCCGCAAAGCTCTGCGGCAGACGCTTCAGCGTATCTATGACCTCCGGTGATGCCTGGAACAGATTGATGTCCAGTGGCTGCATCGGCTGAAGCTTCCGTTCGATACCGTCTAAGCCTGCATAAATCAGCAGTGCATAGGCAAGATACGGATTGCACATCGGATCCGGTGAGCGAAGCTCCATCCTCTTAATGCCGGAACGGGTCGCCGGAATCCGGATCAGCTGCGAACGATTCTGCTCCGACCAGCTCACATACGCCGGTGCCTTCATTTCTCCAAGCCTCTCATAGGACTCCCGGATCGGATTTAAAAATAAGGTAATCTCCCGGATATGATCCAAGATGCCTGCCATAAATGCAGGACTATGATCCAGTCCGTCCTGGCTCTCTACGGAAAAATTAATGTGCATCCCGTTCCCCGGCTGATCCGCAAGCGGCTTCGGTGAAAAATCCGCCCAGACGCCATCAGAATTGGCAATGCTTTTCACTACCCATTTAAAGGTTGCCGTATTGTCCGCTGCCGTAAGTGCATCGCTGTAGCGGAAATCCACTTCATTCTGTCCGGGTCCCATTTCGTGATGGGATGCCTCCGGTCGGATCCCCATATCCACAAGCGCAAAACTGATGTCTCTGCGAATATTTTCTCCATGGTCTGCCGGTGCGATGTCCATATAGCTTGCATCATCCTGCGGAATTCTGGTCTTGTCTCCATTCTCATCCCGCTTGAAGATGTAAAACTCAACCTCCGCGCCGAAGTTGACCCGGATGCCGAACTCTGCCGCCTTGCGAACTGCCTGCTTCAGAATGTACCTCGGATCCTTCTCATAGATCCTGCCATCCGGATACTCAATATCGCAGAACATCTTGGCAACTCTGCCATCCAGCGGACGCCATGGCACAATTGACATCGTCGTGGGATCCGGTCTCAAAAAGAGATCCGAACGAACCTCCGAGCCAAAGCCGTCAATCGAGGAAGCGTCAAAGGTAATCCCCTCGGTAAACGCCCGCTTCAGCTCATCCGGCATAATCGCAATGTTTTTCTGCTTGCCAAAAACATCAAAAAACGCAAGCCGGATAAACTTTATATTCTCCTCCTCAACAAAATTGAGGATATCCTCATAGGAATTCATGAAATCCTCCGTAAACCCTTTATTTACCAGTATTGTATGTTCTTCTGTTGCCATCTGTAAACCCACTTTCTGACTTTTTACTGAAACCGCCATACAACCTGCTGTTAAGCCACGGATTGCTCAGTTGCCTCATGCCGGAAGTCCTGCATTTTATCCGTAAATTCGTTCAAATCGGCGCATCGCCTCCTCCGTGTTTTCATGCGTGGAAAACGCCGTCAGCCGGAAAAACTGCTCTCCGCTCTTGCCGAAACCTGCACCCGGAGTACCTACGACATATGCTTTTTCCAAAAGATCATTGAAAAAGTCCCAGGATTTCATGCCGCCCGGACACTTCATCCAGATATACGGGGAGTTCTTGCCGCCGGTATAAAAGATCTGCATCCGGTCAAGGGTATCCGTAATGATCTTGGCATTATCCTTATAATACTGAATGTTTTCATTGATCTGCTTCTCGCCTTCCGGCGTAAAAACCGCTTCCGCAGCCCTCTGCACAATATAACTTACACCATTAAACTTTGTCGTCTGACGTCTCAGCCACATATGGTTGAGATCGGCTCCATCCCGCTTCAGTGCATACGGTACAACCGTATATCCGCATCTTGTCCCGGTAAAGCCTGCCTTTTTGGAAAAGCTGCAGAACTCAATCGCAACCTCCTTGGCACCCGGAATCTCATAAATGGAATGCGGCAGATCTCCCGTTACGAAGCATTCGTATGCGGCATCAAAGAGGATAATCGATCCGTTGTCTCGCGCGAAGTTCACCCAGGCGGTAAGCTGCTCCCGGTTATACACCGCGCCGGTCGGGTTGTTGGGCGAGCAGAGGTAAATGAGATCCGCCTTGTACTCCGGCGCCGGCATCGGCAGAAATCCGTTTTCCTCACTGGAATACGCGTAGATGATCTTGCGTCCCGCCATAACATTGGTATCCACATAAACCGGATAGACCGGATCCGTTACCATCACGGTGTTGTCCACGCTGAAAAGATCGAGGATATTTCCGATATCACTCTTGGCGCCATCCGAGATAAAAATCTCATCCTGCTCAAGTGCTACATGAAATCTTGTATAGTAATTCTGAATCGCCGTCTTGAGGAAGTCATAGCCCTGCTCGGGTCCGTAACCGTGGAAGGTTTCCGCCACTCCCATCTCGCGGGATGCCTTGACCAGTGCCTCCACAACCGTTTCCGGAAGCGGTCTTGTCACATCGCCGATTCCCATACGGATCAGCTTCGACGCATGCTCCGGATTGGCTGCCTGCCAGTCGCGGATCCTTTTGGCAATTTCGGCAAAAAGGTAGCTTTGGCTTATGTTCAGAAAATTTTTATTGATTTGTGCTGACATTTTATACTCCCTAAATATGAAATACCAGATAAAAAAAGGACAAAGTACTCCGGTCTTTGCCGGACGCCTTTGTCCTTATGCAAGCATTATAAACGCTCTGTATCATTTGTCAAATCATTTCTCGTCATAACTGTTATACATATCCGACCATAGCTGGTATAACCTGACGCAGTCCGACTTGGTACTGTGAATTTTTCCTACTCCTCTTCTCCTACCGTTTCGTCTGCCTTCAGCTGCTTCATGGCAAGACTTGCGAGAAGCGCCGCACCTCTCCAGAGGACATCCTCGTTTCCGGCATAGTGCGCGCTGTGAAGCGGCCAGACAGGATCTCCCTCCGGTGTTGTGCCAAGCCATACAAAGGCACCTGGTACCTTTTCCAAATAAAAGGCAAAGTCCTCAGCTGTCATGGCAGGCTCCTCGAGGCGGACAGCATAAGCATCCCCAAATAGCTCTCCTGCGGTTTCCAGCGCAAAGTCTGCCATTTTGGGGTCATTGCGGACTGAGGTGTAGCCCTTGTGATATTGGAACTCGCCTTTCATGGAAAAGCCATCCCGGATTCCCTCAAATAAGGTGTTAAGCCGTTTCTCGATCATGGTGCGGACCTCCGGATCAAAGGTACGGACGGTACCCTCCAAATGGCAGCTGCCCGGCACGATGTTGTAGCGGCTTCCGGACTGGAATACGCCGATGGTCACCACGCCAGCTTTCATCGGATTTTTGTTTCTTGCGATGATAGACTGCACCGCGGTGACAAACTGTGCCCCCGCAACAAGTGCGTCATTTCCCTGGTCCGGCATGGCTCCGTGAGAGCTCTCTCCTTCAAAGTCCACGGAAAAGCGGTCGGACGCTGCCATCTGTGGACCGGCCTTGCAGCCTACCACTCCTGCCGGGAGGTTCGTCCAGACATGCAGTCCGAATACGGCTTTGACACCGTCCAGTGCGCCTTCCTCGATCATGCGTCTGGAACCTCCCGTCGGGGACAGCTCCTCTGCGGGCTGAAAAATCAACCGCACCGTGCCATGGAAGTTCTGCTGATATTTACGCAGGAGTCTCGCCGCTCCAAGAAGGATGGTAATATGATGATCGTGACCGCAGGCATGCATGACACCATCCTGCTCAGAGCTGCAGGGCAGTCCCGTGTCCTCCCGGATCGACAGTGCATCCATATCCGCCCGGAGCGCAACGACTTGCGGCGCAGTGGCATCTGCATCGGATACCGGGTTTCCGGCGAGAACCGGCGCTTTAGGTGGAACTGGAGCTGTGCCGGTGATCTCCGCAAGGATCCCATAGCCTCCGACATGACTTCTTATATGGTAGCCTCCGATGGCCTCCAGCTCCCGGAGGACCCGCTCCGAGGTTTCCTTCTCCTGCTCTGAAAGCTCCGGATGCCGGTGAAACTCCCGCCGAAGTTCCACAAGATGCGGCTCAATAGCCTTGGCTGATTCGATGATCTGCATAAATCCTCCCGATGTTAATGCTGTTACTTCTTAAAATTACTATTCTATTGCAGTTATGAATTACTATATCAGCTGCCAGTTCTTTCTGCTTATAGTAACAGACAGCATGAGACTTGTCACTATCTGATCGCTGCCTGATCCTCCTGGAATTTTTTAAAAGTTCTTGACAAGCCAAAAACTCTGCGTGATAATGTGCAACATAAAAGCGGCAAAGATGTCGTGAGTTTACTCACATCTTTGCCGCCTTTTTTTGTTCTTAACGAGCATAGGAAGGGGAGTATCTTATGTGTTCTATTATTGGTTTCTGCGACAGCCGCGCAGAATATGAAGTTGTATCTAAAGCACTTGCGATTACCAAATCGAGAGGTCCGGACGATACCCGGATCGTGGATACCGGAAGCGGATATCTCGGATTTAACCGCCTTGCCATCATGGGACTCACCGCTTCAGGCATGCAGCCCTTTGAACGCGATGGCAGCTATGTGGTATGTAATGGCGAGATCTATGATTTCCGTCCGATCCGCAAGAAGCTGATGGACGCCGGCTATACCTTTAAGAGCGAATCCGACTGTGAGATCCTTCTGCCACTCTGGAAGGAGCTTGGCACCGCGATGTTTGATATTCTCGATGCGGAGTATGCTCTCATTATCTACGATAAAAACACCGACAGCTATATTGCAGCACGCGATCCGATCGGCATTCGCCCGCTGTACTATGGCTATGCGCACGCTTCCAGTGCACATGCTTCTGCCGCCCCGCTTCCCGAGGATGGTGTGGTGCCGGATCCGGATACCACCTACACCCCGATGGTGCGCCCGGATGGCAGCTACCTTGTATTTGCCTCCGAGCCCAAGAACCTGATCGGCATCTGCGACAAGATCTATCCGTTCCCTCCGGGACATTACTATAAGGATGGACGTTTTGTCTGTTACCGTGATATGAGCAAGCGTCAGGTATATCACCATGACTCGATGGAGGAAATTTCCCGCAATATCCATGATCTTCTGATTTCCGGCGTTCGCAAGCGTCTCGACTCAGATACCCCGGTCGGTTTCCTGCTGTCCGGCGGTCTGGACTCCTCTCTCGTCTGCGCAATTTCCGCATCACTCCTGGATAAGCCGATTGAGACCTATGCCATCGGTATGGATATTGATGCGATAGACTTAAAGTATGCGCGGGAGGTTGCGGATTTCATTCACGCAAACCATCATGAGGTTATCATTTCCAGAAATGATGTGGTGAATGCCGTGGACGATGTCATTCGCATCCTCGGCACCTACGATATTACGACCATACGGGCGTCCATCGGTATGTATCTTGTCTGCAAGGCAATTCATGAGCAGTCAGACATCCGGGTGCTGTTGACCGGTGAGATTTCGGATGAGCTTTTTGGTTACAAATATACGGATTTTGCGCCGAATTCAGAGGAGTTCCAGCGTGAGGCGGAGAAGCGGATCCGCGAGCTTCATATGTATGATGTGCTTCGTGCGGATCGCTGCATCAGTGTCAACAGCCTGGAAGCAAGAGTTCCCTTCGGTGACCTGGAATTTGTAAAGTATGTCATGGGCATCGATCCGGAAAAGAAAATGAATCATTATAACAAGGGTAAATATCTGCTTCGTCATGCATTTGAGGAGGACAAGATTTTACCTTATGATATCCTGATGCGGGAAAAAGCCGCATTTTCCGATGCTGTCGGTCACTCCTTAAAGGATGATCTCGAGGCGTATGCTTCATCCCGGTATACGGATGAGGAATTTGAGGAACGTCGCAAGAAATACACCCACGCGCAGCCGTTTACCAAGGAGTCCCTTTTCTATCGGGAAACCTTTGAGAAGTACTATCCTGGTCAGTCGCAGATGGTGGTGGATTTCTGGATGCCTAATAAAAACTGGAAAGGATGCAGTGTCAACGATCCTTCCGCCCGGGTACTCTCCAACTACGGAGACTCCGGGAAATAATCTGATGGTTAACGGTCTCTAACCGTTTTAACCTATACTCCCTAAGGGCCCGGCAGAAATGCCGGGCCCGTCCTTTTTTACAAGGTTTCCTGACAGTTCTCTATGCCCGGCGAGACACATCCGTAAGGTTGTCTATCCGCCCGGATCGGAATAGAAATCCATGAGAAGCGATCCTCCCATGCTCTTCACTTTACTCCGGATACACCAGGTGCTTCTCGTCAATCTTATACAGCGTCTGCTCCAGATAACGTCTTGCCCACCAGTGTGCCATATTGAGATTCATATCAAGGTAGTTTCCACAGTCTCTTGCAGATGCCCCGGGGATCTCCCCTTCAAAATCTCTGATGAACTCAAAGCACGAGGTAACGAGCCCGACAATATCCCGTGACTCAAGATCCCCTGCCATCAGAAGGTAAAAGCCTGTACGACAGCCCATCGGTCCAAAGTAAAGTACCCGGTCCTTCCAAAGCGGATCATTGCGAAGGAAGGTTGCGCCAAGATGCTCAATCGCATGCACCGGTGCCGTGTCCATAACCGGCTCGTCATTTGGCGCCGTAATCCGGAGATCAAAGGTCGTAATGGTCTCCGCTCCAACCTGATCCTTCCGCGAAACATATACTCCCGGCTCCAGCAGCAGGTGATTAATTGTAAAGCTTGTAATTTTATTCATATGTATTCCTCGTCTTTCTTCTGATGATTTTATCCAGCTGATTTTATTCAGATGATTTTTCCATCGGATGTCTGCCAATGCATTTATCCTACGGCATCCATCGGTGGCATTAGTGTAACATATTTATTGCACTTCTGTCACATAACTCCCCTGATCCTTCCCATTCTCTCATTACATCTCTCAATTTTTAAGATCTCTCATATGACATCGCTCTAGTGACATCTCTCTAGTTCTACATCTCTCATATGACATTTTCGAGTTCTACACTGATCCGGCAGTTACTATCCCCCGATTTATGCTTTCAGGATTCACAGAAAGTTCGTTTTACATTGATTTTCAAACGTGCTATCATGACTTTAAAGAATTAGAAATCCATCGGCATTTAGAATCATAATGAAGCTATGGATGAAGAATGACAAGTCATGGATGCGCATGAATAAAATGCATACCAGAAACGGAGGGCTGTACTATGTCAAAAAAAAAGGGATTTGCAGGCTTACTTGGATTAGCTGCGGTAGCCGGAGGAGTCGCCGCAGTCGTTTCCTATCTTTATAAATATCAGAAATTCTCTGAGGCAGTAGATCAGGATTTCACGGATGTCGTTGACTCTGCCAATGAGATGAAGGACTCTGCCAAGCGTTCTTATACCACCTTACGCCACTCACAGAGCCGGGAGGATCTCAAGGCTGCTGCCAAGGATCTCGGAACCGCTGCTAAAAATCTTGCGGTCGATGCCAAAAATCTTACCCTTGATGCCGGAAAAGATGCATACAAAACCGTAAAGGACGCCCTCAATGATAAGCTGGGCACTCCAAATCCCGAATCCGATGCAGACGATGATACCGTAGATGAAGATCTGCTCGATGATGATGATATTGAGGTGGAGTTCTACCATGATGACAAAAAAGTAGAAGCGCCGGCATCTGATAACACCGTTTCCACTGTAGATACCGCCAAAGGCACTACTGCAGACACCAAAGAGGAAGCACCTGCAGCTCCATCCGTTTCTGACGACACTAAATCTTCGGCGAATGCAACTGCCACTGCTGAGGCATCCGCTGACAATGCAGCTACGGTATCTGTATCCACTGCGACCAGTGACAGTCAAAACAATGCTGCCGCTAAAGATGATGCTTCAGAGGACAGCGCCACCAATCCTCTTTCCGACACTGAAACCTCTATAGAGAAACAGCCGGAAACCGCAACCGCAACTGTTAAAGAAGATCAGTAAAATATTTCAGGCAAATAAAAAGCATCTGAATATGCTGTAAAGCTACTGTCAGGGCTGTCACCGGCAATAAAAATTGTTGCTTCGGCGACAGCCTTTTTTACTGCCCTGCGGTATTATTTTTTTGTAGAAAAATTATTGATTAAGTGCAGAATGATTCTTATTTGCAATTGGTTATCTACAGGTTATAATAAAATTATTAATGCAGTGAAAGAAGTTTACTAGATGTTTAATTACAAAGGAATAGTTGTAGCAGTGACCGGAGCTTCTTCTGGTCTTGGAAAACAGGTGGCAGAAGGATTCGCATCTGTAGGCGCTGATCTCGTTCTGCTTGCGAGACGTGTGCAGAGACTCGAGGAAAGCGCCAAAGAATTATCCGAAAAATATGGCGTACAGGTACTTCCTGTGGGCTGTGATGTAACAGATGAAGCATCCATTGATGCCGCATTTGCCAGGATTGACAGCACCTTCGGACATATGGAGGTTCTGTTTAACGCAGCCGGCGGCGAAAGAGGCACCGGTACCACTCTCCCGGAGTTTAAGAAAGAGGACTGGGATTTCACCATGAATCTGGATCTTACTTCTATCCTCACGATGAACAAAAAGGCCGCAAAATATATGGAAGAAAAAATCGCTTCCGGGAAGCAGAGCTATGGTCGTATCATTAATGTCGCTTCCATCTATGGTCTCGTTGGAAATACCGCAATCCCGACAATCGCTTACCACGCATCCAAGGGCGCTGTTGTCAACTTCACAAGAGCCGCAGCTGCAGAGCTTGCTACAAAGGGAATTACAGTGAATGCAATCTGCCCCGGCTACTTCTACACCGAGCTTACAACCGAAACACTCAACACAGAGTATTTCCGCGCATTTGCCAAAAACTCCGTTCCGATGCAGAGATACGGTCATGAGGGCGAGCTGAATTCCGCGGCTGTCTTCCTTGGCGCAGAGGAATCCAGCTATGTAACCGGTCAGATCCTGAGCGTTGATGGCGGATACACCGCAGTATAACGCTTCCAAATGGCAGCAGCCACAGCGTAAACAATTCGCGCATAAATATCAATAAAGCTCCCTGCGAAATCAATCGAAATCGGATTTTCCGGCATCGATCAATCTCACAGGGAGCTTATTTTGATATAGAGTAAACCATCCCCACTCAAATTTACGATTTACGCCGCTTTATCATTTACACGGCTTTAGCGACATCCTTGGTTGCAACAACCGGTACCCCGGTTCCTGCCGCATCCGCAATAATCACATCTCCGGTTTTTATAGGTGCGGAAACCTTGACCTCATGGATCTCCTTCATGATGTCAAAGATCTTGCCCTTGGGGATATCCTCCTTCGTTTTCACGGACACACGCGCGATTTCTCCATTCGCAACAGGAACCGTAGAAGTGACGATTCTTGTCGAATTGGTGACTTCCTTGGCGCCGTACTGCGCGCCTCTCGGACAGGTGTTTCCTTTTACATCAATTTTTCCATCCGGTGTTTCCGTGACTGTCAGCTGACAGCCCATCGGGCACTGAATGCATGTTAATTCTCTTACCATATCTTCCTCTTTTCCATTTACGGCCGGGTAGCTACAGCCCATCGGCTTTAGACCGTGAGTTGCCTCTTACCTCTCATTGCGGTCACCCGGTGGCGATGCTCCTTTTCAGGCTTCACGCAGCGACCGGAAGCCGTCTGGCATGCTCATATCCGCCTTGTGTGCGCTTCTATGCCGGATCCTCTACGGCGATCCGGATTTCCTTCACCGGACCAATCCCCTGGAAGCTGTCCCGGGTCAGCATCACCTGCTCCATCTCACCCGGCGCCATGACACGCTTCCGGATCGTACGGATCTTCCGGTCATCATAATACACCGAGATGCTCTTGTTACGATACACATCTCCAACACGGAAACGGACTACAACCTCCGGGTCCATATTTTCAATATCCAGCATCTCCGGCACGGTATAGCGGACTCCGTTGATACCCTTCAGCATTGTCTTTGTCGAATGACTCCGTGCCTCCGGATTTCCGAGAAATGCTGCTGCATTTTTACCGGCACGCGCTGCCTCCTCGGACACAAAGTCCACAAGATCATGCACATGCAGGACATTTCCGCAGGCAAACACACCCGGCACAGAGGTCACAAGCGAATCCTCTACGTCCGGACCGGAAGTCACGGGATTTAAGGTAATGCCGGCGGTTTTCATAAGCTCTGTCTCCGGAATCAGTCCGCAGGACAAAAGCAGGGTATCACAGGAGTAGTACTCCTCTGTCCCCGGGATCGGACGACGATCCGGTCCTACTTCGGAAATCGTAATGCCTGTCACTCTCTCCTTGCCATGGATCTTTGTGACTGTGTGACTCAGCTTCAGGGGAATGCCATAATCATCGAGGCACTGCACGATGTTCCGCTTGAGTCCACCGGAGTACGGCATAAGCTCCGCAACCACCTTGACCTTGGCACCTTCCAGAGTCATGCGGCGCGCCATAATCAGTCCAATGTCTCCGGAACCGAGGATCACGACCTCTTTTCCGACCATGTAGCCCTCGATGTTCATGAGTCGCTGGGCAGTACCGGCAGTATACACGCCAGCCGGACGGAATCCCGGCAATCCCAGCGCTCCACGTGGACGCTCTCTGCATCCCATCGCAAGGATGATAGCACCAGCCTGGATCGTAACCGCGCCTTCCTCCTCATTGATGTATGTGAGCTCCCGGTCTTTGGTAATATTCACAACAATCGTATTAAGCTTATACGGGATTCCCGCATCATAGACCTGCTTTTCAAAACGCTCTGCATACTCCGGTCCCGTCAGTTCCTCCTTAAAGGTATGGAGCCCGAAGCCGTTATGGATGCACTGGTTGAGTATGCCTCCGAGCCGTGCGTCCCGCTCAAGGATCAGGATGTCCTGAACCCCCTGCTCTCTTGCCGCAATGGCAGCCGCAAGTCCTGCAGGGCCGCCTCCCACAATAACAATATCTTTATGTGTCATGAAATTTATCCTCAACTTTCCTGCAGCCTGCGCTTATCCTTTGATCATCTCGGAACCCGGCTGATTTTTGCAGACCTTCTCCATCGGGATCCCCAGCTCTCTCGAGAGGATTTCCATCGTTCGTGGTGTGCAGAAGCCTGCCTGGCAGCGTCCCATTCCCTGCCGTACTCTGCGCTTGATACCGTCCAGTGAGGTTGCACCCAGGGTACGGTGAATCGCATCCAGGATCTCCCCCTCTGAAATCTGCTCGCAGCGGCAGACAATCGTTCCGTACTTTGGATTTTTACGGATCAGAGCGTTCCTCTCCTCCATCGGAAGCTTTGCCACCTCGATAAAGCCTTTCCGCTCCGAAATGAACTGCTCCTTAGGCTGGAAGCCGCCCTTCTTCTGAATCAGTCCTGCAAGATATTCACCGATGGCAGGTGCAGAGGAGAGTCCCGGTGACTCAATGCCGGCGGCATCAAAAAAGCCCTCAGCATCCTCCGGCTCTCCCAGGATAAAGTCATCTCCGTCCTCATGTGCCCGAAGTCCTGCAAAGCCGGTAATCATCTGCCGGTAAGGGATGTCTGGCACAGACTGAAGCGCGCGTTTCTTAATATCATCCATTCCGGGAAGGGTCGTTTCCGTATCTTCCTTATCCGGAAGGTCTACCGCATCCGGTCCTACAAGGAGATTTCCATGTACCGTCGGTGTAACCAGCACGCCTTTGCCAAGCTCATTGGGCAGTTGGAAAATCGTATGGGAAACCAGCGTTCCAGCTTCCTTATCCATCAGGACATATTCCCCCTTGCGGGCTGTGATATGGATCTTATGCTCTGAAACCATGTTGTGGAACTTGTCTGCATAGACACCGGAAGCATTTACCACATATCTCGTGCGGATCTCGGAAGCTCTCCCGGAAGTCTGCACACGTAAAAGGTACGCATCCTTGTCCTTTTGAATGTCCGTGACCTCTGTCAGAAACCGGAACTCTACTCCGTTATCTGCCGCATTTTCCGCAAGCGCGATGGTCAGATTAAACGGGCAGACAATGCCGCCGGTCGGAACCAGCAGTGCCGCCACAACTTCCTTGGAGAGTGCGGGCTCCAGCTCTCTTGCCTCTTCTCCGGAAATAATGCGCATTTCCTTTACACCATTGGCAAGGCCTCTCTCATAGAGAGCGGTGAGCTTCGGCTTGTCCTCCTCCCTGAAACAGAGGATCATCGAACCGTTCTGCCGATACGGAAAATCCAGTGTATGGGAGAGCTCGCGGATCAGCTCGGCGCCGCGGACATTCATCTTTGCCTTCATGGTTCCAGGCATTGCATCATACCCCGCATGTACAATTGCAGAATTGGCCTTGGAGGTTCCGGAACAAACATCCTCCGCTCTTTCGAGCACCAGCGCGTGAAGCTTTAGTCTGGAAAGCTCCCTCGCCACTGCAGCGCCTGTGACTCCGGCACCGATTATTACAACATCATATGTATTTTCACCCATGCTTCTTTACCCCTCTGTATCCTTACGCTGCTCCGCTTCGGAGCTTCCGGCACCTGCAGCCTGCTGATCCTGCTCCTCCAGCTCTGCCCAGTAGAGTGCTGTCTTTACTGCACGCTTCCAGCCTCTTTTTAACGTCTCGCGCCGATCCTTGCTGATCTCCGGCTGGAACATACGCTCGCAGATGCCATTTTCACAGATCTCGTTTTTGTCCTTCCAGAATCCGACCGCAAGTCCCGCAAGATATGCCGCTCCCAGCGCTGTCGTTTCAATACAGGACGGCCGTTCAATTGCAATATGCGAGATATCCGACTGGAACTGCATCAGAAAGTTGTTGGCGCAGGCTCCGCCGTCTACCTTGAGGGACTGGAGCTTAAGCCCCGATTCCTTTTCCATTGCTTCCAGCAGATCGTTTGCCTGATACGCAAGCGACTCCACCACTGCCCGCACAAAATGCTCCTTCTGCGCGCCTCTCGTAAGTCCCACGATGGTGCCCCGCGCAAACTGGCTCCAGTACGGCGCGCCGATGCCCGTGAATGCAGGCACCACATAAACGCCGTTGGTGTCCTTTACGGCAGTACAATATTCCTCCGACTGCGGAGAGGAACGAAGCATGCGCATCTCATCTCTCAGCCACTGGATCGCGGCGCCGGCGATAAAAACCGAGCCCTCCAACGCGTACTCCACACGATTTCCAGTGGATGCGGCAATTGTGGTAAGGAGACCATTCTCCGAAACAATCGGATCCACACCGGTATTCATCAGCATAAAGCATCCGGTTCCATAGGTGTTTTTAACATCGCCCGGGCGGAAGCAGCACTGTCCAAATAATGACGCCTGCTGATCTCCCGCATCCCCTGCAATCGGGATCACCGCGCCGATCACGGACGGATCCGTCTCTCCATAAATGCAGCTCGACGGCTTCACCTCCGGCAGCATCGAGCGGGGGATATCAAAATAGTCGAGGATTTCCTGATCCCAGCAGAGCTTATGGATGTCATACAGCATCGTCCGGCTGGCATTGGTATAGTCCGTTACATGCACCTTGCCTCCGGTAAGGTTCCAGATGAGCCAGGTATCTACCGTGCCGAATGCAAGCTCGCCGCGTTTTGCCCGCTCCCTTGCGCAGTCCACATGATCGAGGATCCATGCGATCTTGGATGCTGAGAAATACGCGTCCGGCAGCAGTCCTGTTTTTGCCTTGATCTTCTCAGACCAGCCCTGCCGTTTCATTTCCTCGATCATATCTGCAGTTCTTCTGCACTGCCAGACAACGGCATTATAGATTGGCTGCCCGGTCTTTCGATCCCAGATGATGGTGGTTTCCCGCTGGTTGGTGATACCGATCGCCGCGATTTCATCAAAATGCGCGCCGATGGCTCCCATCGCATACATGGTCACACCGAGCTGTGAGGACCAGATTTCCATCGGATTATGCTCAACCCACCCGGGCTTAGGGTAAATCTGTGCAAACTCACGGTGCGCCTCGCTCACAATATTGCCCTTCCGGTCAAACAGGATGCACCTCGAGCTTGTCGTGCCCTGATCCATGGCAATAATATATTTCTTTTTATCGTCCATTTCGTATTCCTCTTGTGACATATGTCTTTTATTGATACGTCTTCTGCATATTGTAATCGCGATATCTTCTGTTATCGCTAAATACATGTTATCTGTTTGTTAAATTTGCGTAGGGTAACATCATCCTTTAGACTGTGATCCACCCGGTTCGGATGAATTGCTCCCCTCTTTTTGCCTTGAAATAGCATCCGAAGCACTCATCCGTCGTTTTTCCTAAGAAGCTTCTCATTACAAACAATAGCGGTCGCTCCGATATAGCTGATCTTATCTTTAAGCTGAGACTCTACCAATATGCCCTCCTCATATCCTACGCCGGCGGAGTGGCGATACACTGTCTCAAAGTTCTCGGCAAAATATGAGAGCTGAAAAATATCGCCATAATAGATGATATGATCCGGAGTCAGGATGGTAGCCGCATCCGAAAGAGCATCACACAGCTTGACAAGGATCTCTCTAAAAACCTCCTGCATTCCGGGGTCCGGAATCTCCGCCCACTCCCGGATGTTACCGGTATGCAGACGGGAGCTGTCTCCATCAAGATATTTCCAAAGCAGCGGCATGGTTTCTGCACTCAATCGGCTGCGGACTGCATCTCTTATTGCATGTGTGGATACCTCGGTTTCCAGACAGCCGTACCTGCCACAGCGGCACAGCTTCCCGCCATGACGGCGGATCACAACATGTCCAAACTCAGAGCTGGCATTATGCCGGTTGTGATAGATTTTATTATTGATGACGATCGCTGAGCCGACGCCGGGACCCCACTTAAGAAAAATCAGATTTTCCTGTTCCCGACCTGCTCCAAAGGTAAGCTCTGCTTCCGCATAAGCTTTGACATTATTTTCCACAAGGATCGGAAGGCTCGTTTCCAGTTCCAGGATTCTGCGGATTTCTACCGGGGTATCCCAGATCCGGTATGCATGGATGCTTACGCCATCCTCTCTCGATACAATACCGGGTACAGATACACCCAGTCCAAGGATACGGTCTCTTGTAAGCTTTAATTCTCTGATCATCTCCTTACCGATCTGTAGACACTCGATCAGAAACTTCTCCGGTGCAATATCTGCATCGGTAGCAATCTGCTGCTTACGTATACACTGCCCCTTTAAATCCGCAAGTGATATGGTCGTAATACTGATTTCAATACTGATTCCCAGAACATAGGCAAACGTATAGTCGATTCCAATCAGGATCTTTTTACGACCGGCACGCTTTTCCTCGGAGAGCTCGCCGATTTCCTTTAGAATCCCGAGATTCATCATTTCACTGCAGATCTGTGTTACAGCCGCTGCTGTGAGTCCAAGTTCTCTTGCAATATCCTTACGCGCCATGGGACCCTTTTCTGTCAGAATCTGCAGTATACTGCTCCGGTTGGCAATTTTGACGTTTGGTAGATTATAGCCCGTGTAATTCATCGTACATCCCTAAACTTACTAACATAAAAATACTCTGTCGAATCGCATCCTATTTCATCCGCATTGATTCGACAGAGCATATCCTACCTATGACTATACTGTTATGATCTACTTACCCGACAAACCATTGCATTAGTGCAGGCTTAACCCTGCCTGCTTCGTTTCCTCATGCTGCATGACGGATGCGCACTTATAAATAAGGGTAAATTCATCAACTATATATAGATAAATTTATCAGCTTAAAATAGGTATACATCAATATTCAGCATATGTCCAAGGATTTCCAGCTGCTTTGCGCAGTCTCCATATGCCACAACATAATGTGGCTCCCAGCCGTCCTCTACTGCCTGCTCGATGATCCTTCTGGAAGGATTTTCTGTCTTTACAACAATGGATGTGCCCAGGAACTGCCTTGGCTTATCCATCACTGAGCCCCGTGCAATAAAGAAGCGGAACTTGCCGTATTCATCTCTGCCGACACGGAAAATGGTCGCATGGTCTGCCTTCTCACATCCAAATTCCATGGTCGGTCCGATCTTACGGTTTGGATGCACTCCTACTACAGCACCGGTATCCTGTCTTGCAAGATTGCATGCCGCCATGCCGCAATGCCAGAAGGTAATGCTGTTTTCCTTTTCATCCAGCGATACCGGATCACCAAAGAAACAGGACTTGCCGGTAAGCTTAGATCCGATGTACATGGACAATGCTCCATATGTATCACTCTCGCAGCTTGCATTCACGCCAAGTGCATTAAGAAGTGAAAGTACAGTGCAGACCGGGGTCCCGAACTCGGTAAAAAAGTCCGGCCAGCAGCGGGAGGAAATAGCTCCGATATGGTTTTCCGTAACATAATCCTTGTATGCCTTATAGAGCCTTGCAAAGTCCTTGATATTTTTTTCCGGCATCTTGTCGAGTCCTACGAGCTGCTGTTCCGCATCCGTAAGATACGACTCACACTCAGCATCGGTAAAGCCCTTAGCCTTATTGATCAGCTCTCTGGACTCAATAGAGTCAAGGCTTGCACCAAAGACTGACATCATGTCCTGATCCAGCGCCCGTCCGAAGCCGAAGCCCTGCGGTGTATGACCGATGGAAACGATCTTAAGCTGCTTTAACTCATACTTTACTCTCGCAGCATCCACCGTTGCCCGGATCTTATCCTCTACTTCCTTTTCCTCCGGAGCGCCAAAGATGTACTCAAATTTCTTACCCTTACGGAAATAACGGATGGAATTGGCTGCGGAAAAAGCTCCGGTAAGCGAATTCAAACGTAAACGACCTCCATCGATCACCGGCTCTCTTAAAGTCCAGAGCAGGATCGGCGTATCAAATCTCCGTAACACCTCGCTTGCATAAGCTGCGTTGGCAAAGGTGATGTTCTGCAAGATGATGAGATCCGGCGTCAAAGAATCAAGATACGCATCCAGAAGATCCAGTGACAGAAGCATCTTCTCCGGTACAACCACGTCCGGTGTAATGCTTTTTAACAGCGCTATGGATTTCTCAAACTCCTGCTGGGCGCTCTCCAGATGAAACGTCCCTACTCCAATCGGTACATATGCAACTTTAAAACTCATATCTAGCCTCACATTTCTACATTACATTTGCAAATAGATATCTTAATCTAATCTGCCTAAGCGATCGCATCCTATCGTACGCTTACTGCGGTTAAGATAAGATTTATATTTTATACAGTTATACATTGGCTGCGGATGCATCGATTTCCTCATGCATTTTAGAGATTTCCTCTTCCTGCTGTGCATTGAGCGCATCTACCTTTTTATTGATCCGGATCATAGAGCCCACAAGAAGGACTGTGATAATCAGGATGATCAGGGAAATCGGGCGCTTAAAGAAAATCAGATAATCCCGGTTATAGGACATCATCGCGGTAACAAAATTGGATTCCATAATATCTGCAAGGATCAGTCCTAAAAGCATCGGGATCGCATCAATTTCCATCAGCTTCAGGAGATAGCTGAATACAAGTAAAGCCGCGCAGAATATGATTTCCTTAAAGTTTCCGGTTCCGGCAAAGGCTCCGGCAAAGCAGAACAGAATAATTGCTGGAGCAAGATAGGTATACCGGACCTGAACAACCTTAGCTACAAGACGGGTCAGGACCTTACCAAGCGGCCAGAGGAAAAGATTTGCTACCAGGCAGCCGACGATAATCGTATATGCCTGCAGTGCCTGCTTTGTAAACATGTTAGGACCAGGCTGCATACCGTGCAGGATAAAGGCTCCAAGCAAAAGTGCTGTAACGCCATCTCCCGGGATACCCATGGTCATAAGCGGAATCATCGCAGAACCAACAACCGCGTTATTGGAGGACTCTGCCGCTGCAATACCTTCGAGTGATCCCTTACCAAACTTCTCCGGATGCTTACTGAACTGCTTTGCCTGATTGTAGCAGAGGAACTGTGCAACACCACCGCCAACACCTGGCATCGCGCCGATAAAGGATGCGATCATCGTGCTGAGCAGCGTAGTTGGTAAAATCGATACTGCTTCCTTAATAGAGAGACCACGCTTGTCGATCGCTGTGGCATCACCCATATCGCCGCCCTTAACCTTATATTCTGCAAGCTTTCCAACCACCTGCTTTAAGGCAACCAGCGCGATCATGGCTGGCAGCATATCGATACCAAACTGAAGGATCGAGATTCCAAAGGTAAATCTGGCAACACCGGTTACGGAATCGACGCCGACACTTGCAAGCAGGATGCCGAACAAACCGGACATAATGCCCTTCGGAAGGGAATTACCGGAAACACCTGCCAGAAGCGAGATGCCGAGGATTGCCATGGAGAAATATTCAACAGAAGTAAATTTTGCAACCAGTACCGCAATCGGAGCCGCAAGGAACAAGAGAAGCAATGCACCGACAATGCCGCCAAACGAGGAAGCAAAAAGCGAGGTATCCAGTGCCTGCAGTACCCGTCCTTTTTTAGCGAGCGGATAACCATCAAAGGTGGTAGCAATCGCGGAATTGGTACCCGGAGTATTGAGTGTAATGGCACTGATTGAGCCACCATACATGCCTCCGACATAAACGGCAAGCAATGCAATGATTGCGGTGGAAGCATCCTTGATGCCATAGGTCAACGGCAGGAACAGGATGATACCCAGTGTAACAGAAAGTCCCGGGATGCATCCGATGATCATGCCCATGACCATGCCGCCAAAGATAAACAGTAGATTGACTGGCGTAAAAACAGCCGCAAAGGCTGCGCCAACATTAGCAAAGTATCCCATATGCGCCCTCCTTACATGATGAACTCAAGCAGCCCCGCTGGGAGACTGATATGAAAAACATTCTTAAAGAGGAAAAAGACGATGATGACCATTGCAATCGTATAAATATAGATTGCCGGCTTGCGCTCTCCCTCAAACCATTGCATCCAGCAGAACACCAGAATCCCGGATGGGATAAATCCAAGGAAATGGATACCGATCACAAAAAGAATCATTGCAAGGATCAGAATCAGCTCCGGTCTTTCGTTTTCCCAAACAAACTCATAGACATGCTCTTTTTTTAACACAAGGCTCTGAAACAGCAGAACCAGAGAACAAATCAGCATACCGACCAGGCAGATGCCCGGGATAATCCGGGGACTGGGTGCTCCGGAGTCCCACATCGGAAGTCGTACCTGCGACGGGATCGCAAACATCATGAGGATTGAAAACACACCCATGACAATACCTGCCAGCAGATTGGTTTTTATTTTAATGACCTTTTTCATTTTATAACCCTTTCTTTTGCGCCGCTTTTTAACAGAAGCGCCGAAAAGTCCATAAAAGGCATTTCCGACGCTTTCGTTTCACTCATGAGCATTCATTGAAAAATCATCTGCCTTATCATCACTTACTTCTGATTGCTGAGCAGCTTAAATGCTTCCACTGCCTTTTTGCAGGCATCATCATAGTGCTTTACATCATCCTCACCATAGATCTCCGTATCATTTAACAGGATGCTTGCGATGAAGTCCTTGTACTCATCTGTTGCCCATACGTCCTTTGCAACCTGTGTCACCGTATCCTGCCACTCCTGTGGAGCACCCTTACGTACAGCTATAGAACCGCCTGCCGGTAAGATGGAGCTTGTGAAATCCTTGGAAGCATCCAGAGCCTTATCCTTGCCATCACCTGCTAAGGACGGTACAGAAATCGCGCCATTAGGACCGGTAAAGCCCTCAAACGTATCTTCCGAGAATGCAAGCACCGGAACCAGTGTCCCTGCTTCTACGTCCTCTTTTGCCACCTGTGTGGTACCAACGAAGCAATCTACCTCGCCATCCGTAAGACCCTTTTTCTGTGCTGCACCACCATCATACGGTACAACCGTAACCTTGCCGCCCTCCAGCGCAAGCAGTGAGCCTAATGCAAGATGCGGATCCGAGAGAGGGTTACCTCCGGACATCTTGAGTCCGCTGCTCTTGGATTTTTCAATCAGACCTTCCAGTGTCTGATCCGGTGTCGTATAAAGGATCCAGGTCCGGTCATCGATGGTTGCAACCGGCATGATCTCATTTCTGTCAAAATCAACAACCTCCGTATTAAACTGCTTGCCAAGATCATGACGATATGCAACTCCGTAGCCATAAACAAGCAGATCTGTGGTGTCCGGGTCTTCCTTTGTGAATGCGGTTGCCGCAGCAAATCCATCACCGCCGGTCTGCTGCTCCACAATGAAGTTATATTCCGGATGCACCTTGCTTGCGACTTCCGCAAACTTTCTTGCGATGATATCTGCTGTTCCACCGACACCATACGGGCAGATGATCTTAACTGTTTCGGCACTGCCGGACTTTGCTGCCTTGCCTGTCTCAGCACCGGCAGCTGTAGTTGTCGTCTGTCCTCCGGCTGCCGCAGTTGTGCCTGCAGCAGAACCCGATGATCCGCAGCCTGCAAGACCCAGTGCCATCACTGCAGCCATCATTCCAGCTAATACTCGTTTTTTCATAAAATTTTCCTCCTAAATGAAGTGTATTTTTATGGAGCACTCCAGGCTCCTAAAATCTCGATGTTATAAAGCTTTTGTCTAAAGAACCGTATTGGCTCAATACCGGTATTATATTGGCTATACCAAAATCATGTTTCCTCTGCATCTGTAAGCGCAAGATTTCAGACCTTTAACAGTAATGTAAGTCCCATGATAAGAAGCAGTACATAGGACAAAATCATAAAGGTTCGCTGGCTTAGCTTATGGTAGAAATATGTGCCAAGGCACATACCGCCAACCAGGAAGGGTACGGATGCCAGCGTAATCAGGCACTCCTCTCTGGTCCAGAAGCCGGAACGGATATCATCCACCAGCACCATCCCGTTAAGGAAAATCCAGATCGTGGAGACCGTCGAACGGAACTCATTTTTATCCGGTAACCTTTTGGCAAGGTATCCGATGAGCAATGGTCCGCCGGAAACAAAGATCCCGTGAACCACACCGGCAATCGGTGGCAAGAAATACAAAAACGGTGATACCCTGGCGGCTTCTGTTGTAACAGGCGCCTTAGCGGAAGCTTCCGTGCCGGCTGCATTGGCATCTCCCTGCCCTTTCTTTTTAGGATTCCGGAACTGTCCGATGAGTCCCGGAATCGAGAGGAGGATAACAAAGATGCCGAGGATCAGGTACATCAGTGACTGCTGCTGGATAACTCGCTCTTTGATATGAATGCCGACCAGAATGCCGGCGCCCATAATCAATACAATTTTCCATACCTCTCTCCAGATGACATAGCGGCGGTTCCCGAGAAATACATACACGCCGCAGCCAAGCCCAAAAACGTTGAGCAGCGGCTTGGCAACGGGGTAACCCACCAGCATGATGCCAAATGGCATAGAGAGCACCGTACCTGCAAATCCTGTAATGGAATTAATGAGATGCGTAAAAAAGATGATGACAAAAAACAGAAGGTATTTAATATAGGTCATGCATGTCCCTTCCGTACTTTTTACCGAGCCCGGCAAAAAGCTCTGCGAAGCTGCTCTCCTTCCGGTAAAAAACTGCCGGATAACCGAGCGGAGCTGCTACCACATTGGAGCCACCTCCATAGGTTCTGCCAGTCCAGAGGTGTACCCAGGTATCTTCCGGGAGATAAACCTCACGCTCCTTCTGGGCCTCCTGCCATACCGGCGCAACGAGCATATCCCGTCCAAGGAGATATTCAAACTGTTCTGTGAAGCAGCGCGCATCACCATCATAGTGGAAGAACAACGGTCTTTGTACCGGGGCTCCTGTCTCATGATTTTCCTTCACGAGTCCCTTTACGTATGGGGACAGCTCCCGGTAGATGTTTACAAGTCGTGCCATCCGCTTAATACCGTCCTCGTCGTTATAGAACTGATAGCATTCATCCGGACGGTTTCCTTCATGGGTCCGCATCACCGGCGTAAAGGCGGCCATCTCCGCCCAGCGGAAAAATACTTCCTTGGTGCGGTCGTTGCCAAACAGTGAGGTATATCCTCCGATGTCGCTGTGGTTCAGTCCCATGCCCATCATACCGGAGGACAGAGCTGCCGAGATCACCGTGCAGAGTCCGTCATGTCTTGAAAAATCCACAGACTGATCGCCTGCCCAGAGGAGCGTGCAGTATTTCTGTGATCCTGCGCCGCCGGCTCTCATGAAGTAAACGATCTGCCCGAGCTTACCGCTCTCCTTCACTGCCTCATAGTTGCATTTTGCCCATAAAACCGGCCAGTGATTATGCTCCTTCATGGCAGATACGCCATTATACAGCACGGCATCGTCGGTCGGGAGATATTCGCCAAAGTCCGCCATCCATCCGTCAATACCGATGTCGATGGAATAGGTTTTAATGATATCCTTGAACCATGCGAATGCTGCCGGATTGGTGAGATCCACTGCCCCGCAGTAAAACTCTCCGAAATCTACAAGGTAGGTGCTTCCATCATGTCGTTTAACAAAATATCCTTTTTCCTCTCCCTCACGGAACAGCTTTCCATCATTGACAAGATAAGGATTAACGTATCCGAGGAATTTCACACCTGCTTTATGCAGCTCCCGTATTTTGTCCGGAAGTCCCGGATACATGCCTTCGTGAAAATGCCAGTCCCACTGGAGACGCTTACCAAAGCTTGTTACACGTTTCCCGCACCAGTCCTGGCACCAGATACCGGCAAGCTTTACGCCGCCCTGTTGTACCTTGTCCGCAAGTCCAAAGGATCTCTCATTTCCGCCCTGTACACCAAAGATGAGACCGTTGTAAACCCAGTCCGGAAGCTCAGGCTGCCGTCCAAAAAATGCGGTTTCCTTTTTGAGAAGCTCCGGGAAGCTGTCCGCACATTCAATTCTGAGTCCTGCCGGCACCTCCCAGATCTGAAGCTCATGATACTCTGCATTTCTGAAGTCAAAGTCCGCGTAAGCTGTAGAATTCACGTGCAGATAGTAGCATTTGGAAGAAACATAGGTTGGTTCCGGATAATTGGTGTTGTAATAGTCACCGCCTGCCTTGTTTTCTACATCCGATCTCCAGGTGATATAGGTGCTTTTGTCACGTCCTACACCTGGCTCACTGGTCCAAAGCGAGAAATGTCTCCCTCTCAGATCGAAGTACGACATCTGCTCTCCGCAGCCATATACGTGCTCCTCAGGATCTGCCTGAACCCTAATCCAGAAACGATTGATACTCTCATCGAGGCTCTGGAACCGGATTTCGCAGGCACCCTTCCGGATCGTAATGTCTCCCCGGACCTTATTACTGAAGTTCACGGATGTAACACCATCCTGTTCCCGGATCTCCACCGGATACAGCGGGATCCTCTCGGAAACATAATCCTCAATTTTAAAATTGCCTCGGTACATATCTACCGATTCCTGACCATGTCCGATGTAAATCATCGCCTTGTCCGGACCGGACTCCAGCAGGATATCCTGACCATTTTTTAATTGAAAGGAATTTGTTGTTTTAATGAGTTCCATAGCTTCTCCCTAACTTCCGGCACGTAACCTCTAGTACTTTACTTCCTTATTGGGTCCCTTTACTCCGCCAACAGCGCCCTGCTTCATCAGCGGTTCTCTCTCCGGGTGCGCAATAACCCACTTGTTTCTCTGAAGCAGCAGCTGGCTCTCTTCATCAACCGCCGTTTCTTTTACAAGCGGAGTGTTGGTACCCTGTGGTAAAATCACGACACCCTTAAATCCGGTATCATTCACTCTGCAGGGTGAAAGATGCAGTGTCGTCTGATACATCTCGATCACGGTTCCCTTTGGCACAAAAAAGACCTGTACCTGATCCACACTATACTCGTTATGCGCAATGTCCCAGACATGTCCGAGGCAGAGGCAGAAATCCGTCACAGCAATATTGATTTCGCTGCCCTTATGATATTCAAATCCATTGTATGTGGTATTGCGTCCATTGCAGTACCCGATCTCAATCGGCATACCGCCATAAACGAGGTTTTCGATCTGCTTTTTGATCGGGAATGCTTCCATCTCCGGCACGGACGCCACATATACGTTGCCGTTTTCCGGAATCTCCGTATGTGCTTCCATATACCGGACCAGCGCAGAAACGTCATACGCACCAATGACCCGTCCGTAGGTCTTAAATGCCTCCCTGTCCAGAACGGAGCAGATCTTCATATCATTGACCTGATTGAGTCTCTCTAAAAGCTCCATTTACGCCTTTTCCTCTCTCACTACCTTGATCGTTGCGGAGAAGTCCTCCTTGCCATAGCCATCAGCCATAGCTTTTTCATAAACTCTGACTACATTCATCTCTCCCGGCATCGGTACACCGTGCTCCTCTGCAAGCTTCTTGCAGATATGCACATCCTTGTTCATGTTTTCTACGGAAAACGCCGTTGTGAAATCATTCTTCTCAATGACATCCTTCTTGCTGTCCAGATAGAAGTTCTGTCCGCCGCCATAGGAAATTGCCGTTGCAAAGGTCTGAATGTCTATGCCGCAGATTGCAGCAAGATTGGAAACCTCATTGACACCATTCTGGATCTGTCCAACCAGCGCATTGTGCAGGATCTTCATCGTGATACCCTTGCCGTTGCCACCCATACGGATAACATTTTCACCCATGTATAAAAGAATCGGCTTTATCGTCTCATAAAGATTTTCGTCACAGCCTGCATAAATACCGAGCTTTCCGGCGATTGCTGCCGGCTTGGACTTTACAACAGGTGCATCTGCAAACTGTGCGCCGGTCTTTTTAACCATCTCGGAGATTTCCACAGAAACGCTTGGGTCAATGGTACTCATGTCGATACAGATCTTGCCGGGTCCAAGCTTTGGAAGAATCTCGGTATATACCGCTCTGGAATGCTCTGACTTCGGCACCATGGAGATGATGACATCTGATTTCTCTGCAAGCTCCACATTGTTTGCCGCAGGTACCGCGCCGACTTTTGCAAGCTTCTCGACCTGAGCCGCGATCATGTCATAGCAGTAAACCGTATCATTATGCTTCTTTACGATATTTTCACACATGGACTCGCCCATGATTCCGAGTCCGATAAATCCGATCTTCATATCTTACTGTCCTTTCCATATTACAGGCTCCGCCTGCTGCCCTTGGCAGTTTGCGGAGCCTTGCAGCTGATCCGCCATTTAAAAGCTTCTGAGCTTATGTTCCTTCCCATTATGCCTTTTTGGTATTGTCCCAGGCATTGCAGAAGGTTTCGAGTCCCTGTGTGGTATATGCATGATGCTGTGCTGACTTATAAACCGCAAGACCTGCCGTTACAATATCCGCTCCTGCAACTGCGCAGTCTACAATCTGCTTAGGCGAACGGATTGCTGCACAGATGATCTGTGTCTTTCCATAGAAGCCATAATTTTTGTATATTGTGACAATATCCTGGATGTACTGCTTGCAGTCCTCACCATTATCTTCCTTCCATCCGATAAACGGAGAAACAAACAGTGATCCGTTTTTAGCTGCAAAAAGTGCCTGTGCCGGTGCAAATACGAGTGTCAGATTGGTGCGAATGCCTTCTTTTTCAAGTCTTCTCGCTGCTTCTACGCCAAACTCTGTTGCCGGAATCTTGATTGCAAAGTTCTCTGAAATCTGTGCATATTTCTCTGCCTCTTTACAGATATCATCAGCATTATCAAGATGCGGATTTACCTCAATCGAAACCGGGAATTTATCAATGCCATCCAGCTTCTGATCCTTTACCCACTGGGCAATATCACGGATCGCTACTTCAAACGGCTTGCCGCTCAGCATGATATGCTTCGGATTGGTGGTCACACCATCAATTCCAAAGGTACGATACGCATAATCGATCTCATCCAGCTTTGCACTATCCAGGAAAAATTTCATTTTACTACCTCCCCCACTGTAATTGATTTATCTGTGGAAATTAATTGATTAAATTTACTAACTAATTGTGAGTATAGTTTCTTTTTCACAAAAGTCAATTATTTAGCATGGTGTTTTTATGCATAATTTCATTTTTGTAGGCTCTGACAATTTTTTCTTGATATTTTTGTGCAGATAGTGAAACGGATATTTTTCCGGGTCTCAGGGTGACGCGCAGTCATCTGATTGCCCGTGATTTTATGATTTCGGATGAATCACACCAAAATATTCCCTTCAAACATAAAAAACGTACCTGGAGTCAATGCTTAAAAATCAATGAAGCATTACTTCAGGTACGTTTTATAAATTTCCACGGACAGGATATATCCGAAAAGCCTTTTGACTTTTTAATATATGATCAAGGATGCTTTCTTCTGCACCCTAATCTCATTTCTCTTGCATCCTCAGCCTCACTTCTGCGTCAGAGGCAGTATCCGGAAACCTGGAGGAGGCATGGAGGATACGTTCTCTTGCGTCTCTAATTTCACTTCTGCACCGGCAGCTTGAAACTGGACTTGAGCTCCACGATCCGGTTAAATACCGGGTGTCCCTCGGCGGAGTCCTTGCAGTCCACACAGAAAAATCCGTTCCGAACAAACTGGAAGCTATCATATGCCTTTGCCTGCATCAGCGCCGGCTCTACAAGAGCCTCAACCGTCGTAAGGGAGTTCGGATTAAAGTTCAGCGTTCCATCCGCATTGAGCTTACCCTTCTCCTCATCGATCAGCTGCTCATAGAGACGCACCGGTGCCTTGCCGCAGCTTGCCGCATCCACCCAGTGAATGGTGCCCTTGACCTTACGACCGGTAAAGCCGGAACCGGACTTGGTCTCCGGATCATACGTACAATGCACGCAGATAACATTGCCATCCGCATCTGTATCATATCCGGTGCAGGTCACAAAGTATGCACCCATGAGACGCACTTCATTTCCCGGATACAGTCTCTTATATTTCTTAGGAGGCTCGACCATAAAGTCCTCGCGCTCGATATAGAGCTCCTTAGAAAATGGCACCTGGCGGCTGCCCATCTCCTCATTTTCCACATTGTTGGGGATATCCAGCATCTCGCTCTGCCCCTCCGGATAGTTGTCGATGACAAGCTTCAGCGGATTCAGCACCGCCATCAGTCTCGGTGCCTTAGGCTTTAAATCCTCACGGATGCAGTACTCCAGGAGCGAGTAGTCGCTGGAGGAATTGGCCTTGGAAATACCGGAGAGCTTCACAAAGTTCTGGATGGACTCCGGAGTATATCCTCTCCGTCTCAGAGCCGCAATCGTCACAAGACGCGGATCATCCCAGCCGTCCACGACACCATCCTCAACCAGCTTTTTAATATATCTCTTACCAGTCACAACATTGGTAAGATAGAGCTTTGCAAACTCAATCTGACGAGGCGGATGCGGAAACTCGCACTCTCTTACCACCCAGTCATAGAGCGGTCTATGATCTTCAAACTCCAGTGTACACAGCGAATGCGTAATGCCCTCGACAGCATCCTCAATCGGATGTGCAAAATCATACATAGGATAGATGCACCACTTATCCCCGGTATTATGATGATGCATATGCGCAACACGATAAATGATCGGATCACGCATGTTGAGATTGGGACTCGCCATATCAATCCGCGCCCGGAGGATCATGGTTCCATCGGCAAACTTTCCCTCTTTCATCTCCTCAAACAGACGGAGATTCTCCTCGATCGGACGGTTCCGGTTCGGTGACTCCTTGCCGGGATGCGTAAAGTCTCCACGGTACTCCGTGATCTGCTCTGCAGTGAGATCATCTACAAACGCCTTGCCCTTTTTAATGAGAAGGACAGCCTTTTCATACATGATGTCAAAATAGTCCGAGGCAAAAAACATTCTGTCCTCAAAATCTGCGCCAAGCCACTTGACATCCCGCACAATTGCATTAACAAACTCGGATTTCTCCTTCATCGGGTTGGTATCATCAAAGCGCAGATTAAACTTGCCGCCGTACTCCTTGGCGATCCCGTAATTCAGTAAAATTGACTTTGCATGACCGATATGGAGATACCCATTCGGCTCCGGTGGAAAACGGGTGTGCACATGATCATATACCCCTTCCTTGAGATCCTCATCAATCAGCTGCTCTATAAAGTTTTTAGATGTCGGATCATTTTTTTCCGCTTCATCCTGTATATTTTTTTCAATCTCCATACTCAGGCCTCCTGTTAATAATAGTGAAGTATACCACAGACCGCCGCCGGACTTCAATATTCCGGATGATTTTTCCGGAAGCGCGCAATGTGTCTCCGCCGGTTCGCCTGCATTCGCTCACGCGCCGTACGGAGCAGCTGTCCCGCTACGGGCTGCTCGGAATATAGAGCAAGTCCTGTAGAGGGATACAAGGTGAATCGCTTGTTCCGGATCATGTGAATGCCTGCGACCTCGCGGTATACCGCTTTTTCCAGCTTCTCCGCTTCCTCCCGGCTCTCCACCTGCCGTATCACCCGGAACTCGTCTCCGCAGTGTCGGAGCAGCGCGCATTCCGTGCCGAACCGTTTCCGGAGAAGCTCTGCGATGAAGAAAAGCACCTGATCGCAAAAGGCAGATCCATAGAGACGCTGAAGCTCCCGGAAATTATCTATACTGATCGAAATCATGCAGAAATCCTGCTTGTGAAGCATGTATTCATCCTGAAACTCCAGAAGGACATTCATACCGCCCCGGACGTTTAATAGGCCGGTGAGATGATCAATTTCCTGAAGATCCGGATGCGCAGATTTTAATCTCTCTGCGTTGTTAACTTCCCGGAAAAAACCCAGGATTCCTGTAATTCTGCCATCCTTATAAATCGGCGTCTTGGATGCAACAATGCTTTTATTCTGGCCATTCACAAGGCAGTGACCAGGAACCTCATGCGTGGAGATTCCTTTATCCAACACATTGATTTCATCCTCACGGAACGCATCAGGGCTTACATGCCAGCCCATATCCTCATCTGTTTTACCGATCACTTCCTCAACAGAGTGGAAGCCGTAATAGTCCAGGAATTTACAGTTCACTCCCATGAAACGTCGTTCCCGATCCTTCCAGAAAATACCCAGCTCCGTCCAGCGAAGTGCGTTTTGCCAGAGTATTTCCGGGCTGATATCCTCGCTGTACCCTTCCTTTTCCTCCTCCATAAAGTAGTCCTTACGATAATGGTTCCAGACATTTCCCTTGGCAGTATCCTCGTCCCGCACCATGACAAGAACATGCTCCGGCTTCACGATAAAGGCAAGATAAATTTTCCAGGAGTAATTGCCATGCCCGTCTATGGTGCGGATGTAGGCATTGATAAAGCCCTTCTGCGACTCCCGGATCTTCTTTTCCATTGTATCGGTATCAAAAAACTTGAGATAGTGCGGGCGATCCTCGTCATAAACCTTCTCCGCCGCATATCGTGTCACAATATCCTTGATGCTTCCATGCTGACGTTCCCCCGCCTCCTGGTTATCTGTAGTCAGCACCTCAAGATAACCCTTGTCAATATGCAGGAGATAGACTTCATTGTAAATCGCATATAGATGCCGGAGACTGCCATCCAGCTTCCGGTCCCGCTCCATATCCGTATTGCGGGAGATGTCCGTAAGTGAATATAAAATTGCGCTCCTTGACCCGCTGCTGGAAATAAGCTTTAACTTCACGCTGCAGTAATCTCCGCCGTCTACATAGTTAAAGATTTCACTTCCCTGCGTCCTTGTCCGGTCCAGCGCCTTAATAAAACGCCCCGCCGCAGGGAAACTTCTCGCCTTGATGGCATTCACCACCTCCTGAGGCTCCGAATACCCCAGCAGCTTAAGTGCCTTCTTGCAGGCGTCATTGGTATAGATGGCCCGGAAGCCCTGCACATCCGCGTCAAACTCAAGGAGCGCAAGAGCGAGATCCGAGCTTCTTAAAAATTCGCTCTCCTTAGCTTCCTCATGGAAATCAAAGGGATTGGCGCTCAGGACATTGACCTTGCCGATCTCATCATAATACTGCTGCTCCGCCGGAGATTCTCTGTCGATTCCCTTGTCCTTAAGCTCCAGGAGGCACTGCTCATATGGAAGCGGAGGTCCGTAATAATAGCCTTGAATTTTTTCACAGCCGATACTCAAAAGAAAGTCCTTCTGCTCCCGGCTCTCGACACCCTCCGCAAGTGTGTGTATCCCGATACGCTTTGCCATATCCACAATCGACGCGATGATCTCGCGGGAACGGGCACTGAAGTCGCTGAGGAAGCGCATGTCAATCTTCAGCTCGTTAAATGCATAGTCCTTAAGCACATTTAAGGAGGAGTATCCGGACCCGAAGTCATCCATCCAAACCTCATACCCCGCCTCCTGCAGCTCCCGGATCCATTTCTGCATTTCATCCGCATGCTCAGTCAGGACGGATTCCGTAATTTCAAAGCGGATCACCTCCTTGGGGACCTCATACTCTCCCACGATCCGCTCAACCTCCTGTAAAACATCCACTGCCTCAAAGTCAAGACGACTCAGATTCACAGAAACCGGCACCGGCAGGATGCCCTGTTGGCGGCACCTGCTGTATCTCTTACAAACCTCACGGATAATATACAAATCCAGGAGATGAATCAGCTTATGCTTTTCCAAAACATGGATAAAGCGGTCCGGCGGCAGCAGGCCATACTCCGGATCCTCCCACCTGGCAAGCGCCTCCATACCACAGAGCTTCTCTGACAGCGTTCTCACCACCGGCTGATAATAAACCTTGATTTCATGGTCATTGAGAGCCTTATCCAGCCGCATCAGGATATGCTCCTCCAGATGACTGAAATCCATTTCTTGCGTAACAACAGCTCGTCGATTTTCCGTACCCATACGATTTCCCTCTTGGAAATTTCCCCTTTGAAGCAGGAAGGGTTCTTTACATTCCCCAGCAATGCCTCTCACTACGGCACCGATGGAAGCTCTGCAGCTGTAATTGGATCCATGCACCACCCTTGCCCGCAAATGTTTCCTGCGTGATTTCCGCCCCTGCTTCGATGCCTGTAACTTATACCTCCAATTATAATTTTACATGTCATGGTCTGTCAAATCGGATTTCTATATTTGCAAAAAGCCCTGCCGCAGTATCGGTCTGCAGCAAGGCTTCAATAAATTTCTATATATATTTTTTTCTGTATATATTATGGTATTGCATTCACACCGCCTGATCCAGTACAACAGAACGGACTTGGCGATATATAATGTTACATGGTAATCAGCAGATCCGGCAGCACGCCCTGGTTCTGCGTCCACATATCCGTAATCTGTCCTTCCTCAACCGGCGACGTGCCTTTGCCGCACTCGATGGTAACAGATGGAATCCCAAGCTTCTGCTCCGCCCAGTCTTTGAAGCCACCGGCGGAGTTCGGCGCGTAATTGTCACTGATGCCGTATCCGGAGTTGTTATTGACAATCTGCGCCATAATCCGCGCATTGTTAACATAGGAGCCAAAGCCGAAGTACCAGTAAACCACTTCACCCTGTGTATGATAACTTATCGTCCGGTCAAAATGCACCCGCCGTGTGAGGTCTGCAAGCGCCTTGGATTCTACCTCGGACTCCGCGGACGGTCCCTTATACTCATCTGCGGACGGATGCCCCTTGGTATCGCTGCAGACTGTCCAGTTGGCATCAAAGTTCTTATTAAGGTTTACACCTCTCGCATTGTTTTTCCAGTACTTAAGGTACGTATCCATATCGCTGACCGCATCCTGTGCCGCCATTGACTGGATACTGTCGCGGATACTTTGTGAGCGGATGCCTGCCATGCCGAGCTGGGAAATGGAAACGCCATCCGGATTTACCATCGGGACAAAATGGATGCAGACCGCATTCAATACATCTGCCATGTTTTTACCGGCATAATTCTGACCCTTAGCCTGCATCTCAAGGAGACTTGCCATCTCCCGCATCACAAGCTGCGCCGTAATATACTCTCTGCCATGGATCGCGGCGTGCACCAGGATCTTATGCGGTGCATTGGGATTTCCCACAACGACATGATAGATCTGTCTGCCATCCACCGTAGTGCCAAGCACATCCATCTGCATGGACGGATAACTTGCCTTTAAGTGGCTGAGATCTCCGGTCATTTTGTCATAAGTATAGGTCCCGACATTATTAAAATCATAGCCCTCCGGGAGAGGCACTGTGAAGCCCTGCTGTATGCCGGACACAACGGAGGATGCATTGCTGACCGCATCCTGGATCTGCTTAAGCGCGGCATCAATCGCGGTGCTTCCCCCGGAAACCGAAGCTGCAGGACCATTGATCACGCCGTTTAACGCCTGAATGCTGGAAATTCCGAGCGTTTCCGCCGGACTTATGATAGAGGAGGCTGCCATAAAGGAAGCCGTAAACAACGCTGTAAAAAAAGTTCTGGTTCTAAATCTTGTCATATATTCTGCCTTTCCAAAAACTTCCTTCATTATAGGTAAGGCTCCCGGATCTGTGAAGTACGCAAAAATATTAAGAAAATGTGTCACGTCAGCAAAACATGTCTAAAAACAGTAGGATAATCGTTATGATCAATGTTATGATAAAGGAAACTTTTTTAAATTTTTCTTTGAATTTCTGTAAAAACGAGGGGAATCTGTGAAACGGGTACTGACTTTTCTTCATACACATCGACTTCTGGCAGCGTCCATCTGCATGCTTCTCCTGTCGCTTATGCTGAATGCCTGTGCCCGCCTTGTCCCCGGCTTTGCCAATGCCTACAGCCGCCATGTATACGCATTTCTTACCCGCACGCAGGGCAGCTTTTCCGGGCTTTTTCCGATTTCGCTTTTTGAGCTCTGTACCGTTTTTTTGTTATGTTTCCTGATCTTTGATCTTGTCCGGACACTTTACCATGCTTTTAGCTCGCATAAAGCATCCCAATTACTCTCCTTCCCATTGCACTGTGTTTATCTTGCTGCTGCCCTCTTACTGATCTATCAGACAAACTGCGGCATCAACTACCACCGAACCCCATTTTCCGTAGAGGCAGGGATCCGGTATTCATCTGAAGAAGAAAGCGCGGATGATCTTCGCTCCCTTTGCCGCTGGCTTGTAAGTAAAATCCGGGAAACGGAGAAGCTTGCAGAGGTGGATGACATTCGCATACTCGGTGAGACACAAGAGACAAAATCAGCGGGGGCTCTGGAACTTTTCCGGGCGGGACGTAACGGTCAGGCGGCAATGCAGAAGCTCGGAATCTTGTATCAGGAGCTTGCCGGAGACTATCCGTATCCCAAGCCGCTGATAAACTCCCGGGTGCTGAGCATCCAGCAGCTCACCGGTATGTATGCTCCCTTTACGATCGAGGCAAACTATAACCGGGAAATTCCCTACTACAATATCCCGTTTACCATCTGCCATGAGCTCTCGCATCTCCGGGGATATATGCAGGAGGAGGAAGCCAATTTCATTGCATTTCTTGCATGTGTCAATGCAAATGATGCATATTTTAATTACTCAGGGTATCTAAGTGCCTGGGTTTACGCGGGAAACGCGCTTTATGAAAGGGATTACACGACGTTCGCCGCACTCTACGGACAGCTCCCGGACAAGGCGAAGCAGGACCTGAGCTACAATAATATGTTCTGGGACCAGTACGAAACTCCGGTCTCGCAAACCTCGGAACGGATCAATGATGCCTACCTTAAATCCAACGGTCAGACGCAGGGCGTCAAAAGCTATGATCACGTAACGGAGCTGCTGCTGGCTTACTACTGCAAGCAGATCCGCGGATGAGGCGAATGCCTCCTGCAAAGCTGAATCACGGATCGGCAGCTGAAATACGCCTCAGGATATGCAGGGTTTTGCCTTTTGCCGTCGCCTGATGGCTGAAATAGTATTTGGGAAATGAAAAAGCTGCGGTGTCTGCATTCGCGTATGCACGGACAAGCGGTTTATCATTTCTACAAGTATAAAATCGCAGCGTAGGAGTGTCCGGATTTGTGCGCAGGAACAAGCGATTTATAGAACTAGAAATGAAGGGAAAGAGTTTAAACTATGACGTGGGATGAAACGATGGAATTATTGCATGGAAGCGACTGGAAAAGCGAGAAGCTCGGGCTTACCCGAATGTTGGATTTCCTTGATCGTCTCGGAAATCCACAGGAAAAGCTCCGTTTTGTACATGTTGCCGGCACCAACGGCAAGGGTTCCGCCTCCGCGATGCTTGCCGCGATTCTCCGTGCCGCGGGCTTAAAGACCGGTCTCTATATTTCGCCGCATCTCTACCGCATGAATGAGCGCATGAGCATCAACGGCATCGATATTTCCGATGCAAGACTTACGGAGCTTGCCGCAAGGCTTCGACCTCTTGTCATGAAAATGAGTCATCCCACGGATCCAGGCCGGGAAGCTCTGCATCCGACGGCGTTTGAGCTGATTACGGCGCTGGCTTTTCTTTATTTTGCTGAAGAACATTGTGATATTGTTGTGCTGGAGGTCGGTATGGGCGGACGGCTGGATGCCACCAATGTGATTTCTGTTCCGGAATGCGCGGCGATCATGAACATCGGTCTCGAGCATACGGAGGTTCTGGGGGATACCCTGGAAAAAATCGCCTGGGAAAAGGCAGGCATTGTGAAGCCCGGCGGAGATGTGGTGCTCTACCATCAGACACCTTCCGTCGAGGCTGTCGTCCGCTCCTGCTGTGAGACCCGGGATGCTTCCCTTACCATCACAGATCCTACGGCGCTTACTTCCGCTCCGGTTACCCGGGAAACACTCACTAAGGGACAGACCTTCTCGTATCGTAATCACCGGGATCTTACACTCCGTCTGCTTGGAAACTATCAGCTCAAAAATGCGATGGTGGTGCTGGATGTCATCGATACGCTCCGTCGGAAGGGCTGGGAAATCCCGGAGGATGCCGTCCGCCTCGGTTTGAAATGCGTCGTCTGGCCGGGTCGTTTTGAACTTCTCTCCAAAGACCCACTTGTCATCATTGACGGCGCGCATAATCCCAATGGGGTAGAGGCTCTTGTAGACAGTATCCGTACCTATCTTGCCGGACGACGGATCACCTTCCTCATTGGTGTGATGGCAGATAAAAATTATCATGAAATGCTGCGTCTTACGGCGCCCTTTGCCTCCCGTTTTATTACGGAAATGCCCGGAAATGACCGTGCGCTCTCGCAATCTGCCTTGAATGCAGAGCTCCGCCGCTATTTTCAGGGTCCCGTGGAAACCGCCCCCTCTGTGCTGGAGGGTCTGAAACGAGCTATGGAACTGCTGTCCTCAGAAAACGACCCGGATAATGTCATCCTCTGCTTTGGTTCACTCTATCAGGTCGGAGAAATCCGGGCGTTTTTCGGTCTATGAACCTGTCGCTGCAAAAACGTACCCGAATCATGTTATCCCTCGCTTTGCCTCGCTCTTTCAGACTGGTGAAATCCGGGCCTTTTTTCGGCCTATAGGATTGTCGCTGCAAAAACGTACCCGAATTCACTCTCATCTCCCATGGAAATCATCCTTGATAAGGCAATTCCAAATTTGAATTCGGTCTATACATAAATTTTTATCAAACATACCCGAAAATGAAGCAGACATTCGGGTACGTACGCCATCGAAATCTCATATAGACCGAAAGCACCATCTTTCGGCCTTTCCGAAACGCTGTTTCCACCGCTCATTCGGGTAGAAATTTGCACGGATGAGGTTATAGGCCGAATCTCTCTCACCCGCAAACTTCATTTTTACCGCCAGGAATCCTCAGAGACTTTTCATAAGAAACGCTCTCACCCGCGAGCTTTATTCGCCCTCAAGATCCGGATCCTCATCCTCAGCCTCCGCAGCTTCATTGGCTGAATCATCTGCTGCCTGGTTCATACACTTATCCAGGCCTTTGTCTATATCTTCGTCCATGTCCTCCATGGCATCCTCAAGCATATCTTCCTGCTCGGGATCGTCAAAAATGGACTCATAATATCCCGCAGTCTCATGGCTGTCATCATGCTCCGGATCCAGAAGCTCCGCCCTGATCTCCTTAATGAGTTCCATGATCTCACCATAGCCATCTGTCACATAATGTAAGCGAAGCACATCATCAACAATGTCCATTCCCGGGATCTTGTTATGGAACATTTCAAGGATATTCCAGAGAGGAATCTCGGAATCATATTCCACGTCCAAAAGCAGCAGCTCTGCCCGGTCTTCATCATAATAACAGCGCACCGTTGCCCCTACCGTATCCTCGCCAAAAATATCCATAAACATCTGCCGAACCGCCGGCGCATTAAGATCCTCCGGATCCGTCAAATACTGCTTCGGATCCTCGATCGCAATCTGCACCCGTTGGAAGCTTTCATCCTTAATCTGTATAAAGTCAAACAAATTGGCAAATGCCGTCTCAAAGGTCTGATGATTTGCATCCGCATACTGCTCCATCACCTGTACATATGCATCCGGCAGTTCAATTTTTCTACTCATACTCTTGCCCTCCTATCATTGTGTGTACCGCTGAGCTCTCATCCGATCACGTGCATCTTGCCCATTGGCTTCACCTCACGTACGACATCCATGATCGAGCCATCTCTTGCCTCGATGATACCAACCACCGGCTCAAGAAATTCCACCGGCTCCGGTACCCCCACAATGCTGTACGCCATATCGCGCAGGTCCTCAATCCGCACCAGCGGTAATCCTGCCGCTTTAAGACATTCGCATAGATCCGGACGACGCGGGTTCACCGCAATGCCGTAGTCCGTTACAAGCACATCCACATCCTCTCCCGGTGTCACAACCGTAACCACCCGATCCACGACGGTCGGAATCCGGCTTCGGATCAACGGCGCCACGATGATAGAGCATTTGCTGCCAGCCGCCGTATCCGGATGCCCGCCCGGAGCTCCACGCAGCACGCCATCCGAGCCGGTAGTTACATTCACATTGAAATCCGTATCGATCTCCAGCGCACCCAGGATGACAAAATCCAGCCGGTTCACAAATGCACCCTTGTTCATCGGATTGGCGTATTCCGAGGTGGAAATCTCAAAGTGCCGCGGATCCTCCTGGATGGAACGGATCGCGCCCTTGTCAAAGCACTGCGCGTCTACGAGATTGCGAATGTAGCCTTTCTCCAGAAGCTCGCACATAGGCTTGGTAATGCCACCGATACCAAAGGACATCTGGATCTTCCGTTCGCTGAGATACGGCTCAAGGAAGCGTGTCACTGCAAGCGAAGCTCCGCCACCGCCCGTCTGGAAGGAAAAACCATCCTTAAAATACGGTGTTGCCGCCATGACACGTGCGCAGTTTTCCGCCATCGTAAGCTCCCGCACATCCTCTGTCATGCGGATAACATTGCTCGCGATTTTATCCGGATTTCCGATCTGATCCACTACGCAGACATAGTCCACATCCACCATGGAAATAGATGGCGGGAAATTGGGGAATGGCACAAGGGTGTCTGTGATCGCGACAACATGATCTGCAAAACGCGCGTCCACCATCGAGTAGGACAGGACACCGCAGTCACTCTTGCCGCCCACCGCGCGGAGATTTCCGTATTCATCCGCTGTCGGCGCGCCTATGAATGCAATATCAATATGGACATCTCCCTCCTCGATGGCTCTGACTCTGCCGCCATGCGAACGAATGATTGCCGGAGTCTTAAGAAGTCCGCTGGACACATCCTCACCGATACGATCCCGGATGCCGGAGGTCTGGATCCCCGTAACAATGCCCTTCTCGATCAGATCCGCAACGGTTTTATGAGCGGCTCCCAGCGAAGATGCGCAGACCGTAAGATCTTTAAGTCCCATCTCTTCTGCTGCCTGCATCACCATGTTGACAACAAAGTCTCCATCACGGAAATGATGATGAAAGGAAAATACCATTCCATCATGCGCGCCGCACTTTTCCAGTGCCTCCCGGATCGATGAAACCATCTTGCTGCGCTTTGGATCTACCATACCACGGACCGTCGGAGCGGCCTTGGTATATGCCTGATTATCCCTAAACTTACTGCCTCTGAATGGCTCCTTATGATACTTCTCAAGAATTTCATCCGGAATTTCCCGGCCAACTGCATTTAACACAACACCCTCCTATCTGTCTGCTGCGGACCCGCCAAAAACTATTTCTGATACTTGTTACAAATACATCTCTGAAACAGTTAATATCGTACCACGAATTGGTGATTTTAAATAGATTCCCCAGCGGGTTAATTTCTGAGGGAATTGCATCCAGCTGACGGCATTCGTTTCTTGTTTATCGGATAATTCCACATTAAGATAATGATTTTTGATCACGACTGACAAATTTAAGAGGAGCCTTCCTCATGGAAGACTCCTCAATGCTACAAACTAATGAATTTCATATGTTATTGGATGGTGACATGCTTTCTTGCATTCTCCATCGCTTCTTCACTCATTTCCTGTCCAATACCTGGAAGCTCCGGTACCTCATAGAATCCGTCCTTCGGCTCATAGAAATACTTTCCTGCATTCTTGAACTTAGTAAGCAGATTTGCATCATGCTCTTCATGAATAACGAAATTCGGAATCACTGTCTCAACCTGCAATGCAGCCGCAGTTGCGATTGGTCCTCCACATACATGAATCTGAACTCCAATGTCATAAACCTGTGCCATATCGCAAATTTTCTTAGTTTCTGTAATACCACCGGTATTGCAAAGGTCCGGCTGAATGATAGAGAGTGTACGATCCTCAAAGAACTGGCGGAACTGCCATCTTGAAGATGATCTCTCACCCGTTGCCAGCGGAAGATTACAGTTGGATTTAATCACCTTAAACAGGCTTGGGTTATCCGGCATTGTCGGCTCTTCATAATACATGATATGATATGGTTCCAGTGCCTTTCCAAGTTCTGATGCCGTATTGGTATCCAGTAATGAATGAATTTCTACAATAATATCCAGATCATCTCCACCAGCTTCCCGGGCAGCTGCAATTCTCTCTACTGACTTTTTTAAGTCATGGTAACGATAGCTTCCTCTGATCTGATTGCCCTGCGTTGTAAAAATCTTTGCCATATCTGGATCGTCTTCGCTGCCGGCAAAGACCGGATCGATCTTAACCGCATCATATCCATCCTTCATAGCGTCCTTAACAACATTATAGTAATCCTCAGGTTTGGATAATAAATGCATCTTATCATCCGCCTGAATGAGAGAACGCCATCCAAACTGCAGCTGAGATGCGTAAGCGCGAAGCTTTGCATTCGTCTTACCACCTAAAAGCTTATAAACAGGACAGCCCAGCTTCTTACCCTTGATATCCCAGCAAGCAGTGTCAATCGCTGCCATAGCTGCCGTGATCACAATACCACCATTCATGCCCCAGAATGTATGCCGGTGCAGGTGTTCCCAAATCTTTTCGGTATCAAATGGATCATATCCGATTACAAGCTTTGCAAAGTCCTGGCACTGTCCGAATGCAGCTTCCCAGCAATTTCCGTATGCAAGTCCTGCTTCACCAAACCCGCTGATTCCCTCATCCGTATTAACCTTAACAGTAATAAAATCCCCTAAATAACAATCAACACTCGTGATTTTCATATAGTATGATTTCCTCCTTTATAAGTTTTCTGATTAATTACTTACTTTATTGTAACGCAGGTTCCCGTTTCCATCGCTTCTTCACTCATTTCCTGTCCGATACCTGGAAGCTCTGGAACATGGTAGAAGCCATTCTCATCCGGTGTATAGAAATACTTTCCAGCCTTCTTCCATGCACTTGTAAGGTTAGCATTATGTTCCTCATGAATTACAAAATTCGGGATTGTAGCTTCAACCTGAAGCGCTGCCGCTGTAGCAATCGGACCGCCGCATACATGGATCTGAACTCCGATATCATATACCTGCGCCATATCACAGATCTTCTTTGTCTCAGTAATTCCACCTGTATTTGCAAGATCCGGCTGAATCACATTAAGTGTGCGGTCTTCCATAAACTGACGGAACTGCCATCTCGTTGAGGACCTCTCTCCTGTTGCAAGCGGAAGTCCACCCTTCTCCTTGATGTGCTTAAAGAGATTTGGATTGTCCGGCTTTGTCGGCTCTTCCATATACATGATTCTGTACGGCTGTAATGCTGCTGCAAGCTCTGCGGATGTATTAGCATCAAGAAGCGAATGTATCTCAACAATGATATCCAAATCATCGCCGCCAGCCTCACGCGCTGCTGCAATTCTTTCTACTGATCTCTTAAGATCATGTTCTCTATAACAGCCGCGAACCTGATTCCCTTGCGTTGCAAAAACCGCTTTTTCGTCTTTTCTGTCCAGAGGGGCAAACACAGGATCAATTTTTACGGCATCATATCCGTCCTTTACGGCATCCTTTACTACATCATAATACTCCTGCGGATCATACAGAAGCTGCAGACGATCTTCTTTCTCAATAAGTGTTCTCCAGCCAAACTGTAGCTGTGATGCATATGCGCGAAGCTTTTCATTGGTCTTACCGCCTAAAAGCTTATACACGGGAAGCCCCATAGCCTTACCTTTAATATCCCAGCAGGCAGTATCAATCGCCGCCATAGCGGATGAAATAACGATGCCTCCATTCATACCCCAGAAGGTATGCCTGTGGAGATGCTCCCATATTTTTTCTGTATCAAATGGGTCATATCCGATCACAAGCTTTGCGAAGTCCTGACATTGTCCAAATGCAGCTTCTGCACAATTTCCATAAGCTAGTCCTGCTTCACCAAAACCGCTGATTCCCTCATCCGTATTGACTCTGACCGTGATAAAAGGGGACAGCGCACCGCCACTTTTGTAACAATCAACACTTGTAATTTTCATTTACAACCTCCTTATTCATTTGATTTAAACAGCACAACTCGTGCTGTAAAGTGATTTACATCAATCATTTCCCATATTTTCACCAGTCTCAGCCCACAGTGAAGTATGAATCGTGACATTGGCACTTTTACCAACTAAAAATCCAACCAGTGAAAATGCAACGATCATAACAACGTTAATAGTAGTTACAACCGGAGACATCGAAAGCAACGATTTCCAAAGAATGACCAAGGATAATCCCAAAGAAATGATACAGAAGAAATAATATAATCCATCAGGAATGTGGAATCTGGACAGTTTCCATGCCTTTGGATACAGCTTTGGCATTTTCATATATGCAATAAAATTAAGGATTGCAAAGCATGCTGTAAACAACTGAACCATGTTTGTAATCACTGTAATTGAAAGTCCGGCAACAATCGGAATCATACCCATAATGTACATAAAGGTCAGAATCCAGACACGTGCATGCCGGCTGTTTTTCTTACCAAACACTTCCGGAAGCCATCCATCATCACAGGACTGCCCAATGGTAATAGCATTGTAAGCAAAGGAAGAGTTCAAAGTAGAAAGCAATGCCATGATAGGGCCGGCTATAATAAATGCGTAGAATACAATTGGTGGGAATATTTTCTGTGCCGCAAATACAAGCGTTGTAGATTCTCCATAATCCTTAACACTCATAACACCCACTCCTGCCATAGCAACGCCTACATAAAGCACAATCAATGTAGGTACCGCAAGACAAAGAACAACCGGAATGTCATGACGCGCATCCGCAGAATCCCGTCCATATGCAGTTGTCATATAATAGCCCTGACATGAATATACAAACAGCAATACCGCGCCGGTAAAGCCTCCGGCAATCTGCCCATTTTTAAAGGTGATTCCCCAGCCATTAATTAAAAAATCAGGAGAAGAAAAATCAAAAATCGGAAGACTGATTTTTGAAATACCTACAACTGCAAAAATAAATAATGCAGCAATCAACAGCCAGGTCATAAGTTTCTGAGCCTTAGCCATGATATCAATACCCATCAGGTTTACGACAAAGAAAAATGTCAGTAAAATAGCTCCCGTCACAATCCTTGCCGTATGAGATCCAAGCGCCGGAATCACATCTCCGAGATAAGCAGATGCAGAAGCTCCGAACAAAGATAAGCTCAGACACTGCGTTAAATACATATAAGCAAAAACGCCTGCTACTCTCGGACCAGCCATCCCGCATAACATGGAATAATTGCCACCTGCCATTCTCACAGTAGATGAAATAAAAACATTGGGAATAACGATTAAAAATCCCATGATAATCGCGACAAAATATGCCAGCCATGCTGAGTAACCTGTCATTTTAATTGCAGGTACAATCAAGGTAATAACACCCGCTCCGATTACCTGACCAATTGCAAGTGCATACAGTTCCGGTTTCCTTAAAGTCCCCGGTTTAGGTTCCGGTTCTCTAACCACATTAATCATAAACAGCCTCCTGCATAGAGTGAAGTTTTCATATTTATAAGCATTGCCTTTTTAAACCGATTCATTGATTACAGTTCGATAACCTTATAAAAAGTTGCTTTTTCAATTGCAGAACGTAAAAATTCATTGCCTATACCCGGTAAATCAGGAATTTCAAAATACCCATTCACCGGCTGACGATTGTATTTTGTCAATCCGACACTGGTATCACTTCTGTTGCATACATGATGCTCGTGAATAATAAAATTAGGCAATGTGCACTCCAACTGGATCGCTACATCCGTAGTTAACGGACTGCCTGCTGCATGCACCTGCACACCTACATCAAATGCATGTGCCATATCTGCAATTTTCTTTGTCTCAGTTATGCCACCGCAATTGCCGACATCCGGCTGCGCAAGCTGAAGTAAATTACGCTTAAAATATTCAGCATACTGCCATCTGCTAAAAAGGCGCTCGCCATTGGCGATCGGTACGGATGTATGTTTTGCAATATATTCAACTGTCTGCGGTGTCGGTGTATTTGGTTCTTCAAAGGCAAGGATATGATATTTTTCCGCAAGCTTGCCTAACTGCGCAGCACCTAATGCATCCGGATAAGAATGATTTTCCATAATGATATCTACATCATCGCCTGCAGCTTCTCTTGCCGCAGCCATTCGGGCTTCTACCATTTTGTACTGTTTCGGTGTAAGAAAGCCTGTCGTATCCAAAAATGAAAGCGGCTTACCATCTTCATCACGATCAAAAAAGTCGATTTTCACCGCATCATATCCTTCTGCTACAGCAAGCTTGACGTTGTGTGCATAATCCTCCGGCTTTACTGCCCAAAGATTCTCACTTTCTCCAACCATGCCCCATCCAAACTGAAGCTGTGACGCATAAGCTCTTAAACGGTCTCTGACTTTGCCTCCAAGGAGTTCATAAACAGGTACGCCAAAATACTTACCCTTGATATCCCAAAGCGCCACATCAATTGCAGCTATACCAGAAAAAATGACAGGCCCGCCATTCTGTCCCCAAAAAGTTCTTTTATACATGGTTTCCCAAATCAGTTCGGTTTGCAGCGGATTCATGCCAATAACGAGCTGAGCCAGGTCAACAATCATGCTCGCTGCTGCATCACCACCAATGCCATATGCCATGCCCGCTTCCCCATCTCCATAAAGTCCCGTATCAGTATAAATTCTGCATCCGATCGGACTATTTTGCTTGGAATTGGCTGTTGGAAGCCGGAAAACTTCAATTTTTGAAATTTTCATTACTTTTCTCCCTCCCAAAAATCTTAATTCTTCTGTGTACGATTTATCGATTCGTTCACTTGTTCGCTAGGTAATATAATAAACTATCGAATATATAATTTCAATAATTAAGTGCATTTTCGTCAAATTATGTTTCTTTTGATCTATATTTTTGTGCAGTATTTTCCACCAAATAGAGGGTGTAAAATCTATCCGTATATAAGATAGGTTTTATTCCCTCGCACTTCATCCTTTTTGAACGCAATAACCATAACTCCGCATCTGCGATGTTGCAGCGACAGAAAATCAAAAAAGAGGCGCCCCGTGGTCGTAAGCCACGGTAACACCTCTTAATCATCACTTATCAATACTTCATTATTTAATTATTCTTATAATCAATGTCAGGGAGTGAATTTAATAGCTCATATACGATCTCATCTGCTTTACTGGAATCTCGTTTCAAGATAATCTCATACATCTTGATATGTGTATCATTTGGTGTCCGCGTTGGGAGTCCGTCCTGAATCCTGCTATGGATTCTGCTGGAAAGCAGATTCTTTATATGATCTTTAATTGCCATGCCTACCATGCCATAAATATCCTCATAAACCTTATTATGACTCATCTTAATGATCTGATTATGAAATTCCAGATCACTATTTACCAGTTGATCCAATTTTTCAAGATTATTAGGGTCTTCAACATAATTTTGCGTCAATGCATAATAGTGATCCAACCTCTTTTTTAATTCTTCTATCTCTGTCTGACTGGCATTTAGAACCGCAAGGCGCAGACTGTCTGCTTCGATCAAACTACGAAACCGTTTAATGTCTTCCTCTCTGTCCTGTCCGGCATAAAGCGATCCAATTTCGTGCATATATGGAAGCATAGAAAACTTTTTGACATATGAACCATCTCCAACTCTTGTTTCAATCAATCCCAAAGTATTAAGCTTCTGCAATGCCATGCGAACACTAAGACGATTCACTCCATACATCTCGGCAAAATTTCCCTCCGACGGAAGTTTTTCCCCTTCCATCCATTTCCCCTCAATAATACCCTGCTTGATATGGTCACATACCTGATCTACCACAGATATTTTCTGGATTTTCAGGTTTCTTTTTTTGTCTTCTGCCACAGTTAATCCCCCATTCTCTACCATGCCAGTTTTTAAGTCTGTAGACTAAATGTTTATTATATCACATATAGTAAAAATATTAAAATTTGAATATAAAAGCAAGTAAAATCTTATTTCAGAATACACTTTAAGATTCGTTGCATTTTTATCTAAAAAGAAATATAATTATATTATAAATATATTGTAGGTAATATTATGGAATTTGAATGGGATGAAAACAAAAACAGGATTAATAAAGCAAAACACCATATTTCTTTTGAAGAAGCGAGCTCTGTATTCTATGATGAGAATGCAATTTTGTTTGATGACCCAGATCACTCCTTATATGAGGATAGGTTCTTAATTATTGGAATGTCTGAAGCATCAAATGTATGCATTGTCAGCCATTGCTACCGAGGTGATGATGCAATAATCAGGATCATCTCTGCACGAAAAGCAACTAAAACAGAGCAAGCGTATTATATAGATAACCTGAGGTAAGACTTATGAGAGACGAATATGATATCAAAAATTTAAATCCTAGAAAAAATCCTTATTCCAAGCGTCTTAAAAAGCAGGTAACACTCTATATCAATGAAGATACGGTAGCTTATTTCAAAACACTTGCAGAAAAAAAAGGCATCCCGTATCAAACATTGATCAACTTATATCTATCAGATTGTGCTGAGCATAAGCGGGAACTTAGCATGAACTGGAATTAAAGCTGTCGATGATAGATGATCAAAATCTCCGCCAGCCACCATCCCCATCCAATTCCATCTTTCCAGCGCTGTTTCCTCCTAATCGGATGCTCCCCACCGCCGCGAAGCTACCATCCCCACTCAAATTTAAAGAGCCGTCGTCTCAGCCCACACCAAGACAACGGCTCTTCTTCAATAACACCTGCTTCAAAACAACTACACAGCTCGCACACCCAGCTCATACAAGCCAGCAAATTAAGCCAGCAAAACGATCCAGGTTGGCAATATCAACCAGATCAACAAGTCCTGTCAAATCCGCACAACTCCTCACATCACCGCGGTTTTCCGCTTCTCCGCCCGGTTCACAAGATCCCGGAACAGCTGATTCATCACCGGATTTGATTCAATGAGACCCTCCGGATGCCATTGCACAGCCTCAATCAGACCGTCCGCATCCTCCAGCGCCTCAATCACACCGTCCCTCGCCTTAGCTACCACACGAAGTCCTTTACCAAGCGCACGCACACTCTGATGATGCATCGAGTTCGTTTCAACCTCGGTCCCGCCCAGGATCTTGGCGAGCCGGCTGTCCGCCTCGATCGTCACATGGTGAAACAAATACGACCTTTCCAGGCTCTGAAGGTGCTTATTACTCGGCACCTCACGATATGAGAGATCCTGATACAGCGATCCGCCCAGCATCACATTGATAAACTGGATTCCCTTGCAGATTCCAAGCATTGGAAGCTTATGTGCAAAAGCGTAATCAAATGCCGCCTTCCACGCCATATCAACCTCCGGACGCACTTCACCGCACTTCTCCAGCGGCTCCTCATGATACAGAAACGGATGCACATCCTCACCGCCCGGAATCAGAAGTCCATCCAGCACCCGCATCACAGCCCCCGGATCCTCCCGAAGTGCAAACGAAGGGATCAGCACCGGCGCACCGCCATTCTGAAGCACTGCCTGGATATAGTCCGCATTGACATATTCCTTTTCCGCGCTCTTAAAAAGCCCGGGCGTGGTCATAAGCGTATTTCCCAAAATACCAATTACCGGACGCATCATGCTCTACCTCCCAATATATCCTTACGAAGTATATGTTTTACCTCGTCACTGCCAAGCTCCCGCACCAGACGGTACGCAAGCTCAATCGTGGCGTCCACATCCGCTGCCTTACAGAAATTATAATGCGAATGCACATAGCGTGAGGGCACACCAAGCACCAGTACCGGCACTGCATGGTTTGTAAGGCTGATAACACTCGCGTTGGTACCGCCGCCTCTCCGGACAGCCTCCTGATATCTGATATGATACTTTGCTGCAATCTGCTCTGCAACCGAAATAAAGGCAGGATTGGAAATATAGCTCTTATCCATGATGCGGATCTGGGTTCCCTCACCCATCCGGCACTGTGCCTGCTGCACGCCGAAATAAAAATCATCCGAAGGCGATCCCTCAAACACAATCGCTAGATCCGGCTTTACTCTTTGTGCGGTGACGGTAGCTCCACGCTCGCCAACCTCCTCCTGGGCTGCCAGCGCTGCCGTAGGGATCACTGCCAGATTTCCTGCATCACCGTCTTCCTTAAGACGCTGCATGATTTCAATGATTGCGGCACAACCCACACGGTTATCAAACGCCTTGCCAAAGCAAAGCCCATGCTTCTCATCATAGTCAAAGCTCACATCCGGAACAATCGGATCTCCCTCGTGGATGCCAAAGGACTCGATCACCTCTTCCCGGCTCACTGCGCCAACATCCAGTTTCAGTGTTTCCACCGCCACATTTGTATGCTTCCGTTCCTCCTCTGTCATAAAATGCACCGGTTCTGCCGCAATAATGCCGCGGACGTATTCGCCCTTCCGGTTGCGGATCCGTACAGAGTGTGCCGGCAGGCTGGTCGGATGCATACCACCGAGCAGGATGATGCGGAGTGATCCGTCATCAGCAATACTCTGTACCATCATCCCGCATTCATCCAGATGCGCATCCAGAAGCAATACCGGTCTTCCATCCCGTTTCTCTCCCGGGAGACGGATGTAAAGATTATTCATGGCATCATTCTCATAAGACAGCCCATTAAGAAACGGCTCCGCGCTGCGAAGCACTTCCTCCTCATATCCACTCGGACCAAAGGCATTGGACAGTGCCTGTAACAATTCACGATTCATCGGAATATCCTCCTAGTTCTTGTCGTCATAGAGATGGCAGTATACATAATGGTTGTCGCTTACCTGATAACGCTTCGGCGCAATCGTCCGGCAGCATTCCATGCATTTCGGGCAGCGGGTATGGAACTTGCAGCCGCTGGGCGGATTGACCGCGGACGGAATTGTGCCCTCCAGCGGAATCAGATTGTTTCTCTTATCCGGATCCGGAATCGGAATCGCGGAGAGAAGCGCCTGGGTATATGGATGCAGCGGATTTTTATAAAGCTCATCCTTATCAGCCGCCTCTACAAAGTTTCCAAGGTACATGACACCCACCTGATCGCTGATATGCTCTACAACTGACAGATCATGCGAAATAAAGATCAGCGTAAGATTCAGCTCCTTCTGAAGCTTTGCAAGTAGATTAAGAACCTGCGCCTGGATGGATACGTCGAGCGCCGAAACCGGCTCGTCCGCAACAATCACCTCTGGCTCCACTGCCAGCGCTCTGGCAATGCCGATACGCTGCCGCTGACCGCCGGAGAACTCATGCGGATAGCGGTTCAGCTGGTAATCATCGAGACCCACCTGCCGCATAAGCGCAAGCACCCTCTGCTCCGACTCCTCCTTGGAGTGTGTCAGATGATGTACCCGGAGCGGTTCCTCAATGATCTGAAATACCGTCATACGAGGATTTAAGGAAGCATACGGATCCTGAAATACCATCTGAATTTTTTTACGGATTGCTCTCAGCTTATCACCGCTCAGTGTTGTGATATCCTCTCCGTCAAGATACACCTTGCCTCCGGTGATCGGCTCCAGTCTGCAGACCGCCCGACCGAGCGTGGACTTGCCACAGCCCGACTCTCCTACAATACCAAACACCTTGCCTCTCGGCACCTCAAAGCTGACATAATCAACAGCTTTAACATAGCTGTTTTTAAAAACACCCGTATGGATCGGATAGTACACCTGGAGGTTTTCCGCCCGTAAAATATAATCATCCATTTACCGTACCCTCACTTTCCTGTACTCCTTCCGCAGGCACCGGATTCCAGCACCGGCAGATATGTCCATGTCCAAAGTCTGTAAAGCCGGGTTCCTTTTTGCAGGCTTCCGTACATCTTGCGCACCGCGGTGCAAAACGGCAGCCCTCCGGCATGTATTTCGGATTCGGCACATTCCCCGGAATCGAGTAAAGCTCATCCCGCCCCTCTCCGATCCGTGGAATCGAGTCGAGAAGCCCTTTGGTATACGGATGCCGCGGGGATTTAAAAATGTCCCGTACCGTACCCTGCTCCACAATATGTCCGCAGTACATTACATCCACATCATCACAGACCTGCGCAACCACACCAAGGTCATGGGTGATAAACAGGATAGATGTTCCCGTCTCTTTTTTCAGCTGATTCATGAGCTCCAGGATCTGTGCCTGAATCGTAACATCCAGAGCGGTCGTCGGCTCATCGGCAATCAGCACCTCCGGCTTACAGACCAACGCCATGGCGATCATGACTCTCTGCCGCTGCCCGCCGGACAGCTCAAACGGATACTCCCGCATCATATGCTCCGGTCTCGGTACCCCCGTAAGCTTCAGCATGCTGAGCGCCTGCTCTCTTGCTTCACGGTCCGAGACCTTCTGGTGCGCGCGGATCGCTTCCACAATCTGGTCGCCGATTTTCATGATCGGATTGAGACTTGTCATCGGCTCCTGAAAAATCATCGAAATTTTGCCACCGCGCAGCTCCCGCTTCTTATCCTCCGGAAACGTCACTATGTCCTCACCGTCAAGATAAATCGCACCATCCTCAATCTTGCCCTTGGTCTTCATGAGAAGTCCCATCACTGAGAGCGCCGTTACACTCTTACCACTGCCGGATTCTCCTACGATGCCCAGCGTATGTCCCTTGCGGAGTGTCAGATCCACACCATCTACCGCCTTGACAATACCGCTGTCCGTGTGGAACCAGGTATGAAGGTTATCTATTTTTAGTATGATATCATCCTTTTCATTCATGTCCGTTTCTCCTTAATCCATGAGCTTTGGATCCAATGCATCTCTTAAGCCATCTCCCAGGATATTAAAGCTTAATACCGTAAGGAAAATGGCAAGACCCGGGAACAGTGTAACAAACATATCTGTCATCATATAGTTTCTGCCATTGGAGAGCAGCAGTCCCCACTCCGGTGTCGGAGGCACAGCGCCCATTCCGAGGAAGCTTAAGCTGGATGCCGTCAGGATCGAATTTCCGATCGACATGGTATATTGGATGATAATGCTCGGAATTGCGCCCGGCAGGATATGTCTCAAAAGAATCTCCACGTCCGATGTTCCGAGTCCGCGGGCAGCCATAACAAAGACCGAGTCCTTAAGCTCCAGCGTACGGCTGCGGACAAGTCTTGCAAAGGTCGGCGTGGAAAATACCGCAACAGCAATCACCACATTGGTAAGCCCGTTTCCGAGGATCGCAACAATGGCGATGGCGAGGATGAGTCCCGGAAATGCAAACAACACATCGCATATCCGCATGATTACCGAGTCAAGCATACCGCCGTAGTAGCCGCTGAGCAGTCCGAGAATTGTACCTGCAATGCAGCCCACACTGACTGAGCTTAAGCCTACCACAAGCGAAATCCTGGTGCCGCAAAGGATCCTGGAAAGAAGATCCCGTCCAAACTCGTCCGTACCAAACCAGTGCTGCGCCGTCGGTCCCTGCAGCACAGCGCTGTAATCATATTCATTGATTCCGTAAGGAGCAATCTGATAGCAGAAAATCGCGACCAGAACCAGCAGCACAATATACCCCAGGGCAACGATAGAGTTCTTATGCTTTAAAAATTTCCGGATCGCCTCTGATACAGGGCTCTTGATATCATTTTTTTCATCTTTTGCTTTTTTCATGTGCTGCCTCTCTATCCAAGCTTGATTTCCGGATTAACAACTGCATACAGGATATCCACAATCAGGTTGATCAGGATAAACTGCAGGGAGAAAATCAGAATCAGTGACTGAATCTCCGGATAGTCACGGAAGTTTACAGACTGCACAAGCAGTGACCCGATCCCGGGAAATGCAAATACCGTTTCCGTAACAACCGAACCGCCAAGCAGGAAACCAAACTGGAGACCTGCTACCGTAATAATCTGTATCAGAGAGTTCCGGAGCGCGTGCTTCCAGATCACAACTTTTTCCTTAAGACCCTTAGCTCTTGCCGTACGAATGAAATCTTCCTCGAGAATTTCCACAATCGAGGAACGCGTGAACCGCGCAATAACCGCACTGATGGAAATTCCCAGTGTAATGGACGGAAGCACCAGACTCTTAAATCCGCTTGCACCCGTCGTCGGGAACCATCTCAGCTTTACGGAAAACAGCATGATAAGGAGGAACCCGACCCAGAAGGAGGGCAACGATATGCCGGAAACCGATAGTGTCATACCGAGATAATCCTGCCATTTATTGCGATGCGCACCGGCCCAGACCCCAAGCAGGATACCGATCAGTACACTCCATAAAATGCTGAGTGCTGTCAGACGGAGTGTGTTGATGTAACGCTCTCCGATATCCTGTGCGACCGGACGCTTGGATCTTAAGGATGTGCCCAGATCTCCCTTTAAGAGTCCGGATACATATTTGCCATACTGCACAATGATCGGCTGATCCAGACCCAAATCCTGCCGTACCTGTGCCACATCCTCCGCCGTTGCCTGCTCTCCGGCAACGAGTCTCGCCGGATCTCCGGGGATCATCCTTACAAAAAAGAACACCAGCGTAATGACGATGAACAGCGTGGGGATCATCCCCAGCAGTCGTTTTATGATATATCTCAGCATATCGTTATAACCTTTCGTCCCTAGTTGATACAATAATTGTCAAAAGCAGGGTCGTTACGGAAACGCCCCTGCTTTGCATGTAACAGAATGATATTCCGATTACTTGGCCATCCTGCCGCCGCGCAGATTAATTGCAGCATCTGGATACAGCTTGACATTCGCAATCTTGTTGGAAACTGCAATGGTGTTCTGCATGTGGAACAGCGGAACAACCGGGCAATCCTCCCAGACAATATCCTGGATCTTTGCGTAGCAGTCCTTACGTTTGTCACTGTCGGAGGTTGCAAGCGCATCCTTGAGCAGCTGATCAACCTCATCATTCTCATAGTAAGAAATGTTGTAGCTCATTGGCGGCTCAGACTCCTTGGCAAGCATCGGACGCAGTGCCCAGTCAGCGTCACCAGTGGAGGATGACCATCCGGAGTAATACAGCTCAACCTCAGCGTCCTTGCCTGCTGCGGTGCTGTCCTGTACCTTCTGGTTGAGAACGGCACTCTCCAGTGCTTCAAGCTCCAGGTTGATGCCGACCTGCTGCAACTGCTGCTTCAGGAACTCAGCAACCTTCTGGTTGGTGGATGTATTGCTGTACATGAACTTTGCGGTAAATCCGTTTTCGTATCCTGCTTCCTTCAGCAGAGACTTTGCCTTCTCCACATCGTACGGATACGGAGTGTTTTCCTTATAGTACTGTGTCTTCGGACCCATCATGGACGTTGCCGGAGTACCAATTCCGTTATAGCAGATCTTGATAAAGGCATCCTTATCGATAGCGTAGTTCATTGCCTGACGAACCTTGAGGTCGGTAAATGGAGCCTTCTGTGTGTTCATCATGAGCCAGTAGGTTACAAGGCCGTCGGTCTGCTGATAGTGGATATTGGGGTCAGACTTGAGGGCATCTGCATTCTCCGCAGGTACACTCCACATAACCTGAGCATCACCGGACTGGATCATTGCAGCTCTGGTTGCGCCCTCAGTTACCGGCTTAAAAGTTACCGTCTTAAATCCTGCATCGCTCGCAACCAGCGGTTTACCATCAGGTCCGTCCTTGTATCCCCACCAGTCCTTGTTGAGCTGGATCTTTAAATGGTCGCCCTGTGTCCACTCTACAAAGGTATACTGTCCAGTGCCGACCGGTGAATCTGCACATGCCTTCTGACCCTGCTCGATCTGCTTCGGACTCATAAGGAGGGTTGCCGGATGCGCAAGACAGTTAATAAAGGATCCGAACGGCTCGGAAAGGGTAAATTTAACTGTATAATCATCAACCTTATCGCAGGAGGCAAGCACGCCGCTCAGGAAGGTTGTCCTCTTGAGTCCGCCATTTTTATCCATCCAGCGATTTGCGTTGGCAATTACAGCATCTGCATTAAATGGAGTGCCATCCGTAAAGCTGACACCCTGACGCAGTGTTACGGTATACTCTGTTGCACTATCATTAGCTTCGTAGCCTGTTGCCAGAAGCGGGATGACCTTCATGTCATCGTCAAATCCAAACAGTCCATCCATGATCAGTCTCTGGACACCGCCGGAGATCGTATCGCTGGTATCCATCGGATCCATCGTGGTAAAGTCGGTATAGGTTGCACAGGTAATATCCGAGTCCTGTGAAACAGACTCTCCGTCCGGAATCACCGGATCCTCTCCGGTAGACTGTGCTGTGGCTTCTACTGCCGCGGAGCTTCCACCTGCTGTCGAAGCCTGCTTCGTATCAGCCGAGCCTGATCCGCTGGATGCGGAGCTTCCGCAGGCAGCCAGAGAAACTGCCATAGCAGCTGCAAGCAGTAAGGATGCTGCACTACGCAATTTTGCTTTTCTCATAACACAATTCCTCCTGAAATAAAACAGGTATAAAAAAAGACAAAGTGCCAGTTGAAACCTGACGCCCTTGTCTCTTTAAATACCTAAACTGAAGCGTTGGGATAGAATCACTGCTTCTTTTTATTTTGACTTGTATATTAGCTTTATCACGCTAAAATGTCAAACACTATATCAAGGTAAAGTATTACAAAAATGCATGTTTGATATAATATAAAATTATCTGGTGCCTTCTGTCGGGACATCTCTCCTCCGTTCATGTCCTTTATAATATCTCTGCTTCTCCCGGTACATCGCCTGATCTACTTCCTTTAAGAGCTCATCAAAATCAGTATCTCCGTTGCTCCTCCAGAGATTGCCGATAGATACAGATAAGTTATTATTTTCAAACTCCTTCCGCAGCTTTCTAAGTATCCGCTCATACTGACCAAGACCTACCCCGGAGCAGAGCATAAGAAATTCGTCACCGCCCATACGGACTACCTCTGACGGGCAGGTTGCATCGACGCATTGTCCTAACAGTGATGCCGCCTTACGGATCATGTCATCTCCCGCGATATGCCCAAGCTGATCATTCTGCTCTTTAAGGCCATTAAGGTCACAGTATATCAGTCCCATCGGATCCGCACGATTAATCACCTTCAGGAAGCGTTCAAGCCCTCTCCGATTGGTGGCTCCTGTCAGCTGATCCCGGTACGAGTCCTCCAGAACCTTGCGCATCTGGTCGCGATGTCCGATCAGTGTCGCAGAGAGTCTTGCTGTCAGCTTCATCACATTCACCGCAGCATCCATCAGCTCTTTTGCCGGATTATCCACACCGACAAGACCACTATACTTCCCCTCTATAAAAATAGGCATAATGATTAAGGACGCGATCTCATCCTCCTTTAAATATTTATAGACAATCTCACTCACCTGACGGTACGTCTCCAGGTTCCGTATGATGATGCCCTCCCGATTACTTAATAAAGGTTTCCAGACAGGCGTATAGGCTTCCGTATGGATTTTTTCCTGCTGCGAGATCCGCTGCCTTACACTCTTCCTGCACCATTCGTAGCTATTATACAGTTCCTTGCCTGGATGACGCTCAAAAATATACGTGCGGGTGCCGCCGATCCGTCTCCCTACAAACCGAAGCACCTCATAAATCGCCCGGTCCGGATCCGTCTGTCTGAGTGCCATCATGCTGGCTTCATACATCGTACTGCTGCTCCAGTTGGCGATCCTGAGACGCTTGTTGTTGTCACGATGCCGCAGCAAGGCAGCAAGAAATGCTGCTACGATCTCAAACAATGCAGAATCCTGGTTCTGATCCATCATGGCTGGATTTTGCAACGTAAAAAAACCTCTGAGTTCATTTTCCAGGAGGATCGGGACAAGCACCAGACTGTGTATATTCACAAGCCTCAGCTTCCGGTACATCTCATCATTACTTTGCCGTAAAGCCTCAATATCCTCAGCTTTAATAAAGACCGGCACCTGCCGCGTTTCCATAAGCTTTCTGATTTTATCTTTCTCGGTAATGAAGACCTCTTTGATCTGCGGAATCTGAGAAATGTTCTCATCTCTACACCATTCATAGGTGCAAGTCACATCCTCCCCCATTTCAAAGATGCAGTCACGATCTGCTCCGATCCTTACTCCTAGATCCATCAAAAGACGATTGATGGATGCATCCGGGTCTGTAATTGCAAGTGCGTCACGTATGGACTCGTTTATGATATGTTCTATGAAGTTTCTATCCTTCTCTGACATAATTCTCTCTATTGGTGTGAAACCTACTGTTGCATCTGATTATTTATATTAATTCATATTTAATTTTATGCAAGCGTTTACAGTGTTACTTATAATAGCAGTTAAAAATCAGTTTGTAAATGTCAGGAATCGAGTTTCTGTTTTTTTAATAAAAGCGCTGGTTTTTATAGAATTTTCAGAAGATAATTCAGTATTTTTCTGTTAGAATACTTTCATCATGAGCCGTAAAACAGAAATTCACAATGCTGAAAGTACCGGCTCTCTGGTATATACTAAAGCAGTATAAAGCAGCATTTATATTTTAAAAATGTAAAATTTCAGGAAAGGAATTTGTTTATGAAAATAGCAGTAACCTATCAGCAGGAAACCGGTGAGGTTTTCCAGCATTTTGGCAGAACGGAAGCATTTAAGCTTTATGATATTGAGGATGGGAAAATCAAGTCCAGCCAGGTCGTTTCAACCGATGGCACAGGTCATGAAGCTCTCGCCGGATTTTTAGCGGACCATGGTGTATCCGTAGTTGTCTGCGGTGGTCTCGGCGGCGGGATGATGAATGCTCTCTCCGCATCCGGGATCGAGGTCTGCTCCGGTGCCTCCGGCAATGCAGATGACGCTGTGGAAGCATACCTTGCAGGAGCGCTTGTGAATGCCGGTGTCAGCTGCAGCCATCACGATCACGAGGATGGATCCGGACACCACAAGAATCATAGATGTGGACACTCCCATGGGGAACACTGCGGGCATCACGGAAGAGAAGCAGATCATGCTCATGAGAACTGCTGTGGACATCCTGCGGAAGACGAGAGTGAATCCCACGAAGACTGCTGCGGACATCATGGCAAAGGCTGCTGCGGACACCACTGCGAGGATGAGGATTCAGACTTTGATTATGAGCATCCTCCCATTGTCTTCCCGGGTAAAAATGCCGGTAAAAAGGTTAAAACCCATTATCAGGGGACTCTGAATGACGGAACCGCCTTTGACTCATCCTATGACAGAAACGAGCCTCTGGAGTTCATAGCGGGTGTCGGCATGATGATTCCCGGCTTTGACAAGGCGGTTGTGGATATGAATGTCGGCGATGTCGTCAATATCCATCTTGCTCCGGAGGATGCCTATGGCGAGAGAGACCCGGAGGCGGTATTTACGCTCGAAAAGTCTCAGCTTCCCGGCTCTGAGGATTTGACAATCGGTCAGCAGATTTATCTTGGCACCGGCATGGGACAGTCCTTCCCGGTAACCGTCACTGCTGTAGATGCAGCGACCATTACTCTTGACGCAAATCATGAGCTTGCCGGTCAGGAACTGAATTTCAAGATTGAGCTTCTCTCGGTTGAGGAAGCTTAAAGGCACAAGCAGTGCAGCAAGCCATGTAAACAGAAGTGTCTTCTTGGTTACATATCTACTTGTCAAAATATCTTTTAACTCTGTATATAAAAGTCAGAATCTGATTTTTTAAAAAAACTGAAGCCCGGAATCTGTGGCAGTACATGCTGCATCCATCAGGTTCTGGGTTTTTTATGGATCCGGTGCAGCTGTGGTCGGATCATAATCTCCGGTACACAGCTTCCCTCCCGGACAGAGAGCACATATCGGACTGCATCCGCCACATCCTCCGGACTTAGATGCGCATCCCACTGAGGATCCGCTTCAAAATCCGCATTCCGGTAAAGTGCCGTATCCGTCATATCCGGAAGCACTGCTGTAACCCGGACCCCGTACTTCCTTACCTCATCAAAGAGGCTCCTGCTGAAACTGAGAAGGCCTGCTTTGGTTGCACCATAGCAAGCTCCGTGCGGACTGGAGGAAATTGCAGTCACTGAAGAAATATTGATCACCGCGCCATGATTTTTTTTAAGAATCCGGAGAAGCTTCTGCGTCAGAATCATAGGTACTTCCAGATTGACCCGCACCATCTCCATAATCTTCTCAGGATTCATCTCCTCGTGCAGACCGTAATACGCCGTGCCCGCATTATTGACAAGCACAGTAAGCTCTCCATCCGGTGTCTTTAAAATCTGGTCAAGGCCCAGCATCAACTGCTTCGTGTCAAGTAAATCACACACGACCGGATGAAATCCCGACTGCTCCGGGTTATCTCTAATGCCCTCAAGCTTCCAGGCAGCAAAGTCCCGTCCAAAACCAAAAACATCATATCCCATGGCGAGAAGTTCAAGAGATACCGCTCTGCCGATCCCGGAGGACGCCCCGGTTACAATTGCATATTGTTTCATTGCTCTATTACCTGCCCCCCACGCTTATCTTCTCCGTCTTTGCATCTTTATTGCCTGTCAAAGCGTATTTTGGTGTTTTACTTCCAGCAGCCCAGCTGACTGTCTTCGATACCGATCTCCCGCGCTTTAAAGACCGGATTGCGTCCCTCACGTTTTTTACATTCATAATCCTTTAGTGCTTTGGATACCGTGCCGGACATCAGGAAGCAGCAGGGCAGATTGATAAATGTCATAAGCCCCATGGTAATATCCGCAAGCGCCCAGCAGGCATCCATCGGCGCGATCGCTCCCAGAAATACCACCAGCATACATATGCTATGAAAGATCTGCATGAACCTTTTCCCTGGCATCTTTTTACCGTTAAGAAACGCCAACGCGTTATCTACATAATAGAGATTTCCGATCAATGTCGTGAATGCAAAAAGGATCATTGCGATCGTGATAAAAATTGGTCCTATCTCGCCAAAAACGGTGGAGATCGCATTCTGCACATACGGTGCCCCGGAAACCTCCGCACTGATCGGCGTTCCACTTACAAGACACATCAGCGCCGTAGCCGTGCAAAGCAGCAAGGTATCAATGTAAACAGACAAGGTCTGCACAAGTCCCTGCTTCACCGGATGCGAAACATGTGCCGCCGCAGCTGCATTGGGAGCCGATCCCACGCCGGCTTCATTGGAATACAGTCCGCGCTTGATGCCGTAAATCATGCAAGAACCGGACACCCCGCCAAAAATCGCCTTGAAATCAAATGCATTGGTAAAGATCTCGACAAACATCTCCGGTATATTCCGGAAATGCAGAAATATAATAATCAGAGCGACAAGCACATACGATACGCCCATAAAAGGCACAATAGTGGATGTCAGGCTGATGATCCGTTTGCCGCCGCCCATCAGGCAGTATCCTACAATCACCGCAAGGATAACTCCTATGATAATTGGTGTACTTTCCTTATGATAAAAAGGATATGCTGCAAAGGTGGACTGCAGGTTATAGGAGCAGAGTAAATTAAACCCAAATGCATAGGTTGCAATCAGAAAGATACAAAATAAAATTGCCACCTGCGGTGCATGAAGTGCCTGCTCGATATAGTACGCCGGACCGCCAAAAAAGTTTCCGTCCTTCCCTCTCCGCTTGTAGATCTGCGCCAGAGTACTTTCTGTGAATGCACTCGCTCCGCCGATGATGCACATGAGCCACATCCAGAAGCAGGCGCCGGGACCGCCCAGGCAGATGGCGGTAGATACTCCGATGATGTTGCCGGTTCCGACACGAGAGGCAGTCGAAACCATCAGAGCCTGGAAAGAGGAGACATTCTCACCCTCCGGAGGCTCCATCACACATCGGATCGCCTCCGGCAGAAGCCGAATCTGCACACCCCGCATCCGAAATGTAAAGTACAATCCAAATACCGACATCACGATGATCAGCACCGGATAGTACATCACATCATCTATTGCATTAAGCAAGCTTGTCACCATTGACCTCCCCACTCCTATCTATCACTTCAAATTATCTCACGCGGAAAATCACCGGCTGCCCATCAAACCGCATCCGCCCCGCGTTTACAGAAAGCTCCTTCCCGGAAATTTCATCCTGATACGTCCCATCCGGTACATCCACGGAGACGGTAAATGAAGCCTCGGGCACCGAAACATGCAAATCAAATACTCCTACTGTAAGATGCTCCCTGCTGCTGCGATAACAGACCGCAGTACAAATTTCGTCCTCCACTTCCGCATGCCAGAACTCTGTCTCAGACAAAATCTCCCGGCGGATCCTTGCAAGCCGCGCAATCAGTCCGCTGAGATCCCGCCCCGCTTCGGCACTGCGCGGAATCGGATCCTTCTCAAAAAGCTCCGGAAGATGCGCTGTTTCATATTCCTGCCCGTTATAAAGCAGTACCGCGCCCTTACTGAAATAGAGAAATGCCGTAAAATTTCTGAGGCTTCTATCCTCCTTTATAAAGCTTGCAATCCTCGGCTGATCATGATTTTCCAGGAACTGCAGCTTCACATTATGCGGGTCCAGCGCAACCGCCTGCTCATTCATCACATCCAGCCATGCCCGGAGAGACCGGTCTCCACGGAGGTATCCTGCGAATGCATCCCGCGTATCATACGCATATTCCATGTCAAATGCCTGGTACCCCTCAATGTCCGAGAAATTGGCGATGCCATGCCGATGACAGAAGGATATAAAGCGGCTTTCATTGGATTCTGCAAGCCAGATACAATCCGGATTGACCTTCCGTACCGCTTCTCTTGCCGCCTGCCAGAACTCAATCGGCACCATCGGAGCAACATCGCAGCGAAACCCATCGACAAACCGCGCCCACATCTTAAGCGTTTCAATCTGATAGAACCAGAGCTTCACATTGCTATAATCTAGATCCACGACATCTGTCCAGTCCCCAAGCTTGTTTCCCATGCTGCCATCCGGCTTACGATAGAAATATTCCGGATGCTCCTCAACAAGCACAGAATCCGGCGAGGTATGATTGTAAACCACATCCATCATCACCTTCATACCTGCTTCATGAATCGCATTGACAAGATGCTCAAAGTCCTCCACACTGCCAAGATCCGGATTTATAGCACGGTAATCCTGATTGGCATAGGGACTTCCTACCGTACCCTTCCTGCCTTTTACTCCGATCGGATGAATCGGAAGCAGCCAGATATAATCCGTGCCCAGCGCCTTGATTCTTGCAAGATCCTGCTCCACCGCGCGAAATGTACCCTCCTCGGAATAATTTCTCACAAAAATGCTATAAATCATTGCCTTCTGCAGCTTAAGCTCTGTATCCTTCGCCATAAGGTTCTCCTTCTTTCATTCCTTCTTCACAACCAAGTGGTACCATCCTTAAAAATCATTGGTCTGATTATTTCCTGAACATTCTACCAGATCTGTTTCTACCGCGGAACACTCTATGATTTTTTTACTGCACTGCCGCATGCTTCCGGATGTACCTTGTCAAAAGGAAAAGCGCAAAGGCGGCACCACAGGCCTCGCCCACCGGGAGTGCACTGGCAAGACCGTATTCGCCAAAGATGCGGTCCAGGATAAACATAAACGGGATGTAAAATACAATCTCCCGGACAACGGCATGCAGCATGGTATCTCTGCCATCTCCGATTCCCTGCATGCAGTATGAGCTGCTGAAATTCAGAAACTGCACCGGTGATGCCAGGCAGCGGATCCTTAAAAAGGTGGTTGCAAATGCAAGTGTCGCCAATGCATCCGCCGCGCTGTCACCCGAGGTATCCAGGAAAATATGCGTGACACCGCCACCAAAAATTTCAAAAAGCGCCACGCTGATAAAGCAGATCAGTAAACCATATTTCCGAGCACAGCGGATCACCGCATTCATGCGAGTATGATTTCCCGAGGAAAAATTGTAAGCAACGATCGGAAGCATGCCCTGGCAGATGCCGATATTGATGGCATTGGGCAGACGCTCGATCTTCATGACGATGCCGATGGCTGCAAGCTGCAGATCCCCGTGTACCGCCATCTGGGCATTGAGAAAGATATTTGCAACATCAAAAAGACCCGTCAGGATTGCTGAGGGAATCCCGACAGAAAACAGTCCGCGGATCTGACTGCCGCTGACCTTATGAAGCTCCGACAGCCGGAGGGAAACCGGCGCCTTGCCGGATAACCGCAGAAATACAATGATAAGATAGATGCAGGCGATCACGTTGGACAGAAGGGTTGCGAGCGCCGCGCCAAAGACCTCCATGCCATGCGGCAGAAGTACAAACATAAACAGCGGATCAAGGATAATGTTAAGGAGTCCTCCACCGGACAGACCTTTACTTGCCTGCCGCGAATATCCTACGTTTCTGAGTAGATGCGCAAGCACCGCAGAGAGAATCGTCGGAAGACTTCCAAACACCACTACAAGCAGCACATACTGCTTTGCGTACTCCATGGTGTATAGAGATGCTCCAAGCAATGTCAAAAGCGGTGTCTGAAATACATAGACAAACAGTCCATAGGCAAGAGAAAGGAGCACACAGCCATACACGGCAAAGGCACTGACATGCTGTGCGTCCTCGTCCCGGTGCTGCCCGATCAGCCTTGCCATGAGGCTGCCACCGCCGATTCCAAAAAGATTACCAAAGGCGATCGTCAGCATAAACAACGTAAAGGATACGGTAACTCCTGCCATCATATAGGAGTTTCCGGTGCGTCCGATAAAAAAGGTATCCACAACGTTGTAAATCAGGTTGATGAGCTGACTGATGATCGTTGGAATCGCCATTGTTGCCAGTGCCTTAGGTACAGGCATCTTTTCAAAAAGTTCTCTCTTACTGTTTGTCTCCATGGATACGCCTTTCCGGACCTATGCTTTATATTTTTACTTCACATAAAATAGCCAAATTAAATATAGCATATCCATGACTTTCCGTACATTAAGAAAGATGCTTCCCTGCTGCAAAAAACTCCCGGGTTTCCCGCGCGACCACACCACTTAAGGCAAAAAGAGCAATCATATTTGGGATCGCCATCAGACCATTAAAGATATCCGCGATCGTCCATACAGCGGAAACCGTCATATACGGTCCGATAAATACCGCCAGGATATAGAGCCAGCGGAACACCTTGACCGGCTTGAGGTTCCCGTGCGAGAGATATTCGAGACATCTCTCTGAGTAGTAATCCCATCCGAGTATCGTTGTGAATGCAAAGAAAATCAGGCAGACCATCAGTACAAACTGGGAAAACAGCACCGGAAACGGAAGCCCGTTCTGAAACGCATAGGTTGTTACCGCGACTCCCTCGAGACCAGGCTGCTTCCAGGCACCGGTCAGGACAATCGAGAGTCCTGTCAGATTGCAGATCACAATCGTATCAAGGAAAGTACCTGTCATAGATACCAGCCCCTGCCGTACCGGTTCCTTGGTCTTGGCTGCCGCTGCCGCGATCGGTGCAGATCCGAGTCCTGCCTCATTGGAAAAAATTCCACGCGCAATACCCTTCTGCATTGCTACAAGCATGCTGCCGACCAGTCCTCCGGTAATGGCTTTTGGATTGAATGCTCCTGCCACGATTTCCACAAAAGCATCCGGGATTTTGGTAAGATTCATTAAAATCAGCAAAACCGCAAAGATAAAATAGGTGATCGCCATAAACGGCACAATGACCGATGCCACCTTGGAAATCCGCTTAAGACCACCGATGACCACAAGGGCAACCAGAATTGCCAGAATCAGTGACGATACAATGGTTACGCCGCTGTAGGATCCGATGCCGGGAAGTGAAATATTTTTTACGCCGGACGGATTAAAGAAATTATTGACGGCGGAAACAATGCCATTCACCTGAGAGAAGGTTCCGATTCCAAAGAGACCCACGCACATGCCAAAAAAGGCAAAAAGCTTTGCAAGCCATTTCCAGGAAGCACCCATACCCTTCTCAATATAATAGAACGGTCCGCCAAGTGTATGACCGGATGCGTCAATGTCACGATATTTCACCGCCAGCAGAGCTTCCGAATACTTCGTAGCCATGCCAAAAAACGCGGCAACGATCATCCAGAACAATGCACCGGGACCACCCGCAGCAACGGCAGTTGCCACACCGACAATATTTCCCGTGCCAATGGTAGCAGACAATGCCGTCATCAGAGCCGCAAAGCTGCTGACCTCTCCCTCCTCGGATTCCTCAACTGCAACAATCCATTTCAACGCCAGCGGCAGCCGTTTGATCTGCAGAAATCTGGTCCTTACAGAAAGCAGCACACCTCCCGCAAGGATCAGCACCATCAGCGGTACACCCCAGACCAGCTGGTCTATCGTTTTTAACATCTCATTGATCTGCGTCCACATACTCCCTTGTACTCCCCATATCAAATTTTTATATAAGTAATAAAGTTAAATAGCGTCCTACAGACTGTATATCTCACGCGCACATATGTCAAGTGTAAAAAGACGTTATTACTCTATTATTAACTCTATTATTTACATAAGTGCAATCAACTCTACATGCAAGGCATTGCAATCCATATTGCAGCTTTCCGGGAGCTCTCTGAATTAAGACAAGAGCGGCAATATAAGCATTTCACAAATTCAACATGGACATATTAATCTACAGCACAAAAAAGCAGGGGCTTACCAAACCTGTCGTTCAGTAAACCCCTGCCCTTAGTAGATCAATATAGACCAATATAAACCAAGCACCGTCAATAAAAATCAGTAAACGATCTGATGCTACTTATACTTACGATCTTACGATCCGATCGTACAGTACAAGTCATATTACAGCTCAGGACCTGCGGAAACCAGTGCCTTACCAGCCTCATTACCCTCGTACTTCTTGAAGTTCTTCTGGAATCTTGCAGCAAGATCCTTAGCCTTTTCTGTCCACTCCTCCGGAGTCTTGTAGGTATCTCTCGGATCAAGGATTGCAGGATCTACACCCGGAAGCTCTGTCGGAACCTCAAAGTTAAAGAACGGAATCTTCTTAGTCGGAGCCTTGGCAACGTCACCATTCTGAATTGCAGTGATGATTCCACGAGTATCCTTGATGGAAATTCTCTTGCCGGTTCCATTCCAGCCTGTGTTAACAAGGTAAGCCTTGGCGCCGGACTTCTCCATACGCTTTACAAGCTCCTCAGCATACTTTGTCGGATGCAGCTCGAGGAATGCCTGACCGAAGCAAGCAGAGAAGGTCGGAGTCGGCTCTGTGATACCACGCTCTGTACCAGCAAGCTTAGCGGTAAATCCGGAAAGGAAGTAGTACTTGGTCTGCTCCGGAGTAAGGATGGAAACAGGAGGCAGTACACCAAAGGCATCTGCAGACAGGAAAATTACGTTGTCAGCTGCAGGACCATGAGAAATCGGCTTTACGATCTTCTCGATATGATTGATCGGATAGGATACACGTGTATTCTCCGTTACGCTCTTATCATTGAAGTCCAGCTTGCCGTTATCATCTACTGTAACATTTTCCAGAAGAGCGTCTCTTCTGATGGCGCCATAGATATCCGGCTCTGCATCCTTATCCAGGTTGATAACCTTGGCATAGCAGCCGCCCTCAAGGTTAAATACGCCGTTATCATCCCAGCCGTGCTCATCATCGCCGATCAGCAGTCTCTTAGGATCGGTGGACAGAGTGGTCTTACCGGTTCCGGAAAGTCCAAAGAAAATGCAGGTATGCTCACCGTTAAGATCCGTATTAGCTGAGCAGTGCATAGAAGCGATGCCCTTGAGCGGCAGATAATAGTTCATCATGGAGAACATGCCCTTCTTCATCTCTCCGCCGTACCAGGTGTTGATGATAACCTGCTCGTGGCTTGTGATGTTAAAGGCAACCGCTGTCTCGGAGTTGAGACCCATCTCCTTGTAGTTCTCTACCTTAGCCTTAGATGCATTATATACAACAAAATCCGGCTTGAACTCTGCTTCCTCTTCCTTCGTCGGACGGATAAACATGTTCTTTACAAAGTGAGCCTGCCAAGCAACCTCCATAATGAAACGGACTGCCATACGGGTATCCTTGTTGGCACCGCAGAAGCCATCAATGACATACAGCTTCTTGTTGGAAAGCTCCTTCTTGGCAATTTCCTTTAACGTCTGCCAGTTTTCCTCAGAACATGGATGGTTATCATTTTTATATTCATCACTGGTCCACCATACAGTATCCTTGGAATTTTCATCCACAACCAGATACTTATCCTTAGGAGAACGTCCTGTATAAATGCCTGTAAATACATCAACCGCACCGAGCTCTGTCTGATGACCTACCTCATAGCCCTCAAGAGAAGGATTGGTCTCCTCCTTAAAAAGCTCCTCATAGGATGGATTGTAAACAATCTCGGTTGTACCGGTAATTCCATACTGTGTTAAATCAATTTTAGCCATTCCACTTAACCTCTTTCTTTTAAAAATTTGGTCTGAGTAAATCACAATGTTTTTTTATAAAAACATCCAAGGCTTATTATACCTTATAAATCCAAATTGTCACTCTAAAAAATCTAATATTTAACAATCTTTTGCTAATGTACCTGCAAAGCTACGGATGGTATACAGAAATTTTTCCTTAAGCCTGTCGGTATGTACCCGCGAATGCTTATAATCCGGTGCTTTCCTCAAGCCCCAGCATGATATTCATGTTCTGCACTGCAGCTCCGCTCGCACCCTTGCCAAGGTTATCAAACAGTGCGGTAATCGTCGTCTGCTCCTCATGTCCACAGACAACAAGCTGCAGACGGTTGGTACCTGCAAGCACGTTACTATATAAGGTCGACGGGTGATCTCCGAAGTCAGAAACATTCACAAAATACGCATCCTTATAGTAGTCCTTGAGCTTCCCGCAGATGTCTTCCGCCGTCGGATGTCCCGGAAGCAGGCGATTCTCAAGCATGATCGTTGTTGCCATGCCCTTGTAATAGTCATCCACCACCGGCAAAAAAACAGGCGGATAGGTAAGTCCGCAGACCTTCTGCATCTCCGGGATATGCTTATGCTTAAGCGTAAGTCCATAGATGCCCGGAGCGTACAGCTGAGCCGGCTTGTCCTCAGCTTCGTATTGCGTAATCATTTTCTTACCACCACCGGAGTACCCTGTAAGTGAAAAGCAGGTCAGCGGATAATCCTTTGGCAAAATCCCCATCCTTACAAGCGGCGCTGCTGAGGAAATCAGTCCGGTCGCATGACATCCGGGATTGGCTACCCGCTTACTGTGGCGGATCGCCTCTCTCTGCTCTGGCGAGAGCTCCGGATAGCCATAGGTCCAGTCTTCGCTCGTTCTGTGCGCCGTGGAAGCATCGATCACGCGCACCTCCGGGTTTTCAATCAGCGAAACCGCTTCCCTTGCACCATCATCCGGCAGACAGAGAAACACGATATCCGCTGCATTAAGATATTTTTTCCGCTCGGCAAGGTCATGCCGCTTCTCCTCCGGGATTCTGAGAAGCTCAAGATCCTCTCTTGCGCCGATTCTGTCATAAATCTGCAGCCCTGTCGTTCCGCTCTGTCCATCGATATATACCTTGGTTTTCATGCATGTATCCCTTTCCATTATGATTTCCAGCACGAGTCCATGTTTTGTCTTGCAAAAAACTGCAGCTCACCGCCATAAGCTATACCAATACTAAGCTTACCGTCGCGTCTGGCATCACATGTACTGCTTTCGGCAACTCACGCATATCATACATTGTCACATGTAATATGCATAATTATACTGGATAATTGTGTACATCATACCATAATTCTGTATTTTCACAAGATATAAAATAATAATCCTGCCAGTAATCCGCATAAATATCCAATCACAACATCCGATGGATAATGTACTCCGAGAGCGACCCGGATGAGCGCAATCAGGATGCCCACGATTAAAAGAAGCCATCCGGCCATGGGAACGACATAAAGCCAAGCCATGGCAATCACCACACAGGAGAATACATGCCGGCTTGGCATCGAGTCCCCCGTTTTATTGCGGCGGATCAGAGGCTCCATCTCCGGCCATCGAACATAGGGGCGCGGACGGTTGATCTGATGCCGTAAAATAGATAAAAGTACAAAGGAAGCTGCCGGAATCAAAAAAACCGGAAGAACTCTCATGTCCTTCCGGTATAAAAGCCAAAGAAGCAGCGCCGGATACAGGAGATACAGCATAAGCTTAAGCATCCTGTCCAGCTCACGGATCAGTACGATAAGTCCGTCGTGCCTTCGTAACACTGCCGTCATTTTGTTATAAAGTGCCCCATAATCCATACCTTGCTATGCCTCACTGAGCCTTAGTAACTTCCGCATTTCCCTTTTCCATTTTCCAGAGAATCTCAAGGTCCTTTTCCGTCACCCAGTCAAATCTCCACTGCTGCCGGATTTCAGGATACTTCGCATGGTCAACCTCGCTCATAAACATATCATACGGGCGGATATACAGACCCTCGTCACCATATAGAGCCTGATATACCATATATTTCTCCCGGTTCTCCGAGTGCACCGCAGTTCCGACAATCCGGTACAGATACTCTGTAGACTTCGGATCCACCATTTCCCTCTTAAAGTGCCGCACCAGATCGCCTTTATGAAATTCTCTTTCTCCCATACTGTTCCTTCCTGTGTCCATTTTAGCGCCGGATAATCTCCGAGCTTTTGGTCGTGATCCCCGTTCTTGAACGGATCTTCTGATTCAGCTCCGATACTGTGCCGGATACATCATAATCCGAAACATCAAATAAAAACTCATGCAAAAGTTGTACATTTTTTTCAAGATCCGCCGGAATCACGCAGTCTCCATTGCTTCCGATTTTCTTTGTAACAAATCTGGATGGAAATCCCGCATTACCGGAAACCCGGAACTTATTGATATTTTTAAGTACTCTGAGTGCATCCTCCAGCCCGATATTGGTGGCGGTCTCCGGAAGTACCGTCTCCACAATCTGATTCAGCTTAAGTAGAGATGTTCCCTTTGCCTTGTCCAGAAGCTGCATCATGATGGCTCTCTGCCGCTTGGTCCGTTCAAAATCATCATCTGTATACCGGAGCCTTGCGTATGCAACTGCCTGTACGCCATTAAGATGCTGGTACCCCGCCTTGTCAAGATACTCCGCCGCCGGATTTTCCGCGGAAATCCCGCTTTTCTGACAAGTCTCGGTGATATACGCATTCATATAATAAAACTCCTGGTCGGTCACATTGATATCCACGCCTCCCAGCATGTCAATCGCATCCGCCACCGCCTTCCAGTTAAATGTCGCGTAGTTATCAATGTTAAGGTCAAGATTTCGGTTCAGCGCCTTTACCGCCTGCTCCGGTCCGCCGCTTGTATACGCTTTATTGATCTTGGCATATTCTTTACCCAGATTCAGATACGTATCCCTGTAGATCGATACAAGGCGAATGTCTCCGGTATCAAGATCCGCGCTGATGATAATCTGTACATCCGCATTGTTGCCTTTACCGACCGTACCATCTCTGGAATCCACCCCAAACAGTACACAGCTCCAGTAGCCCTTCATGGCTTCCAGCTGCGCAGTATCGATATCCGTATTCTGAACCTCATCCTCCCGGAACTCCACCTGCTGCGTCATGCTCTGATAATGCCGGACCATGCCAAACGGGATCAGCACCGACACAAAAAGCATCAGGATAATGGCTGCAACGAGCACCCGCCGGAACAGCCTTTTCCGCCGTTTTTCCTTCTGATACTGCCGGACAAGGCGATGGAGCTTTTCCTGCCTGTGGCGCGATCTCTCCAACTGATTTCTATTATCACTCATATTAACTGTTTTTAACTATGGAAGCCCTGTAGCAGCTTCGATAGATCATCCTTTGTTCATTTACACATTCGATGACATTAACATGTTAAAGTACTTCTGTCAATGTTATCAATGCATCTGCCGCGTCAGATCTGTCATATCTTAGCAATGCATTTACAAAATAAATAGCAGGTATCTTGCAGAACCCATGATTCCATAAGATACCTGCTCCTTCTTTTTCTATCACTCACATACAAACCAACGGTAGCACAGAAGTAGTTGTGTAATCTATGTCAATATAGAATCAGGTGTGGCACGCTTCCTATAATGCGCGCTTCACCCTCTCGAGCTCCTGCCGAAGTTCCGCCCGAAGTTTCTCTCTTCCGGCGTCTGTAAGCTCTCCATAACGGATCCTCTCAAAATCATCCATAACCTGATCGATTGCGGCGCTGACTACCTGCCCATCCGCAGTAAACTCCGCATCGAGAAACACACTCTCGTGGCTCAGGACCATGCCGGAAAAATTAAATTTGATATAACGCTTCAGCAATAACTTCTGCATACATCCGATCACTCCCGGCTGCGAGAGTCCGATCAGGTCGGCAGCTTCCTTAAGATTTTTTTCAGACCCTGCAAAGCGCAGATACATCACTACCTTCATTTCCTTAAGATCCAGACCATATTGCGCTCCGGTCCGCTCAAGCAATGTATCCAAAAGCTTCTGGCTGTAATAGAGGTCGGTGAAGACATTACTCTCAATAGATGGCGAAACATGCACCGGCACGATCTCCTGCCCGAGCTTTTTGGTCCCCGGCAGCCCCGGAATCGCCGCGTCATCCCTCGCGTAATCAATCAGAAACCGGTAAATCTCGGGACGTTTTTTCATGTATTCATCATCGTCGTACAGGTGCTTATAGAAATTATCATAGTACTTGATGACATTGGTTTTCATGCTTACGATCCCCGGAAGATTCATGCCCATAGAGACAAGCGAGCCTTCTGTCTTAACATAGTAATAGATCGGTATCTGCAGCGCAAAAATTCTGTCTACATGCAGGATATACTCCATATTAAAGATAAAATCCTCACACCAGTGCAGCGTTTCATCCATCCGAAGTCCATATTGCTGCACAATAGAGCGCTTAAACAGCTTGTTCCAGAGGACTCCGTAATAATAATCCGCAGGATTTTTGAGCATCCACTCTCCGTACTCCTCCCGGCTGATAACGTCCTTTGCCGTAATATCGCCTTTCCGTGAGGTATTGTCTCCCACGACCCGGTAAAAATCCGAAATCACAAGATCCGCATCATGCTCCTCCATCGCCCGGACCAGAAGTCTCGTGGCATCCTTGGTGATCCAGTCGTCTGCATCCAGAAACTGAATATAGGTGCCCTGAGCCATACCAAGCGCCTGATTCCTGGTATCCGAAACACCGGAATTTGGCTTATGCACCACAGTGATCCTTGAATCCCTAGCGGCATACTCGTCCAGGATTGCTCCGCTTCTGTCTTTACTGCCATCATCCATCAAAAGAAGCTCAAAATCCGTAAACTCCTGCTGGAGAATGCTGTCCACGCAGCGGCGGATCACATTCTCCGCATTATAAACCGGCACAATAATCGAAACCTTGGGCATATTTTCCTCCTGATACGATCGTCTTATACTATATCGCTTTGCAAACAGCGATATCTCTCACTTCGTGATCTTTTTAGGCAGCCATCCATTCCGGACAGAACGGTGATAATCCCAGCTCTCCTTCCAGAACTCAACTGTATGTCTCCCGCTCTCCGGCTCAAGCTTCCAGCTCCAGTAAAACCAGCCGGCAGCATGCTCCCAGGCATGAAGCTGCATATTGGCAACCTTCCGGAACCGCCGTCTCTGTTCCGCCATACAGGATTTCCGGATCTCCCGCTGCAGCTTCCTCCGTTCTTCTGCAACGACCCTGGCGGCCTCCTGCGAATACTCCCGGATGCTGTTCAGCACCTTGATATCCTCCGGAAGCTTCTCGTCCAGCTTCTTTTTGAGATCTCCGACTCGTTCACTCCAGATATTGGTTCCCTGATCGTGGTAGCGCCGGTTTCGCTGGAACGCAGCGTATCTGTTGCAGTTGGACCATTCACCGACAATCACCGGCACATGCCGCTCAGCGCGGCGGATCATCCTCTGCTCCAGCATCACATAAAACCAGTAGAGCCAGAGTCTGTGAAATGGCAGAAACATTTCCATCGCCCAGATATACTGGTGCGTATCCAGATACACATGCTTCATGCCGGCTCTTTCAAAAAATCTCCCCCACAGTGGCAGCCGAAAGCCATCATGAAATACAATGGCTTTATCCTCCGGGAGATAGACCCGGAGCCTTCGGTACGCTTCTTTATAGAATTTCCGTAAGAAGCGGAGCGGCACATAACCGGAGCCCTTTGCTTCCTTTCGGTCCCGCGCTTTGCCGGTAGTCGGTGCAAAAAGATACACTGGCAGGCTGATCGGTTCATTCAGCACCTCAATGCCAAAAAGCCCTCTGCGTTTCCCATACCGCCGGGCAAGACGTTCAAGGACATGTAAAACATATGCGACGGCACGTGGCTCCTTATGGAAACGGCAAACACCGACCAGACCTCCATTGTCATAGCCGTTATGATTTCCCGGCGTGGTATGGAGATCAATCAGGATCCTAAGGTCCCAGCGCTCCGCCCAGTCAAACGCCAGGTCCAGATACTCAATGCAGCCCGAGTAGGGCGGGAAATCTCCAAAAATAAAATACGGCACCGGAATCCGGACCGTATTGAGTCCCAGCTTATGAATCTCTTCAAAATCCTTCTCTGTAATAAATGTTTCTCTGTGCTTTTTCAGGCGCTTCTCAAGCTCCGCCTTTGGGAGATCCCGATTCAACCAGGTTTCATCCTCCGCATCCGTCCCGCGGAAAATTTCCGGCTCCATCCAGCGCTCCAGCACCAGCCAGTTGCCAAGATTTACCCCGCGAATGCCTCTGCCGGAAGCATTCGCAGACTCCTTTCTGTTTTTCTGATCCGTATTGTTTTGTGACATTTTATCTACACAAGCTTTCTCAATGCACCATCCGCGCCATATACTCTGCGTTGATTTCCCGGATTTCCTTTTCTCCGTTAATGTACGGTTCATACATTGCGTCGATCGAGCCGCCGCCCAGATTGTCGCAGCCATTGCAAAACTCACATTCGCTGCCGCAGCCATAGAGGGAGCCGTAAACAATCTGGCGCCTCTCCTCCATGGTAGTATCTTTTATAAGAATCGACTTATATTTCATAAAATTCATGCCTCCTGCGGATCACATCTCCCAAAATTTCACTCAAACTGCCCGAGCTTTCCTTCATAGAAATGCTTCCGGCACAGCGGCACATAGGACTCGTTGCCGCCGATCATCACCTGTGCACCGGTCCGCACGACCTTGCCGTTGGAGAATCGGGTGTTGAAGTGCGCGCGTCTTCCGCACCAGCAGAGTGTCGGGATCTCCTCGAGTTGATCAGCCAGCTCCACCAGCCGCTTAGAGCCCGGAAACATCAGACTCTGAAAATCTGTCAATAAACCATAACAGATGACATCAATATCGAGATTATCCACGATATGTGCAAAGGTCTCCACCTCCTCCGGTGTCAAAAACTGCGCTTCATCTATAAGGATAACCGAGTGATCTGTGAATGTGATCTGCTTGATTCTGTCCAGGAAGGAGCTCACGATTTCGCATTCCGCCTCCAGTCCGATCCTGGATTTGATGACATCCTTTCCATCTCTTGTGTCCGTCGCCGGTTTCAGAAGATAGACCTTATATCCCTTTTCCATGTAATTATAACGTACCATCAGTGCATTGGCGGTTTTGGAGCTGCCCATTGCGCCATATCTGAAAATCAGTTCTCCCTGTTTGCTGTTCATTCTGATCCTTGCCTCAAATTCTTTATGATGCTCTACCGATTGTAAAGCCCTATCATTATACTTTAGCTGCTGTATTTTTCATACATTTTTTTAATGTCATCACGGAGCTTAAGGCGGAGCGTCTCCGGTTCCAGTACCTCAACGTATTTGCCATACTGCAATGCCCAGTACTCCATCGCCTGCTCATTACAGTGAATGCGGACCTTGATTTCCTCTTCCCCTTTTTCCACGATCTGAAATTCCTTGCCAAACCAGTCAATCAGCATATCCATGGATTTTACAGAGGTCCGGAGGATCACATCCACACTTTCTCCGGAAAACATATAGACATGCTCTGCCATATGCCTGGGAAGATTGAGACCATGCTCCATGCCCTTAACAAGCTTCGGATCCTTTACAGGCTCATCCAGGATCCTTACACCAGTCATTTTGTCAATCCGATAATGTGCGAGATTCTCATACTTATCGTAGTTTCCAATGAGATAAAACATCCCATTGGAAGCTACGATGGCATATGGATTCATCTTAAAGGGCTCCGGACGCCGCGGATGCAGCTTATAATCAATACCGTAGGAATTATAGATAAACTCTATTTTTTTCTTTTTTTCAATTGCCTCGTCCAGGACATCGATCGTGATCATAACCTGCTTATTGTCCGTATGATGGAACTGCGAAACAGAACGGATATGTCCGATCCGGGAAGTAAAGTACCTGCTGCCCAGACCAGAAAGCTTATTTACAAGCCGCTTTGCTTCCGTACTGGACAGAGTCTTGGAAAACAGCACTGATTCAATCAGCATCCTGAGCTCTGCATCGTCAAAATCCCTTGTCAGAAGCCGGTATCCATCCTCCTCGTCAATCTCGATGCCGAGCCCCTCCAGATACTCGATATTGCTCTTTACAGACCTCCGGTCACACTCCACCCCGTAGTTCTCCCTGAGAAGCTTAAGAATCTCCTGCTGTGTCAGGCTGTGTTCATCATCAGTATATTCCCTGAGGATTTCCAGGATATACATATTGTACATTTTTTTATTTCCGCCGGCATTGTACTGCATTTGCTCCTGCTCCTTCATCCAGTTTTGTCTGCTCTCTGGTTTCATCTGATCTACTGCGATCGGGCAGCGATCCCTTTTACCCGACTACTGTTCCGATAAAGAACGATCACATCAGATTTTTGCCATCCAGCTTTGCCTCCATCAGACGGTCGCCTTCACCATAGACAAGCTTTAAAGAAAAGAAGCTCTCCCGCTCAATGAGAAGCTTTAAAAAGATCCTGTCTCCCTCCCAGAGATTCAGCTCCGGCACCTGTGCCTTAGGAATCCATGCAAGCTCCCCTTCATCGCAGTCTACCGCATCTCCTGTAAAGCCGTCTGCAGTAAAAAGATGCATATATTCCATCGCACCCGGTGATATAAAGGTCACGATGCCCCGGAACTTCCAGGATGTCAGCGTATACCCCGTTTCCTCCTTCACCTCCCGTAAAAGGCACTCCTCCGGACTTTCATTCTCCTCAAATTTACCGCCTACACCGATCCACTTTCCATGATTGATATCATGCTGTTTGGAAACCCGATGCAGCATAAGGTATTTTCCATCCTTCTCGATATAACAAAGCGTAGTTAGAAATGCCATATATTTGTTTTCCTCCAGGATTTGTGATCCGATTTATCGTTAGACTGTCAGCATTGCATTATTGATGTTCTTAAGCATATTCTATCATTTTCTCTCGCTTTTTAGTACGATATCAATGTAAGCAATTTTCCAGTTGACATATAATTATTTTTCCTGTATATTTCTTATTTGTCTGCGGGAGTGCTGAAATTGGCAGACAGGCAAGACTAAGGATCTTGTGTCCGATAGGACGTGTGGGTTCAAGTCCCATCTCCCGCATGATTTTAAGAGCACCGGAAATTTACTTCCGATGCTCTTTTTGTTTTTGAGACGTTTCCAAACAGAGGTTTCTCCGTCCGACTTGTCAGTCGTCTATCCTTAGAGCGTCTGTAATTTATGCCATGAAGCTTTGAGCTCCTGCTCTTGTTTGATCTCGCATAAGCTTTCTTTATAAGCTTTCTTGATAAACTATCTTAATGTACTTTCTCAAATATCGATCTCAGCCGATGGAAAACGCCACCGTATACTGCGCATCATTCACAATATACGAAACAGAGCTTCCGCCACGGATAAAGCTGTAAACCGCCTGTCCCGTAACAAGCTCATGCATCATACGCTCAAAAAGCTCCCGGTTTGCAAATTTAAGCTGCACCACCTTTGCCCCGTCCCGATACGCCTTCTGAAATGCATCCCCGATCGGATGTACATCATCCGCGCTAAGATACGTTCCCTCCCGATGGAAATAATTATCTGCTGTTTCCGTGCAATCCGGCAAAGGCACATTCGCAGCATTAGCATCACTGACGACATGATCCCGCAGCATCTCCTCAGAAGTTATAGCAAAATAATCATACCGTATATAATCAGAAATGCCGACATTGGAATTTCCGGTGGACACCTCACCCCAGGTCACATCAAACTGATACGGCACGCCGTCAAGCCATGAAATATTCCAGGCATGATCCGCCCCCTGCGCCGTACCCGTCACATAAATTGTCTCAAGCCCGGCCTTTTCCATGAGGTACTGAAACGTATGCGCATATCCGGCGCAAACTGACTGATGGTTGAGAAGCACCGACAAAATCGTCTGATTCTGGGCAACTTCCTCCTGATATTCCGTATTTTTGACAATCCAGTCATAAATATACTTTGCCTTGGTGTAGTCGTCCGCCCCTGCAGGAATCCCCGCAAGGATCTGATCCGCAGCATCCCGAGCTTCTGCCGTATACTGCACCGCCTCTGCTGCCGACATCGTATACCGGCTCTCAAAGGAAAGCTTTGTGGCAACATCATTCACCTTTGTTTCATATACTGTATATCCATCCACATAAAAAATCTCCGGATGGTCCGCCAAAACATAATTATAAATGCGGTTCAGCTCCGCCTGATCCAGTGTCGAGACCGTCTGCTCCCGCCGATTCCGGATGCCAGCAAGCACCTCGTTATAAATCACCTGCTCACGGTCACTGAGACTACGATAGGCATACGGCGCACTGTCTTCATTTTGAATGATGATGTCCGCTGCGGTTGTCCCCGCTTCCGATTCTGCGCTTCCACCGACATCCGCTGCCAATGTTTCTGCTCCATTCTCAGACACTGCGGGCTCGGAAGAACTGCTCTCCATCGTCTCAGCATTTCCATCGGCATCAGAAGGTGCAGCATCTGCCGTATTTTTGTTATATGTCTCGGCTCCCCTCTGGGAAGGTAAAAAAGAACCTGTGATTTTTCCGCAGGAAGCGAAAAGGCCACAGGCAAGGAGAGCCGAAACAAGACCTCTATAAAGTCCAGGATTTGTTTTCCTCATAATTATAAATAAATTCTAATAGATCTCACCATCTGCCGGATCTGTTTTGGACTCCTCCGGCTGAAACACACTATCCTCGACACTGTTACTGATCTCCACCTGTCCATGCATCCGGAGGAGCTCCAGTGCCATCGCACGGTCTACCACCAAGCCGCTGTGATCCTGTGTACCTGCGCCCTCTGCATATGGATCGATGAGCAGCCCATCCATCATTTCCTCGTCCTTCAGCTCCGTAAGAAGCTCTTCCAGAAGCTCATGCACCAGGAGCAGTCCACTATGATCCGGCATAGCATACAGCTCATCTGCATAGCTGAACAAAGGATAGTAGCATTTTCCGTCACGTTTTATAAGCTCCGTCCGGAGTGGAGCTTCCTCATCATCTGTTTTGGGAGCAGTCTTCAGGACATAAATGCCCTTTTGCTCATTAAGATCTATCAGTAAGGCAGACAATACCTGATTATAGGTTTCATCATTACGCTTATCAAAATACTGACGAATTGCCTTCCGTAATATATAGTTCTGCTGTCCTGTCATGACTTCCCTCCTGGTAAATTACAAAAAAACCTGCTCCGAAATTTCGGAACAGGCTTTTCATTTCCTTTGCACGGATTAATCGGCAGACTTCTGCTGCAGACTCAATCCCATGCTTTCCAGCTTCTTAAGAATCTCGTCCAGAGACTTCCGACCCATATTACGAACCTTCATGAGATCCTCCACAGACTTACTGCAGAGCTCACCTACCGTATTAATGCCGGCACGCTTCAGACAATTATAAGAACGAACGCTTAATTCCATCTCATCGATGCTCATGTCAATGTCCTGATTTCCCGGCTCTACTGTCTCGCCGCTCTCCGTGGCTGCCGGAGTGGAAACCTCAGACTCCATATTAAAGAAGATCTGCAGATGACTGTCCATAATACGGGCAGCCAGAGATACTGCCTCATCCGGTGCCATTGTTCCATTGGTATATACATCCAGAATCAGCTTCTCAGCATCGGCATCCTCCGGAGTTGGATCCGGAACCGTATTGATGTTAACTCTTTCAATCGGTGAATAAATAGAATCCACAGCAATCACGCCGATCGGAAGATCACTTCTATCCCGGGTGTTGGCACCATCGTAGCCTCTGCCCTTGGTAATGGTAATCTCCATATAGAGTCTGGTATCCTTTCCGGAAAGAGTTGCAATTGTCTGATCCTGATTTACAATCTCAATCTCGGAGCTTACTTTTATATCTGATGCCTTAACAACACCCTCTCCTGCAAAATCTATATATGCAGTCACAGGATCATCACTGCTGGAGTTGTTTTTAATGGCAAGCTTTTTTAAATTAAGGATAATATCCGCAACGTCCTCCTTAACTCCGGAAATGGAGGAGAACTCATGAAATACTCCGTCAATCTTTACATCACTGACCGCAGCGCCCGGTAATGAGGATAAAAGAATCCGACGTAATGCGTTGCCGATCACCGTACCCTCTCCCTTGCCAAGAGGACCATACTCAAAACGTCCGTATTTATCATCATCAGAAATTTCTACAACTTCCAGTTCTGGTTTAGTTATTTCCATTATTTCACCTCATTATAATCCAATTGGTAATTGAGCTATATTATTATAGGTTCCTTTGCTCATTTTAACAAGCTTTTTTTTACATATAACAAAAATACGGCAGTACAAATGCTGCACTGCTGTATTTACCTTATGATTTAACTTACGCGATATCCACCAGCTTGCCGCTCTCATCAAAGTTAAGCGACAGCTGACCCTTAAACTGCATATTGCGCTTCTCGATTTTGCCGACCGTCTTATTATAGGTAGCATATCGATCTAATGTATCCTTATTTTCAATGTAAAGCCGGATCATGGTGATTTTTTTACCCTGCAGCTTCCCTTCAACAAGCTCTCCCTTGTCGGAAATGCACTGGTAGGAAACCGTAATATCCGTATACTCATTGATTTCCTTGATCGCCGGTGCGAGAACCCGCTGCTTAAAATTGCCAAATGCAGTATAGACATCCGCCATCAGGTTGGTCCTTAAGGTATCTACCGAAATATCCACCTTACCAAGATACGCATAGGACTTCGCAAGCTCATAAAGCCTCGGTGAGTACTTGGAAGTCATCGCCAGGATGTTATAAAGCTCATATTCCGTAAAATTGTTCTGTATTCCAAGAAGATATGTTTTGATACGACTGTCCAAAATCAGACTTATAGTACCCTTCCGTTCATTATATTCCGGCTCATTAAACCAGCGGAGCTTAATCACACGATTATCAATGTTGACCCAGAATGCCTTCTCATCAATGGAATCAATCATATTACGGAAGTCACGATAGACATTTTTAGGATCAATGCCGCAAAGCCGCGCAAAATCCAAAGCCCGGATCTCATATTTCTTAAACTCTTCCTCACCCGGCTTTATCATTGTGATCACATAATTCACAAGCTTCTGCTCATTGGCGGTAAGATTATATTTTGCTTTCTGAATCAGCGCATTATCCTTGACAACCAGATAGGTACGCTGATCATCCACCTTCTGCTTCTGTGTTTTATAAGCTGCCATAACGTAACTCCTGTCCCTTACGAGATTCTATCATACGACCAGGATCAGAAAAAAACAATGACCGTAATTATGTTATAATTCTGACTTCTCCGGCAAGCTCTGTATTTACCGTTTTTCTGTTATATCTTACGTCAGTTTGTTTTCGTACGGAAATGACTTTACTTGTCGGATATGGACGTAATCTGCTTATAATTCACCTGCTCGCGTGCGCGTTTATATTTAATTATTATTTTATTATTATTTATATATATTTATTTCCAGCTAATATACTTAAATACTTTAAAGGACCAGGCACGGTTTTACGCGGTCTCCGGAAACAAAGATAACATAAAAACGGCAGCATCTAACATAAAAACGGCACAAGATAACGGATTTACGGCAGAAGCTAACAAATAGACGGTTCATGGTTCTAATGGAATCGCAATTCAAAGCAAACGCAGCGTAAATGCAAAGGTCTAACAGATTTACGGTAAAGATATGTATAAATTTTACGAAATTTTAAATAAAAGTTTGTGAAAAAAGTTGAGATAACAAAATTACGGTAAAGTTATGAAGCTTTCTTTCCATTGACCGTCTTTTTGTTAGATGTTTCAGGCTTTGAAAGAGAAATCAGCATAGATAACATATTTACGGTACCGTCATGATGATATAATTACATAAAATTAATAAATAATTAATATAAAATTAAACCGTACTGATGTTATATGTGCATAAAGATAACAAATAAACGGTAAGAATCACAAAGGTTACCGTAATTACGTTATCTTTCGCATCGTCGTCCATCGACGGATATCGCTTGTATCAATCACCGATGATATAAATCAGAACGGAACATATAACAGATAAACGGTAAGCCAGGGCTTACCGCTTAAAATACAATGGACCCCGGCGCTATCAATGCACCAGGGTCCCAAGGGATATGAGTTAAAGGATGCTTCAAAAAAGGAGTTACAATAATCGTACATTTATTGTGTCTTTACTATAACATGTAGCTTTCCAAAATGATTGAAGAAAGTCGAAATCAAGGATTATGAAATTCTTAATTTCAAGCTGAAATGCTTTAAAACTTCAGCGGATTTACTTTTTCCGGTCCTTGCATGCGCCCTCGGCAACAGCTTCATATTTCTTTAGATCGCTGCAAAATGCTGAGGCTCCACAGCCGGCACAGCCATGGAAAGAATTGTCATTTTTGTCATGGCTGTTTTTTCTTGCTGCATGACGGAAAATGTAGATGGTTAATGCTGCAATTGCAATTAAATATAAGGCGATTAAAAGATATTTCATAAATAAAACCCTTTCTATGTGTTTAAAGCTGTTCAAGCAATTAAATGCAGCTTCGGGTATGGTGTTTCACGGATCCTGCGAGCTGCCAGAATGCGACGGCGCTTGCGGCAGCAACATTGAGGGAATCCACACCATGGGACATCGGGATTTTTACGGTATAGTCACATTGGCGTATGGTTTCCGGAAGCAATCCCTCTCCCTCTGTTCCAAGCAGGATTGCGAGTCTTTCCTCTGCCAGAAGATCCGGATGGTCGATGCTTATAGACTGGTCTGTAAGTGCCATTGCGGCAGTTTTAAATCCAAATTTACGGAACAGACCAAAATCCGGATCCGGCCACTGCGCACTGCAGCTTCCGGTAAAGGTCCAGGGTACCTGAAATACGGTCCCCATGGAAACCCTCGCGGCTCTCCGATACAATGGATCACTGCAGGCAGGAGTCAGAAATACCGCATCGATATCCAGTGCTGCCGCAGACCGGAAAATTGCTCCGACATTGGCGGGGTTTACGACATTTTCAAGAATTGCGATCCTTACAAAATGCTGCTTTGAAATATCCTTAAGTACGGTCGTTATGAGGTGCTCCGGATCCGGCAAGGTTCTCCGCTGCATTGCGGCAAGGACACCTCGCGTCAGCTTAAATCCGGTGATTTTGGTAAGCACATCCAGCGGTGCCGTATATACCGGAATGGAGGGGATCTCTCCGGCTGCTTCAAGCTTCCGGACTTTCTCAAGGATACCGGCTGCTGCACCGTCGATGTCTTTTGGTTCCATAAGCAGCGAGACCGGTTTATATCCTGCAGTTAAGGCGCGGTCAATTACATTGGGACTCTCAGCGATAAACAGTCCGGGATCCGGTTCATAATAATGCAGAAGCTCCGGCTCCTTGAGACGGGCATATACATCCAGCTCCGGCCGGCTATAATCGGTGATTGGTATAATCTTTGGCATAGTTGAAACAATCATGCAGAGTCAAACGGTAATTATAACAGAATTACGGTCACGTTATCTTTCCGCTTGACGGTGCAGTTCACTAAATTCACTCAGGTTTCATCGTCGGAGATGTACTCCTGATACTCCTCTTCTGTTGCAAATCTCATTTTCTGTCCGTTTACCATGGCAACAAAGCTGTAATTCTCATAATACATATCGGTACCTCCTGTAACGGTTTTGTGAATTTGTTTTCCTTATAGTTACAGGGTATACCATGAAGCTTACAAAAAAATGTACATAAAAGAACAAACGTGCTTATAAATGTGCTTTTTAATGCATGGAACGTAAATATCTGTTTTACTCCGGGTAGATTTCCTCCAGTAGTCTCCTGCCGCTTTCGGTCCGGAAAAACCGCTCTCTCATTTCCGGGAGGAGCTTACGGTATTTTGCGGACTCGCCTGCATTCACAAGGAAATCCGCCTCTACCAGGATCTGATAATCCATGTCGTGGATATCCTTGTACGTATGATGATGCGTTACAAGATATACGACCCTGTCGATAAACTCCTTGGGATATCCGGAACCGGTGAGAAATGCCCGGATGAGTGGGGCGCTCTCTGCTTCCTGGTGCGCTCCGTTAGTATTACCGTATTTCTCGCGGCAGAGCGGACAGGAAATATCATGCAGGATCGCGGTGACCTCCAGAATTTCCTTTGTGTCAGCATCCAGCCCCTCGAGCTCTGCAATCAGTCTTGCAAAGCTATGCACCTTAAGGAAATGCGCGATGTCCTCCGGAGTCTGGTCAGGCTCTGCGATAAGCTTTTCCGTGATTTCTGCGATGCTCCATTTCCCTCGAGCGGGAGATAGTGTCTCCGCAGTCTCAGTCAAGTCGGATGTCGTTGCTTGTTGACCCTTATTCATACATCTTCCTTTCCCCTCATGTCGTTGATTTCATCCTCTGTAAAATGATCCAGGGCTGAGTAATCCAGGTTAAAGGTACAGATTTCGTCATAATCATACATATCCTCAATTTTTCCAAGGATATAATCCGGATCCAGTTCATCCTTATTGCCGGATGCTTCATATTCCCTGCGAAGTACCTCCTGTACATAGCTCCGGGCTTTTGCCGGCAGAGCTTTTGCCGGACTTTGATGCCGGTTATCGCACATTGTGAGGTAGCGCTCGATGATGGCATGCAAGGCGTATTCCTGGGTTAGCGTCGGTACCTCCTGGTCTCTTGACTTCAGAAGCTTTAACAGCTCCAGAAATTCCCGGGCAGAGCGGACCGGCGTATAGTAATCCGGGAAGAAATAATGGATATTGTCCTGAAATTCCTTATCGTCCCTTGTGACCTCAAGATAATCCTTGCCGGAGGCTTCCTCAATATCTCTGATGGCAAGCTCTGTGATCCGGTCATTGATAAACTGCCGGATCATTGCATTCGCCTGCTCGTCTTTTGTAAAGCTGCAGTTTAATTTAAGCATCGGTAATCCTCACTTTTTATGTAAAATTATGCGGTCAAAATATGCCTGTCATCAGGCTGATGATCAGCTGAATGATGCCGACCACAACAAAAATCGGGAGGCATATGGCAAAAAGGCTCATGCCGCCCCAGAATATGATGCCGATAAGCAGAAGCAGCGGCCAGAACAGAATACGGAACAAAAGGCGGAACATGGTGCCAAAAACCCGCAGCGTCAGTGATAAAACAACGCCAAGTATATAAAAAATCAGTATCAGAAAAATATAAGCGAACATAAGATCCCTCTTTCTTTTTAAAATACTGTACCATGTTCCGGGCGAAATTCAACCAGACAAGCATGAAATTTCTGTGAAGCTTCGATCCATCACATCTTACGTTACAGCTCTTCAACAGATCCGACGCCGGTAATCTGGTTGATTTCATGTACCACCCGGCTCACAGGATTGGCACGATTCAGCGCAACAGACAGGATGGCGCACATTTTAGACTCCTCTCCTTCCGGACTCTCCTGCCGGGTGATTTCGGTATTCAGCACCGAGAGATCATGCTCATGCAGATACTGGATGATTTTATTAAAGGTACTGGCATTATCATATTGTATAAACAAAGTAATATCCGGAGCATTGGCACGGATCCAGAACTCCAAATGTGAAAGATAGATTTCCGCGATCAGGACAAGGACCGTCGTGATCAGACCGCCCTCAAAAAATCCTGCGCCAAAGGCAAGTCCGATAATGGCGGAAACCCAGAGACCGGCTGCGGTTGTAAGACCCTTGACCTGATGCTGCTGGGTCGTGATAATGGTTCCGGCGCCGATGAAACCGATGCCCGCGATGACCTGCGAGCCAAGTCTTGCCATATCTGTATAATAATGCATATACAGCCCAAGATACTGTCCGGTCAGCGTGGTCATGCTTGCACCGAGACAGATCAGAATATGTGTCCGGAATCCTGCAGAGCGCCGCTTGTATTCGCGTTCAAGCCCCACGAGTCCTCCGCAGACAACCGAGAGCAGCATGCGGAGCGCAATGGATGCAAACGTAAGATCCCGCAGATTATTAAAAAAATTTATCATAACTTAGACCTCATCAATCAGGCTTACACACGATAATTCCGCGATTTCCGACAACAGCTTTGCATGAGGCTCTCTATGCGTAAGACGCATGCAGATCACAGCATTTGGCGGCTGCCCTTTCTTTTTGTGACCATGGTCCAGCTCCACACTATAGACATGTACATTAAGCTTTTTCAGCGTAAGCAGGATTTTGCGAATGTCTGTCACCTCGTGAAATTCCACGTACACATTGATGTTGGCTGCATTTTGGATGATCCGGACCTCGAGGATTTCCAGGAAGCGGGTGGAACAAAAGATCAGGAGGAAGCCAAGTAGAGCACACTCGTAGAAGCCTGCGCCGAGCGCAAGACCCATGCACGCAGCAGCCCAGAGACCGGCAGCGGTTGTGAGACCCTTGACCTCCTGTCGGGCGTTGATAATAATGGTACCGGCTCCGAGGAAACCGACACCATTTACCACATGTGAACCGAAACGGGAGACATCGATGCTAAGATGGAATTTTTCTGCCATACTGCGCCATAGCGTAGACAGATTTATATATTCATATTGGCTGAGCATCATCGTGAGTGTTGCGCCCATGCAGACAAGCATATAGGTCCGGAACCCGGCAGGACGTTTTTTCCGTTCACGTTCCAGTCCGAGATATCCTCCGATCAGCATGGCAAGCACAAGACGCAGCACAAGAGACTCCGGACTTAGCTCTCTGAAACGGTCAAGGCACGTCAGCATGCGATACCTCCTTTCCTTTTATTCTGGTGATTTCTAATTCAGAAAGAACAAATGTAAAATTATTATAACTTCATGATGATGATAAATCTACAGTCTGCCTTCTCCAGATGTCTGTGTGCTGACTTATGTCTTCTGAAGCAGGAACTTAAGTACGACCTGGTTAAATCTGTTCCGCTGTTTCCTTGCGATAAAATGATCTCCGGGCAGCAGCACAAGCCTTGCATCAGGGATGCTTTGTGCGATAAGCCGGGTGTGCTGCTCCCGGATCAGATCCCGGGTTCCGGCAATCACCAGTGTTTTTGCACGGATCTTGCCAAGCTCCTCCGGTGTTATATTTGGTTCATTTACCATGAGACTTAAAAGCTCCATAAATTTATGCGCAATTCTTATTTTTCCTGCGACAGGTTTTAACATATGATAGGCGATCTCGACCGGCAGCTGAGAGAAACGCTTAATACCTGAGGGAGAAATATTGGCGCCATTCACAATGAGCCGAGCGACTCTCTCCGGGTAGCGGATGGCAAAAATAAGCGCGATATTTCCGCCATCAGAAAAACCGAGGATATCCGCCTTTGAGATGTGATGAATATCCATAAAATCCTTTAAGTCCTCAGCAAACTGTGTAAGGGTAAAAGGCTTTCTACCTCTCGGAGTTCTGCCGTGCCCGCGGGTGTCGATTGCATACACATGGAAAGCGCGCGCAAATGCATCCAGCTGCCCGCGGAAATACTGGCTGCTGCCTCCATTCCCATGCAGAAGGATCAGCGGAAACCCGTTGCCTCTCTCAATGTAAAAATGTTTTATGTCCAAAGTTCAGGCCTCCCTTCGCAATGCATTATACCGCAATTTGGAGACTTTTTTCGTGTCTTGACTTGAATGCATGTAAGCGATACAACATTCGCATCAAATATGTGTAAGCGGCTGACACAAGCATCCGGGACATCAGGGTGCGGGAGGGCATAATGAAGCATCTGGTTGAGAAGATAAAATCCCTTAAAAACGTGATCCGGACGGTTTTCTTTATTTCGATCTGTGTACTGGTGATCATTGAGCTGTTCCGGCTCCGGAGGACACTGTCCGGAGCAGATCTCAGAGCGGCGATTACGGGCATTCCGCCGTTCCATATGTTCCTGATGGTTCTGATCGGGCTTGTGACGGTCTCGCCGATGCTTGCCTATGACTTTATTTTGAACCGGGAGCTTGGGACACACTATAAGAAATCCTATATCCTTGGGACCAGCTGGAGCATCAACACCATCAATAATCTTGCCGGCTTTGGCGGGCTTGTGGACATCGGACTCCGGTACTCTTTTTACGTACCGGAGGATCAGGGTGGCGAAGGGATGCAGGTGATTTCTCGTGTCATGCCGTATTTCATGTCAGGGTTCTCTCTGTATGGTGCGATTTCCCTGGCGCTTACGCTATTTACTCCGGTGAATCCCGAGATTCATCGATACCTTATCCTGCTCATCGGGACAGCCTGCTATGTTCCCTGTATCCTCTTTATTTCAAGTCGTAAGGGCATGAAATATTTTGGTCAGCTCAAGATGCGTACGGCGGGCAAGCTGCTTCTGGCATCGTTTGTCGACTGGACCTCGGTGATTTTGTGCTTCACGCTCACAGGACACCTTATGGGGATTGATGTACCGATCCGAAATCTGGTCCCACTTTATATCATTGCGATTGCGGTCGGACTTGTTTCCATGATCCCCGGTGGAATCGGAAGCTTTGATCTTGTCATTATCGCCGGTCTGGGCAGTCTGGGTATTGACAATGCGCGGATTGTCGCCTGGATTCTTTTGTTCCGGCTTACGTACTATATCATCCCGTTTTTCTTTGGCGTCCTTTTGTTTATCCACTACATGGGAGGACGTATCAACCAGAAGTTCCATGGGATTCCACGAATGCTTCTTACCACGGCATCTCACAGGATTTCCGTTTTGCTGATCCGGCTTTTTGGTATTTTTATGGTGCTTTCGGCGCTGATCCCGGATGAAATCTCAAGCCTTCCGCTGCTTCAGACTTTGGACCCGATACATGGGCAGGTGCTCTACCAGTTTCCAAGTATCCTGTTGGGAGTGCTGTTTATTTTGCTTGCCCGTGCCGTGGAGGAGCGCGTTGCCCGCGCATTTCCTTTTAGTCTCTGCCTGCTCGCGCTGACTTTTGCCTACGTAAATCTTGGTGAAATCAGCTGGGGTGCATCCCTTGCGATCCTTCTTATTTTGCTCATGATGCTGGGGATCCGACCTGCACTTGACAGGGTTCAGTTCATTTACTCTTTAGAAGCATATATCCGGGATTTTTTGATTCTTATGCTGACACTGCTCCTGTTTCTGCATTTCAGCGGTAAAAAGGCAGCTACGCTTCTTATGAAATATCCGCATCATCTCCTCTCTCACTATGGTCGCCTGTGGCTTCACCTGCTTGTGGGTGTCCTTGTGATAACCTTTGTCTACCGATGGATTGTAAATTATCTGATGGCAGACCGGCTGCCTCTGGGGGAGGCATTTGATGATGAACGCTTTACAAAGCTGATCCATACCTATGGTGGAGACAGTAACACAGGGCTTGCGTATTTACGAGACAAGCGGCTGTACTGGTATCAGGAGGACGGCGAGGATACCGTTGTATTTTTATTCGCACAGAATGGAAGCAAATGCGTGGTTATGGGTGAACCCAATGGCAAGAAAGAAGCGTTTGGCAGTGCCATCCATCAGCTTCTTAAGGATGCCGAGCAAATGGGCTATCAGATGATCTTTTATGAAATCGGGCAGCAGACTACGCTTTTACTTCATGAGTACGGCTATGAATTTATGAAGTTTGGGGAGACGGCTCTTGTGGGACTTCAGAATTTTACCACAGCGGGGAATCGCGGCAAGCGCTACCGGACAGCGCTCAATAAGCTGGAGAAACAGGGATTTACATTTGAAATAACAAAGGAGCCGCATGGAGACGTGCTTCTTGACCGGCTTAAGGAAATTTCCGACCATTGGTTGGACGGGCGGCGGGAGAAGGGATTCTCCCTTGGATTTTTTGACCGGCGCTATCTTGAGAAGGCTCCCATTGCCCTTGTAAGAAACAGCCGAGGGGAGATCTGCGCCTTTGCCAATATCATGCCAAACGATATGGCGGATACGGCAAGCATTGATCTCATGCGCTATGACGAGGAGCTTTGCCCCAATGGTGTTATGGATTATCTTTTTGTTTCGCTGTTTCTTTACTTTCAGGCGCAGGGGGTCCGGTATTTTGACCTTGGCATGGCGCCACTCTCCAATGTCGGAAGCTTTGAGCATAGCTTCTTTCAGGAACGTGTGGCTTATCTGATTTATACCTTCAGCCGGCGGTTTTACTCATTTACCGGGCTTCGGAAATATAAGGAAAAATACATGCCCGCATGGACTCCCCGTTATGTCTGCTATCCTAAGGCAAGCTGGCTCGTTTGCGATATGCTTGCTGTCTACCGGGTAGATAACCGGATCCCGGAGCTGGGGTAATTATGCTGAATGCATCATCTCCGCAAGCAGCAGGAGGCTCGACACATGGATCGCCTTGATACCTCCGACCTGCAGCTTATCGAGGACTCTCACATCATCATCAATGCAGAGATGCGGGGTGGCAAGACCGTCAAAATGCTCTGAAAGAAGCTTTGCGACGATGCTTGTCTTGTCCGGCTCTCTTGTAAAAAGGATATGATCCTCAGGGAAAAAACCGTCATACTCCCGTTTTAAAAAGGCAATTTTCTGCCGGTCCTGCGCTTCGTTTCCGGACTGACTCAGGACATAATTGAGATGAGGAATGGTGCAGCTTTTTAGATACGAGCGCATAAATGCAGTGCCCCGCGCGTATTGATAGAGATCGTGGCTCTCCATAAATGCATCAAATTCTGTATCACTGCAGACATTGATGCCATCGGAGCCGTAACCATAGATGGCAAGCACTCCGTCTATATCAAATACCCGGACCAGCTGCGGGTCCCGCATCAGCCTGGTATCCAGCCCCAGCTGATATGCCGGGTCAAAGCTTTTAAATTGAGAGTTCATAAATAGATTCATTTCCTTCCTGTTTGGTTCTGTGATTTCCTGCAATTTGTTATCGTAACGATGACCGTGCGAGCTATGACCGTAATCGTGTTATCACGGTGAATGCTTGACATCCACTATAAAAAATATTATAAAAGAAATCTGAACTTTTAACACATAATTTGAATCATAAAATTCAGCTGTAACAATGAATGATGTATGGAGGACAAAACAATGACTAAAGTAGACAAGCTTAACTTTGAGTTCAATGGCAAGTCTGTAAACGCCCAGGAAGTGACAGATGCAGCGATGAAGGCTTTTAAGGCGAAGCACGCTGACGTCAAGGTAAAGACCTTTGATGTTTATATCAATGCTGCCGAGTCCAAGGCATATTATGTTGTAAACGGAACTGCAGAGAATGATTACTTTGTAGAGCTGTAAATTACGCAATTAAATCATAAGCTGCAGGTCATAAGACCTGCAGTTTTATGTTCTATCCGGGCAGCATCACATGAGTTACTTAAGCAGCCGCTCAATGTCGATTATCCCGGCGGGATTTGTCACTTCATAGCTTTTCCGAACCTCTGATACGGTAAGCTCAAACGGTGTGCCCTCATGCTCGCAAAATAAAATATACGCCGGAGATTTCAGCTCCGCTCTCAGGCTCTCCAGCCCGGCAAGGAAATAACGAGTGCGGGTTTCGTATCCCGTCATGGACTGACCTGCATTCGCATCTTCCTCAAGGATCCGTACTTTTTTGACATTCACCTGGTTCTGCCCAAGCCGGCGAATGATTTCCTCCACATTTACCTCGTTTATGATCTGCATATATTTTCTCCAATCTTTTTTTCATTGATATCTTTCAATGTGTCCATGATTTGCCTGAACAGGTGCATTTTTTTACCTGAAAGTTATTCTGATATTTATAGACAACGCATATATTATAGCGGAAGTCAGAAGAAATCGTACAGAGTTTTACAGGAGATAAATGAAAGAACATAGAATTTGCTGTGCTGCGGTCGGAATCATGGTATAATGATGCAAATTTGTAATACCGGATGTGATTCCTGGCATTCCTGAAGAAGCAATAACGATAAAGGCAGAAAATATGAAGGCGGACGAACGACAAGCAAAAATTTTAAAGGCATTGAGGGAAAGCCGCAAGCCAATCCCCGGAAGTGCATTTGCGGAAGCACTGCATGTGAGCCGGCAGATTATCATAAAGGATATCGCGGCAATCCGTGCAGCCGGCAAGGTAATCTATGCCACCAACCGGGGCTATATCCTGCAGGAAGCAGAGTTTGCCACCCGGGTCTTTAAAGTATGCCATAGTGACGAGGATCTTGAGAAGGAGCTTACCGCAATTGTGGATCTTGGAGGTGCCATAGAGGACGTCTTTGTGTATCACCGGGTCTTTGGAGTCATTCGTGGACCGCTGAATATAAGGACACATCAGGATATTATGCAGTATATGCAAAACATTGCGAGCGGCAAATCCAAACCGCTGAAAAACATTACCTCCGGCTATCATTATCATACCGTAACTGCAACAAGCGAGGAGGCTCTGGACCGGATCCAGGAGAGGCTCCGGGAGCTAGGCTTCCTCGCAAAGCTTCAGGACTATGAGCCGGTTGATTTCTGGCAGAAGTCCGACATGACTAGTAAAGGCACAAAATGACAGAGACAGAAAAAATCAATGCAGCAATCGAGAGTGGAGCGGCAGAAGCACGCGAGCTTGTAAAATATCTTTATGATCATCCGGAAACCGCCACTAAAGAGCAGCTCTCGAGTGCGGCAATCGTTGATGTGCTCCGGCGCAACGGATTTGAAGTCACCTATCCTTTTATGGCAAAGGAGCTTGGCTATGACACCTCCTTCTGTGCTGTACTTGCCAATGGTTCCGGCCCCAAGGTTGCCGTGCTGGTGGAGTATGATGCTCTGCCGGGACTTGGACATGGCTGCGGTCATAACCTGCATGGATCTCTTGCAGCGCTTGCTGCCACAAGTCTTATGAAGCTCCGGGGAGAATTTCATGGCACACTCATGGTACTGGGAGCTGCTGCCGAGGAGGAGGACGGTGCAAAGCTTGTCATGGCGGAGGCCGGGATTTTTGACGATGTGGATCTTGCAATCATGATGCACAGTAACGGTGGCAGCACGACTCCGGAGATGGATACGCTGAGTCTTAGGGCGTATAAGGTGGAGTTTCACGGTCTCAGCGCGCACGCGGCAGCAGGACCATGGTTCGGGCATAATGCATTCACAGCAGCCCGCAAATTTATCGATCTCGTAGATGCGCGGAGAGACTCGTTCCGGCCTGGCACGATTTTTTCCAGCGTCATGCTGCAGGGTGGGGATACACCAAATCAGATCCCGGACTATGCCTCTCTCCGACTGGAATTTCGTACGACAAGTCTAAGCGGATTAACCGAGCTCGACCGGATCATCCGGAACTGTGCCCGGGGTGCAAGTCTTGCACTGGACTGCACGGAGGAATTTACACTTCTGGCTAAGGATTTTTATAATATGGTCCGGGTGCCGGCATTGGAAGATAAAGTCACAGAGCTGTTTCATGCCCGTGGTGAGCGAGTCGATCCCGTGGTGCCGGCATACGCGTCCTCGGATATGGGGAATGTCAGCTACCACTGCCCCGCCATCCAGCCGATGCTTCGGATCACCGATGAACACTGCGCGCTTCATACAGAGACTCTGCGGGAGGCAACGCTCGAGCCGCTTGCCTTTGAGCAGATGAAAAAGGGCGCGGCTGTTATCGTGGAAATGGCGCTGCTTATTTTTAATGATGCGGAGTTCCGGGCGCAGGTGCGGGCGGAGTATGAAGCTGCACTAGAGAAAGTCAACCGAAACTTGTGAAACGAGCTATTAATTAGGGGATTAATTTTTGTGCAGTACTGTCTCTCTCACTCCTCCCTTTCCAGTTTGACCCGGAAGGAGATCTGCCGCTCGGTCGGCATTTCATCAAACTGGATGGTATAGGCATGCTTATCCGGGTTGACATCTGTGATGGTGCCCCTGCCAAAGGCTTTGTGGCGGATCCGGGTGCCAATGGTAAAAAGCTTGTCCCCGTCCTCCTGACTCTCAAGGCGGCTGTCGACCATACGGATATAGCTTTGCGTCTCATCCAGAAGAGCAGCCTTTGGCTTTTTGGTAAAGCTCATAAGCTCCGGATCAATATCCAGGATAAAGCGCGACGGATACCGTGGAGAGCCGTCAAAATTTCTGCCGGCGGCTTCACTGATATAAAGCCCTTTTTCCGCTCTTGTCATAGTGACAAAGGCAAGTCTCCGCTCCTCTTCCATCGCTTCCAGAGTATTCACTTTTTTAGATGGAAAAATCCCCTCGGACATACCCGTGAGAAATACGTATGGAAATTCCAGCCCCTTGGCGGTATGAACCGTCATTAATTTTACCCGGTCCTGGGATTCTGCTGTATCCATATTGGAGAGCATCGCGATATTTTTAAGATAGCCATCCAGGGTTGTTTCCTCTCCTGCACTTGTTTCAAACTCATAAACGGACTGCTTCAGCTCTGCAAGATTGTCAAGCCGCTCCTGGGAACCCTCGGTCCGAAGCATCTTTTCATAACCGGATTCATTTAGGAGATCTGTGAGAATCTCGGAAATGGTCCGGTTCTCATATGACGCGGCAAATTTCTCGATAAGAGCAGTAAATTTTTTTGCCTGGGTCCCCTTAAACAGCTCATCCTCAAGGTTATGGCACAGCGCGTCATACAGGGTGCCTCCATTTGCACGCGTATACTCCTCGAGAAACTTCATGCGCCGCACTCCAAGGTTCCGTTTTGGTACATTGCAGATCCGCCGGAAGCTGAGGTCATCCTTATAGACGATCATGCGTAAATAGCAGAGCGCATCCTTAATTTCCATCCGTCCGTAAAATGGCACGCCGCTGTAGATGGTATACGGGATTTTATCTTTGAGAAATACCCCCTCTATGGTCCTGGTAATATAGTGCGCCCGGTACAGAACCGTGATGTCCTTATAGTCCACGCCCATTTCATGCAGGGTCTCAATGTTTTTAACCATCCATTCCGATTCCTGCTCTGCGTCATCGGCGAGGTGGCAGACTACCGGCACACCGGATGCAAGCATCGGGATCAGGTCCTTTGACATCCGGAGCTTTTTTTTCCGGATCAGGGAATTTGAGACCCGGAGGATTTCCGGTGTCGAACGGTAATTCTGCATCATCATAATGGTTCTTACCTTGGGGAAATGCTTGTCAAACTCCAGGAGATACCGGACATTGGCGCCTCTCCAGGTATAGATCGTCTGGTCCGGATCTCCCACGATAAACAGATTATGATGATAGCCGCAGAGCACCTCCATCAGGCGGTACTGCAGCGGATCAATATCCTGAAATTCATCGATCATGATGTATTCCAGCCGCTTCTGCCATTTGAGAGCAATCTCCGGATGTTCCTGGAAGATATAGAGACTTAAAATAATCAGATCATTATAGTCTACGGCAAAGGTCTTCCGCTCCTGATAGAGATAACCGTAGAACAGGATATCATTCACCTCCGTAGCACGCATATATTTTTCATGGAGCTTGTCGATCGGAAGCTTCACCATATCAAGAAAATACGACGGCTCGTGAACACATTTCCGCATTTCAAACATGTCCCGTGCCTGCCCGAATGTTTTATCCCGCAGCGTAAGTCCCCGCTCCTCGTAGATGATCTTAAGCATGTCGTCAATATCGCTGTTATCCAGCACCATAAAGCTTTTAGGATAGCTGATGGCGTGGCTGTCCTCCTGCAGGATATTGACGCAGAAGCCATGGAAGGTGTTGATGTAGCCGGTATCATTGTCTCCGGTCAGCCGGTGGATACGCTGTCGCATTTCATTCGCCGCCTTATTGGTAAAAGTGACGCAGAGGATATTCCCCGGCATAACCCCGAGATCATTGACAAGATAGGCAAAACGATGGGACAGTGCCCGGGTTTTCCCGGACCCCGCCCCTGCGATCACGCGAATGTAGCCTTCCGTTGTTGTTACCGCTTCGACCTGTGCTTCATTTAATCCGCTCAGGATATCATCCATGAAAATTTCTCTCGCTTTCCGTGTGTGTTTGGTGTGAAACTTTGACGCATAGAAGTCAGAGCTTCTTTAAAAAAGGCAGCATTTCCTGCCTGAAAAATGCATCAGCAGCCCTTGCCGTCGAGGCCGCATGCCTTGCCGATGGGCATCTCCGCTGTTGGAGCCTTGGCATCCGCTGACATATCCTCTGCATCCTCCGGAACCTCTGTTTTATCATCCGCCTCAAAGCCAAGGGAACGTACATATCCCTGCCAGTCAAAGGTGAGAGAGCCGTCCTCAAACTGAAGCACCGGAATGCCGACCCGATGCTCCTCCTCGCGGACCGGCTTAAAGAGGTCTTCCGTGTCCCTCAGCCGGAGAAATGCCTTAAGATTCTGAATCTTGGCAGTGATATCACAATAGGTATAAGGGATCTTGTACATATCAAAATTTCTCTTGCACTGTCTGCAATCCGGGCAGATTTTGCTTCCATATAATGTAACCATACATTTCCTCACTTTCTGCATGTTTATAATTTGATGCGGCTTCCATAGGCAGGGACCAGTTCTCAGGCATCCGAACGTCCAAAGGCATTTTTCATGTCGCAGCTTGCGGTGTGGAGGACATTGGCAAGTGCTGTCTGTGTTTCCTTCTGAAGCATCGATGCGATCACTTCATTGGCGTCCTCCAGCCGCGTCACAACCGTCTTTACCTGCTTCGCGGCGGAGGCATTCCTATCCTCCTTATCCAGCGTCCTGCCGATTTCCCCGTCAAAGCGGTTTAAAAGCTCGTGTCCTTGGGACATGACGGCCGTCTGGTAGTGCTCGATATGCGGGATACACTTCGAGTAATCGCCGTCTGCCAGTGCGCCGATGAGCCGGCTTGCCCAATAGAAATTGTTGGAGTCGACCTCTCCTGTCGTATCTGCGAGATATGCCGGTGTGCGGTTGACATTGGCATAAAACGGCACAAAAGTGTTAAATGCATTGGATGCAAATGCAAGCCATTCCACTGCCGCGATTTCTGCCGGTACATACGGACGGAGCTGGAGACAGGCGACAAAGCTCGTGCGGTTGATGCCGATCGGGCGATACTGACCACGATGGCTCAGGTCACCATATTTGCCATAGGGATCGTACGGTGTGCCTTGATAATGGTTGGAAAGCACCCATTTGACATCCTCTACCGTGATCTTTTTTTCCGGTACACGACACCAGGGGATATTATCAGACACCGGCGTGAAGTCCGCGTCCGGACCATCCCAGCGGCTGTCCGTCGGATTGAGATAGCGCTGCAGTGCCCAGGCCCGGGGCGTGTTGTAGCTATGATCAAAGTCGCTGTGGGAGCCGAATGCGGCCCGGGCGTCAAAATTACTCTCGCTGCTCTCCATCGCAAGATCCAGATGATTTTTCTTTACAAACTCCAGCAGGTCCGGTGCGCACATAAAGTTTTTTCTGGCGCCGAAGGCATCTGTGAAGTCAAAACGGTCGATGCCGAGCTGATTGGGCATGATGACATAGCAGTTATCCGGGACGCGGCGCGCCATCCAGTGGTGACCGCCAATGGATTCCAGCCACCAGATTTCGTTCTGATCCTGGAAGGCAATGCCGTTCATCTCATAGGTCCCGTAGGTTTCAAGGAGCTTGCCAAGCCGCTCCACGCCCTCTCGTGCACTGCGAATGTAGGGAAGCACGAGTACTACAAGGTCTTCCTCTCCGATTCCGCCGATCTGCTCCTTGCCATCCGGAGCGAGTTCCGCCGGGATGTATTTCACAAGCGGATCCGCGCCAAGGACACGATCGTTGCTAGTGATGGTTTCTGTCGCGGACATGGCGATATTGGCAGCATTGACACCCGCAGCCGCCCAGATCCCGACCCCCTTTACAGCATTGGGGACCGCAGTATAACGAAGCGGCTCCTCCGGCAGGTCGATTTCCACATGGGAAAGCACCGATGTATATTTCCTGGGCTGCCTGTCCGGCGTAACCACCACCCATTTTTTAGGGGTGAAGCTTCCGGCGCTGGAATCATCATTCCGCGCGATCATCGTAGATCCGTCATACGATGCTTTTTTTCCTACCAATATCGTTGTACAGGCCATAAATACTGCCTCCTTCTCTTGCTTTTTGTGTGATTTGGTAATTTACCACTCCGTCAGCCGAAGCTGTCCCAGCTCTCAAAGCGGGGCATGACGAGCGCCAGCATAACCGCTTCGTCTCCATCGGAAACGATGATGTCCTCGAGCAGTGTCCGCGTCGGGAAGTCCTGTTCATCCTGATCGCTCTCGAGTTCGGTCAATAGATAATTTACACCGGCATTCCGCGCATCGTCAAATGCACTCTCCTTGTCCGGACCCTCGCCATAGCAGTCCTTAAGGTCCACAAAGCTAATCCGGTAGCCTTCCGCTGTCTTATGTACAACAGCCGGATAATAATACGTCATTTGTAAGGTTCCTTTCATAATATGCTAGTGAAAAATAGCAAGACCTATTATATAATATTTCCATTCTGAACTGGAGAAAAAAATGATGCTTTCTTTATATGTAATCTATTTTGCACTCTTCAGCTTTCTTGGTTGGGTGTTTGAATGCTCCTATGCGATGCTCCGCACTCGTCACTGGGATAATCGGGGCTTCCTCTATGGTCCGGTCTGCCCGATCTATGGGGTTGGTGCTGTCCTTGCCATCTTTCTCTTTGGAGATCTGCCGCATAGGCTTGGGATGCAGGTAAATCTCCCGGAGGTTTTTTTTGTAAGCTTCCTCGGAAGTGCGGCGCTGGAACTTGCGACCTCCTGGGGTCTCGAATATTTCTTTCATGCGGTCTGGTGGGATTACAGCGATCTGCCGTTTAATTATCGCGGCAGGATCTGTCTCCCGGCCTCCGTTCTTTTTGGGATTGGCGGTATGCTGATTGTAAAGCTCGTGATTCCATTTCTTGCTTTGATGCCGTTGGAACGCTACCCTGAGGTCAATGAAGCCGCCTCCCTGATCCTCATGTTTATGATCGGTGCGGATGTAGCATTGACTCTGGCGAGTCTTACAGAGCTGGTCTCCCGTATGGAAGCGCTGCAGGCGGAGTTTGACCGTCGGGCGGAAGCCGGAGTTGTCATGATGACGCAGGCACCACGCGTGGCAATGGATACGATGGGATCGGCGATGGAATCAGTTGGTTCTGCGGCATCAGCTGTCCGGCAAACCGCTGTCAGCACCGTCGGCAGTGCTTATAAAACAGCAATGGAAACGGCAGGCGCCGCGGTTGACATCATTCGCAAAACAGCTAAGAGAAGCGAGGTTTTAGAGGATGGGAATGAGGAAAATCCGGATTGGGACGCACGACTCCGGAGTGTATCCGACGGTCTCACACGTCGTGAGAAATACCATCTTAAGAGTATTGTCGCTTTCCGAAGCCGGGGGATCAATACGATTGCCGGTAATATGCGGAAGCTTCTCGTGCGGAATCCGGTAGATGCAGCACAGAGGGCGGATACAGAAAATCTCAAAAATATGGAGAACAAGATTGTATGACACAACTTGAAGAAATGAAATTTCATCGGTTGATGGACCGGCTGGCATCGGATCCGAGATGCCTCCGTATGAAACGATATATCCAGCATGGCAGTGTGACAACCTATGAGCATGCCATGCGCGTGAGCCGGATGGCATATGTCGTTAATCTGCGCATGCATGCACACGCGGACGAAGCCAAGCTGCTTCGCTGCGCATTTCTCCATGACTATTTTTTGTATGACTGGCATGAAAAGGGGCATGACGATCATGCGCTCTATCATCCGGTGAAGGCTGCGGAAAACGCCAGAAGGGATTTTGGTATCAGCGAGCAGGAAATGAACATCATAGCAAGCCATATGTGGCCTCTCCCGCCGCTTCGGATTCCGATGTGCCGGGAAGCCTGGATCCTCACCGCTGCCGATAAGATCTGCTCGCTTGAGGAAACACTGTTCCGGAGATGATTTTGCTGAGCGAGTCTTTAGAAGCCTTTACATCAGGCTCGGATCATAGATTGCCCTGGCACCACCAACATACTTAGGACGTCTGCGGGCACAGATCACAATCGCGTTGCCAATTTGCCTGGTTTGAATCCGGAGCGGCACAACCACCGGGTGGATATGCATGCCGATGAGTGTTGCACCGATGTCAATTCCGGCAGAAGCCTGCGCATTAAGGCTCTCGACCGCGACCGGATCTGCCATTTCCTGATAGGCGACTGTCGCAAACGCGCCACCCGCGTGATTTGGCTGAGGGATCGCATTCACCTGCTCCAGACGAAACTGCTCCATCGTTTCACGCTCCACGATCAGCGCCCGGTTGAGATGTTCGCAGCACTGTGCCGCAAGGCGAATGCCAGCTGGCGCGAGTACTTCCTGGATGCCCTGATAAATCGCTCTCGCAACGTCAACATTTGTATGCGTGCCGATTGCGTCACCCTGCACTTCGCTGGATGAACAGCCGACAACAAAAATTTCTCCCTTTTTAAGATGGCTTTTTTCCAGAACCTCGCGTACCGCCTCCGCGCTCTGCGACTTGATTTCCTCAAGATTTAAAGACTTTGCGGATGTATATGAATGATCAGGCATAAAACACACTCCTTCCTGCTTTAAGTTTGCTTACGGGTTACTTGTTTTCAGCTTGTATTATATCCCATTCTGGGCTTATCGTTATAGCCAGATATGATACAAATACTATCACCAGATAACAGCCGCTGCCGGCTTATGCCATGCCGTGCATCACGGTGTCGCCGGACTCGGTAAAGCCCTTGAAATACGTATCAATCACCGGCTTTACAAGCTTTTCTCCGATCACCACCAGGACACTTGTACCCTTGTCGATCGGCTGCATCGATAAATTCTCAGCTGTGGCATTGACCTCAACAAAGCCCCGGTCAGTGGTTTCCGTGAAGCCCTTGATCCGGTAGACCTTCCCCGCCGCCGGATTTCCGAGGATGCCGGTGATAGCGTCTCTCAGTGCCTGCTCCGGCATCTGGACATTCATATAAAAGAGGGAATCATAATGCTCTGTTTCCTTTAGCGAATGCTTAAGATACGAAGCCTTCACATATCCTGCGGAGGCAATCGCATCAAACTCTGCCCCGGTGAGCTCCTCCCAGTCCTTATGAATTACATCCTGATCCAGTGTAAAACGACGATTGCAATGAATCGTCTCCATCGCCTGATTCAGTCCGGAAACGGTTTTCTGCATTTCTGATTCAGAAACGCCACGGGTCTTACTCAGGATAATCTTGCCGGCGTCGGCACACTCCGATGCAAGTACATATCCGGATTCCGTGGAGCGATCCTTAACCGGATGAGCATCCACGATGCTGAGTACGGTATTCACTTCATACCAGCGGTCCAGCGGATCATCGGACAGCGTATCAAAAAATTCATCTACATCATAAATGCCGGAGGGTTCAACAATCACCCTCGTATATCCCAGCATCGCAATGGAAATCAGCTTGGTCCGGAAGCGTCGCTGGTGCGCGCTTTGCCCATCTCCACCGATGACCATTTCAAGACTTAAATTTTTCCCGAGCAGATCCTTGAGCAGCACCATATCGATATTGATGGCACCGTAATCATTTTCCAGGATGCAGATCCGCTCACCCCGTGCCAGCAGATACCGGGCATAGTGCCGGATAAATGTCGTTTTTCCGGAGCCTAAAAAACCTGTTACAAGATCTATTTTGATCATAGGATGCTTGAATTTATCCTCCTTTTTTTGTTTTGCACCGTTTTATGAGATCCCGTGGGGATAGCGAGGCGTTTGCACGGCTCAAAAATTCCATCAGTACTATCCTACGGATCGCCTGGCTCGTGAAAGGTAAAGGTGTCAGAGCCCGAAGCTCTGATCAGAAGCCATGTCCACCAGAATGTCCGCTGCGTCCGCCCCCGGAAAAGCCACCCCCTCCGGAGAATCCCCCACTGCCTCCGGAGAAGCCACCGCCGGGGAATCCTCCGCCGCGCGGTCCGGGCGTTGTATTTACACGCCGATGCTGCTGACGAGACAGAATCGTAAGTCCAACCAGTCCGACAGCAAGTCCTGCAAGACCACTCTGGAAGGTAAGCCGCGCCGAAGCTTCATGATTCACATATTTCGGAGCATCTGCACTGCGGGCAGACATTGCCCTTAGGTACGTAATGACTGCAGCAGCAATGACCGAAAGCAGCAGGCAAACCATCCAGCGCATCGGCTGGGCAATTCGTCCACCCTCCAGCAAGGTCTCCATCTGCGTAAATACCTTAATTGCGCAGCGGTCATAATCCCCGTCGGAAGCATAACGATAGACATTATCGACAATCGTGTTCAGCCTGGCGGAAGCAATGCCTTCATCCACTGCTCCCTCCACATAAAGCTGAAGCTGGCGGTTATTCATGGCAATCACAAAGATCGCGCCGCTCTGGGTTTCCGCACCAAGAAAGCGGGTATATGCCTCACGCGCGACCACATCCATATCGGAGCGTCCCTCATCCGTTGTAAAGATCACAGCATTACCATAGTGCGTAAATTCCTTAAGCGCCTCGAGATCCCCATCCACATCCGACAAAATCCCCGCATCATCCGTGACAATCGCACGATATCCGGTCTCGCTGTTGGTGTATGTTCCCGCATATGCGTAAAATCCGCAGGACAATGTAAAGCACAGCATAAGGCATGGAAAAATGCATAGCATCAGCAGCCGTTTAGATAAGCTTGGTTTAGTCCCTGGCATCGTTTTTTCCTCCCTTCCGCTCATGGAAATCCGGTATTGGTCGTGTCGCAAGCAGATTTACCCGCCGGATCATGTTTCTGCTTACCCCAAATGTCGCAAGAAGTGAGAGCAAAGCCAGAGCATAATACACATAGTCAAAATGAACATCCAGTAAAATTACCAAAAGTGCCAGTAAAATCAGCGCATACAGCATAGAAGCATCCCTGCCCATCTCCTTTTCTTTTGCGAATGACGCAGCCTTCAAGGCTTTCACTACGGCTCCAAATCCAAAGACCGCCGTAAGCAGCATCACAATCGGTCCCATCAGGGAAAATTCAAGGAAGCTGAGTGCCAGCGCAATACAGACAATGATCACCACCACAGAGCTGCTATTCAGCTTGTCCGTACCCATACCATGAGGGACCGCGGAGACATCCTTTGGCGCTGAGCTCCAGGTACCCTTAAACCCGAGATCATTCACATGATTTTTCCGGATGGCAAGCTCTAAAGCTTCATTTTCTACCGTTTTTAAAAGCACCATGAGTCCGATTGCAACGAGGATCAGCATGGTAGATGGCATAATGGAAATAAAGCTCGTCACCCCAATAAGGATCAGAAATATCAGAACTGCTGTGATCAGCAGTGCACGACGGAACTTTCCGGAATCAATCGGAAACTCTGCAGCCATCGTGCCGGTCTGCCCGTTCATCACCGCATAGGCAAGCCGGTTTCCCTTTTTCCAGGTCAGGAACCATACCGGCAGCAGCATCTGCTCGATCGTCCGGGCTTCCGTGCCAAATGCTTCCGTCGCATTGCCGGCATTCGCTTTAAGAGAAAATGAGGTTACGCTGCCATAGCCCTGACTTTGACTGTTCATCAGCTGCTGCCGGGCATTCTGCATTACATTTTCACTTACAGCTTCCATTGCCTGCTGTTGATAAGTGAATTTGTCCACATCCGCAGTGTCCGCATAGAAGCCTGCCATATATTTCGGATCATACACAGTGAGATCCTTAAGATTAAAATCGCTGATTTTTGCATCAATTGCATCATCGAAGCTGGACGAAGCATCATAAACGATTGCCGAGCTTGCACCGGACACTTCAATATTTGCCTCTGCTACAGACGTCTCATACAGACTCGGAGAGAGATTCTGCTCAAAATGAATTGTCACAGCCGGATTCCTGGTCATGTGAATACGATAATCCCAGTAAGGGATATAGAAGCCATTGAAACGCTCAAGATAGTTTGGATTCTTCAGCTCATCCGGCAAAAACGGGATTCGAGTGGACTTCTTTTGATACAGAGACTTGCAGTCCTCCTTTGAAAGCTTGAAGGGAATCATGGTTTTGGGGAAATCCCTGACGCTCTTGTCAGATTTAATGAGAGACTCACTGCCACAGTACTGGCAGTAGGTAACGATGGCATGTTCTCCTGCAACGAGCTCTGCACCACAGGACTGACAGAGGTATACCGGCAGATCCCAGGCATCCGCATTTTCCTTTTCCGCCCGGATATCCTCATATTCTGAAAGATCAAACTGGCTTCCGCAGTATGCACACACCAGTTTTCCGAGCTTTACGTTGTAGCTTACATCCCCGCCACAGTTTTTGCATTTGTAAGCCATGCGCACCTCCATTTCGTAAAACGTATTTTATCATCTGACCTTATTATAAAATAAGCTGGACAGAACGTCGACTTAAGAAAAAAGAAAACCGGAGGATCTCACAGGAGATCAGCCGGTCGGTAATAAAACGCTCAGTAACAGGCGCCCTTCAATATTCCATACATTGTAAATTTCAGGATGCAGTGCCCTGACTATCTTCATTCATGGATTCTGCGCATACAAGCTCCAGATCAAACTCACTTGGGAGGAAACGCGGACAGACATTTTCCTTAGTGGAAATGACGGAGGATGCCAGACGTGTGCCAATATAGCATGCGTCCTCCAGGCTCTTGCCGTAGGTAAGCCCTATAGTAACTCCGGCAAAAAACGCATCTCCCGCTCCTGTGGTATCCACGACCGCAACATTCACAGGCGGGCAGTAGCCGGAATGCCCGTCACTATCTGCCCAGACGGCACCGCTTGCGCCCAGCGTTACCACCATTTTGGCATACTGCGCCTTCGTAACATTGCGGGCAATGATCTGCTGAAGCTTCTCCGGGCTTTCGCAGCTGTAATCCTCGGAAAACAACAGCCCCGCCTCCTCATTATTGCAGACGATGCAGCCGGTCCGCTTCAGTAAGTCCCGTCGTTCCATGGCAATCGACATGTTGGAGACAACCGCATAGACCTTTTTTTGAAACTTATCTGCCAGCTTAAAGATCTTTTTGAGCAGATACGGCTCCATATCGATTTCCACCACGATGCTGTCTGCCTGACGGAAGATCTCATCTCCCCGCGTATCCAGCAGCTCCCCAAGCGCATCAAGATTGGGACGCTGGGAAATCGAAGCTACAACATCTCCATCGTTGTCAAAAACAGCAAGCCATGTTCCAAGTCCGCCTGCCTGGCGGATGATGTAGTCGGTGTTGACATGATGCCGCTTCAGCTTATTGATGACATCCGTTCCGGTGCCACTCTCATCTACGATGCTAAGAAAGGTCGGCCTGAGCTCAACATTGGCAATATCCTCTGCGACATTTCGGCTGACCCCGCCATGCACCTGTACGACATAGCCTGCGTTCCTGCCATCCGGTACATACTGCGCCAGAGGATATCCCTTAATATCAACAAAAACCGAACCGATGACAACAATTCCCATCTGCACTCTCTCCTAAAACCGATTCCATCGGCGAATATTTAAAGCGTATTTCCGCATGCTCCAAAAAAACAACTTATACCATACTTTAGAACATATGGCAAGGCAGCCTTTAACACCCGGTATTTTAAAACGTCTTTAGAGGATTCCGTCATCCGGATGCTCTGAAGGGTAATTATGAGATCTGACAGTCACACGCTCAGGAGTTTTTGTGATACTCTATAAAATGCGGGTCAAAGGGGTCCTGATGCCGGAGAACCATCGGGCACTCCCGGATCACACCATCCTCCACCGCATAGTGAAACATGTCGCAGTTTCCCACCTTAACCGTCCAGAAATCGCGTAACGGCAGCCCGCTCAATACGCGCAGGATGGAGCGAAGGGTACAGCCATGCGTCGCGATCAGGACATTTCCCCCGGCATCATCCCCGCCGGGAGCGGCAGCACGCTTCAAATCCCTGATAAAGTCACTTGCGCGTTGGTATACATCCTCAAAGGATTCGCCACCCTTCGGCGGGATATAGTGCTCCGGATCATCGTTAAGACGCAGGATTTCCGGACCGCCCTCCACATAGGAAATGCCTTCCCAGACACCGAATCCCATTTCGATCAGACGCGAATCCAGCGAGAAGTCCCGTCGTGCTCTGCCGGTAACGATCTCTCCGGTCTCTGCAGCTCTGTCCAACGTGCTGCTATAGATATGCTGGAAGCTGAGCCGCTGCTTTTTAAGCTCATCTCTTGCTTCCCGTGCCTGCCGGCGTCCGTTGTCATTGAGCGGGATATCAATATGTCCCTGCATCAGGGTTTTCCGGTTATAATCCGTCTCTCCATGCCGGAGAAAGTACCAGTCTGTTCTCAAAATTTATCCTCCTTGAGATATCCTTTTACAAAGACCATTATGAACTTACAGATGGAATCCCATCGGATACCTCTTTGGTTCCTTTTCATTGAGCACCTCTGTGCTTTCATCGGCAGCCAGACGGAAATCTGCGCTGGTGATTTCCCGCTTCCGGGATATAGATGTGCCAAGCTCCTCCCGCAAAAGCGTCTTGGAGGTAGTGCGCTCAAACAGGTTCCTGACATACCGCGCATTGGAGAAGGTTCCGCTTCTCAGAACCTGATCCGGAAGCTTACGGAAATAGTTCATAACCTCATCGCTTAAGCCCTTTTCCACGCGGAAGCGGTCTCTTTTTGCCATATGCAGATAGATTTCCCCAAGCTCCTCCCGGCTGAAGTCCTCAAAGCGGATCTCATATGGCATGTCAGAGCTAAGCTCCGGATACTCCTTTTCCAGCCGTGCCATATCGGCTTCCGTCCCGGAAATAACCGTCAGCATATGCGTCTCCGGATTTTTCATTTCAGAAATCAAGGCATCCATCGCTTCACGACGATACCGGATTTTACGCTTTTTGGCAAGCGCAAGCTGTTCCGGCGTTGGAGAACTCTCTCCCTTGTCGGACATACCCTGCTGCAGCTCCTCCGCATCCTCTCCCGTTTCCGGTTCCTCACGGAAAATCTCATCTATAAAGAGTACCGACCCCTCGGCATCCCTGCAGATCGCGAGTGTTTTCGGCACCGTTTCACCTTCAATACATCCGGCAAGATCCGTAATGTCATGCTCAAGGAAACCACCATTTTTGAGCACACCCCGCTCCTTAAGAATGGCACCGAGGATACGGGCAATCTCCGTCCGTCCTGTGCCCGGATTTCCTATAAAGCGAATGTTCAGGTGTCCGAAATCCACGTTTTCCGTGCCGCTTTTTGTAATTTCCTTAAGAATTTTGTCCATCTGCTTCCGTACGGAATCGATGCCAACCAGCTCCGCAAGCTTCTCCTCCGGCGTAAGCTCCTTCAGGCTCTTGGGAGATACCAGTGAAGGCAGATCCTTTGCGGTAATCAGACGATCCTCGTAAGAGAGCTTTACCGGTGCAGACACTGTGCCGTGTTTTGTATTGGCAGGCTGTGCCTTTACGGAAGCAGTCATCTTATGCGTAGCATCATTACAATCTGCATCGGAGCTGCAATCTTTCACTTCAGAACTTTCTGCATCTTGCGGCTCACGGGCATCGGAAGGCGCGGAGCATTCGCCGCATTGCATTGCTTTACTCTCGGCGAGACTCCTAAGTTTTGCAACTACCATCTCGCGAACGATTTTATTGATCGTGCTGACTCCGTAAAAATGTCCGTCGGACTTTTCCTCGTTGACTCTTTTACGGAAAAGCTCCATTGCATCTGCATCTGCCCGGAAGCCGTAGTCCTTAAGCTGGTCCTCGACTGAACGAATCAAGAGTTCCTCCGGTAGCGGTGGAAGCACAATGGTATCCAGGGTAAAGATGTCACCAAGTACAGAAGCAACGTGATTTATGACCTTTTTTTCCAAGTACGGCATCTTAAAGATAAACCTGCATTCGCTGTCCTGCGCATAGAGGTAAAGAAGGAAGTCCCGGAATGCGGGATCATCAATATCATCCACCCAGTCGGTGATGTCGATGCAAAACAAACTTGCCTCGCTCTGCGCCATGTAGGCTTTGGCATCGTTTAAGCTGAGATACTCCCCGGTATCCGGAGAAATCCTGAGTTCGCAGCCACCGCCATTTCCAGGGATCAGCTGATCCTCTACGAGATAGTCAAAAAAGTCGGAGATCGGCGCCGTCATGCCGACACCGATATTTACGGAAAACAGGTAGACCCGGTCATCCAGGACATCCAACAGGCGTGCGCTGCTGCGGAGATACGGCAGCATGGCATGGATGGAGTTACAAAGCTGCACCAGGCTGTCATATCCCCGGAGCTTCCGGATCTTTTTAAGGGCAGGACCACCCTCCGGGATATACCCTCCAGGGAGACGCGGTGCGGAAGCAATGGCAGATGTAGCTGCCTTGGCAGCGGTTGGCGCCGCATCTGCACCAGCAGTTCCGGACTCTGTTTCTGCACCATTGGCTGTAGATTCCGGCTCTGTGTATGTTGCAGCAGACTCCGCACGCGTATTGGTGGTTGTGAATTGTGTATCGGTATCTGCGGTAGTATACTCTGCATTTGCATGAGAGTTTCCAGAGCCCGGTGTGTCTTCCATCTCGGCAGGATCCTTTATGGCCATTTGGCTGTCGGCATCAGCATTGAAATTATCTGGGTACTCATCTGTATCCTCTGCATATTCTGAGGGATCCAGTTCTGCGTACTTTACCGTCATCACTACATCCATGTACTCTGCATCCAGCTGGAACTGGTTCCGGAGAATGCTTCTGAGCGTGTTTTCCAGATCCCTGGAGTGGATATTTTTTTCATCATAAAACAGCTCCAGCTTGGTAATCCCAAGATATTGCAGTGTCAGCGCCGGGAAACGATGTGTCAGCGCCTCGGCAAAAACACGTGCGGCGATTCGTGGATCTTTTCCGCTGATTGCATTCACCCACTGTTCATCAAGATATATGGTAATCGCGTTCATGCATAAGCTCCTCTTTTGTAAAATTCGGATGAAACTTCTCTGCGCTTCAGATTTTCTCAGGCGCTAAAGATACTTTTGCGCTTGTATTCAGGTGCCGCAATATCCAGACAGCTTGAGTGAAAATACATTCAATATTCCGCTTATCCAGATGTTTATACTCTGCAAAGTCATACCATTTTACGGGACTTCCATAGGATATACGTGAGTTACTTCAGTCTTACAAGTTCATATGTTCTGGAACCAAGTCCGATCTTCTCCGCATGCTCCAGCGTTTCTTTCCAACGGACGTTGGGATTGCTGTCCATGAAATGATCATGATGTTGATGAAACGCAGGATCCGCAAGATGCTCACCCAGCTGACTGTTGCGGATTGGTGCTGCCTTCTGGCACAAATCCACGCAGGCCTGATCCAGTGCAACAGGGTCAAACGATGCCAGCATACCAAGATCCGGTAGTATCGGCGCATCATTCTCCGGATGGCAGTCGCAGTTTGGTGAAACATCTGTAATCAGGCTGATATGAAAGCACGGTCTTCCGTCGACAACAGCCTGCGAGTATTCCGCGATTTTGCAGCCGAGGATTTCATTCGCATCACTGTTATCGTTGCTGATCGCATCAAAGGAGCAAGCGCCGATGCAGCGACCGCAGCCTTTGCAGAGCTCCTGATTGATAAAGGCTTTTCCATTATCATAGGAAATGGCATCGGAACCACACTCCTTGGCACAACGGTGGCATGCACGACAAAGCTCCTGATCTACGTGCGGCTTCCCCTGATTATGCTGTATCATCTTGCCGCCACGTGAGCCGCAGCCCATGCCGAGATTTTTAAGCGCACCGCCGAAACCGGTCGCTTCATGCCCTTTGAAATGCGTCAGTGAAATCACAATATCCGCATCCATGATGGCGCGTCCGATAAAAGCAGTTTTGCAGTATTCGCCATTACGGACCGGTACCTCAACGTCATCCGTACCACGCAGACCGTCAGCAATCAGAATCTGGCAGCCGGTTGTCTGCGGATTGAAGCCGTTGATCTCCGCACATTCCAGATGCTCAAGCGCGTTTTTACGGCTTCCGGGATACAGGGTATTGCAGTCCGTGAGAAACGGAAGACCACCGAGCTCCTTCACGACATCTGCGACGGCCTTGGCATAGTTCGGACGCAGATACGCAAGATTTCCAAGCTCGCCGAAATGCATTTTGATCGCGACAAATTTGCCGTCCATGTCAATGTTACCGATCCCGGCAGCGCGGATCAGCCTCTGAAGTTTCTGCGTAAGACTCACACCGAGTCTCGTGCGGAAGTCAGTAAAATAAACCTTTGAGGGGTTCTTTGTATGGTCTGTGTTTATATTCTCCATATTTACATTCTCCATTATTATATTTTCTGTGTTTGCATGTTCCATCATTACATGCTCAATATTGTGACTTTTTATACTTCCTTTATTGTATTATGCACCACAACAAGGATGATGTCCATGGATTACAAGCAATTGCCTGACGTACGACCGGATTCAGTCGCTAACCGGTTTTCCATGTGTAAGACGATGCAGCAGTCCGGCGCACCCTTCTGTGATTTCTGAAACACAGAGGTCAAATTTTCTACTGTACCAGGGGTCCTCGATTTGCTTATCCGGCTGATCCGCATACTCCATCAGAAAATGAATCTTATGCTCCGGGTCTTCTCCGAGGATGCGTCTCATATAATATGCATTCTCCTCGTCCATTCCAATGAAAAGATCATACTTCGGGTAATCCGATTTCTGAAGTTGTCTCGCCAGATGCCTTCCAACGGGAATGCCTCTTTGCCTGAGAGCACGTTGCATCGGTGGGTAGATAGGATTCCCGATTTCCTCCGTCGAAGTCGCCGCAGAGTCCACCAGAAACTGATCTGCGGTCTGACTTCTGCTAATCATATCCTGAAAAATATACTGTGCCGCCACCGAACGACAGATGTTGCCGTGGCAACAGAAAAGTATTTTAATCAAAGAATTACCTCCTTATAAAGTGCGTAGAATTGCGAGGTTTCGCCATTTTTTGCCACCCTACTCAGGCTTCTAAAATCTATAGAATCCTGGTAAAATCACCGTAAATAGGCAAATGTAGGCAAGATGTGAACTTGAAAAGTAGTCAAAAAGTAGTCAGTCTGGATTATCACTGGGGTGTGTATTAAGGGGTGCAAGATTTAACGATTGCATATCACTCTTAAATCGGAGCTTCTTGTCCTTACAATTTCCTCTTCGCTTGCACCAACTGTACACAGCCGAAGAACTCACTCCAAGTTTATCTGCAGCCATTTTCAGGCTTTCAAATTCTTCTATAACATTGTTCTCTGAGTCAACTATTATTACTGCCGTTTTACGTTCATGTCCTTGAATGGTTCTGATCTGCTCTTTATTTCGTTCTTCTGCATAGTTAGTATCATACGCAGGATAACCTAATTTTTCACCTTCTTTTAAGTAATTTAGAACTGTACTTGGATAATAACCAAAATGTTTTGCAATTTCATAAGCTAAAATAGGCCTGTTATTCTTATAGAATTCACATACTTGCTTGAGCTTAGCTTCTTTTTCCCTTCGTTGATATTCAGTTCTTCTTTTGTTCAAGGAATCATAGTCATACTTACACCATTGAAATTTCTCCCCTATATGGATATAACGTAGAACGGTACCAGACGATAGATGAAAATGCTTTCCGACACTTTTCGTTGAAATTGGTTTGTGAGATTCATAATATTTGCATACTTCTCTTGTTAAATTAGAAACAGCAAATTTATCAGCTTTTACCCATTCAATATCTCTTAAATCAAAAATACCATCTAATCCTTTACTAATACTTTGTTTCATATAAATGCAATTTGACTCTAATGCTCTAATTCGTATAACCTGAAAATTATGTTCATTGGCTAATCTATCTTTTTCGGAATCAATTTTCAAAGTCGTTTCCGGCGAGACCGATGAATCTATAACTTTATTGCCATGACCAAGACCTCCATCAATTTCGATAAAGAATTTTTTATCGGGCATAAGCACCATAAAGTCAAATCTTCTTTTCCCAAGCCAAGGTGCAGAAAATTCTGTCTTAAAGGACTGAATTTGATCCTTTATAACGAGTTGTTCAAGAACATTATGCATAAACTTAGCTGGATAACTGAAGCCATCACCACAGGTGCATCCAATACTATGGGTGCGCTTCAAAGTATCTGGCTTCATTTTTTTGATTTTGCCACAATAAGGACACTTTACTAGCACTCTAATCGTTGATCCACTCGATATACTTTTAGTCAGTGAAGTATCTACAAAATAAGGCACCATCCAAGAGTCAGTAGTTGCTAAGTCATTTATTCCCACAATAATTTCCTTATTAGAGCATATTTTACAAACGCCTTTATCTGTCAAATTATATTCATCAGCAGTCCCCTCTTGGCCACATCGATTGCACTTATAACGGTATGCCTTTCTTCCAGTTTTAGGATTTCTGATTTGATCTATAAAAGTAATATTAGTTGCTCCATGCATAAAATGATAACCAACGGGGTACTTAAAATCTGAACTATATATACCCAAAAACTCTTTTAAATTACATTTTTTTAAGGAACCTTTTGAAATCGTTTTTGTCTGATTATTAAAGCTAACAGTCACTATACTCTTATTGATTCCTTCAATAACGAGTATTCCATCGTTAGACTCATAATGAAATGGTACCTTGCTTCGTAATTCTGCAGCTTTATTCCAAAGTAGTTCATCAGATGTAATAGCTTTTGGCACGTTTCCAAAATTTATCCAATTATTACCAAATTTCATCAGCCGCCCATGAGATCTATCATTAAGAAGCTTAACCTGCTCTTCAGTATAATATGTATGACCATTTTGATCAGTATAAGGTTGAAGTTCATTATTTTTTTCTAATTTCTTTAGCGCATGTCGATCAAAGCCGAACTTGTTTTCAAGATCCTTTTTAGTATACTTCATGAATTTCCATTAAAAAATAGTGTTACTATAACTGTAACGTAAGCGCTCAATGTTAATTGAGCTCACTAACCAACTACCGAAAAATTTTTGGATTTCCATCCTTGTCTTCGATAGTGGCTTTTTCATTTATCGCGCAGAGTTTCTTCATCTTATCTGACCATAACATCAGTTCTTCAATGCCCTCGGGCTCATTAACATAGTCCGGCATGTAAAGAAGTACCACTTGTAGATATTTGAAAATACTCAGCTGATTCAGTTTGGCTGTCTGAGCCAGACTGTAGATAATGGCGCTTGCTTCTGCGCCAGCAGGTGTGTCATGAAAATAGAAATTTTTCCGGCCTACAGCGTACGGTCTGGCGCCACAGCTTTCTGTAAAGTTATTTGAAATCGGGATACTGCCGTCCAGGAAATAGTTCTCCATATACGGTTTCGGATTTTGGGCATACGTCACCGCTTTCCCCAACAGGCTGGTTTTGCTTGCTGAGATCATATCCACCGTATCCCAGATCTGATTCCAGATCTCATGTTCCTCGGATGATTCTCTTTTTGCTTTGCGCTCATCCGCACTCAGATCTATGAACTCACGCTCAATCCCAAATAACTTTGAGCAAAGATTTACGATCTTTGCTGCAGGTGACTTGGATTTACCAAGCTTCAGATCCTCTGCTGTATGGCGTCATAGAACTTTCTCCGGAAATGCGCCAGACAGCCGCATCGGAGAACGCCTTTCGGCAGATGATTGTATCCCTGATACCCGTCTGCCAGGAAGTACCTGCCATGATACGACTCATAAAAGTTTTGCGGAATTGCTCCGGCTCTGGATGAGTTATATTTGTAAAGCATGATCGGCGGCAATCCGTCGAGATTTGAGGTACAATGAATCCACATATAGGATTTCTGCTGAGCCGTACGATCATTCTACTTGAGTACTTGACAGGGAGTTTCATCCGCACAGGTGACATTCCTTTCAAGAAGGTCTTTCACCATTGTCTCGTATATCGGCTTCATGTAATTCAATCCGCAGTAGATATACCAGTTTGCAAATGTGGCGCGTTTAACCGGTGCTCCCATCTGTTTCCATTCTTTTTCCTGTCGGTACAAAGGCATCGCATTGATGTACTTCTGATACATCACATATGCTACGGTCGTCGGGGATGCAGGACTGTGCTTTATAAGCGGGGAAGGAACTGCCGCGAGAGCAAAGTAAGCCTCACCGGTTTCCTCAAAGCATCTTTTACAGCGAACGCTTTCCTGATAGATTTTGACACGCCGTATTTGTGGCGGGATGATCTCAAGTTCAGTACGGACATACTCCCAGCCGACCCGTTCCATCGTGCTGTCGCATCTTGGGCAGATCTTATCTTCCTTATCTGCTTCGCACAGCATGTCTCTTGAAGGAAGAGAATCGTAAAGCTCATCATATGATGCTTTATGCTTTTTTTCTCCAGCCGCGTTTCGCGTATAAGCTTTGACGATTTGCTCAACTGTCGGTTCTTTCACGGTCGGATCTGCTGCAAACTCGGCTTCATTAAAAAGGTCCTTCAGTGTCAGCTGCTCTGGGTTTTCATACCCCACATGCTTCTTTTCAGATCTCGAAGCAAAGATCATCCGCTTGAACTCTGCAATGATCTCTTTGGATTCTGCTAGTTCCTGACGCAGATCTGCCAGCTGATGTTCCATTGCATTGTGCTCATTTATAAGATATTCAATTGTTTCATCTTTGCTGTGTCCGCTGAAATCTGCACGAGTCATTGGGAAGTACATCCTTTCAAAATTGGTTTGATTATACCACTGAAAGCATGTATTTCTCAGTCTTGTCAGCCTATACGGGAAGACGATGAAGGACAACTTTATGCAATTTTTGAAAGTTTGTGCAACATTACCTATGTTTAGAAATCATGTTTTTCTGTAGTTGGATGGATAGCTTTGGGCTGATCAATAGACAATCCTTCCAGCAGCCAGCGGAACTGCTGGCGGGTGAGTGTCCTGATTTCTGATGCGTTGCGCGGCCACTGAAAGTGAAAGGTATCGTCCTGACTTTTTTCCAGTCTTTTATAAAGAAGGCAGAAACCATCCTTTTCGTAGTGGAGTGAAGCCTGTCACGAGATAGATCTTATTTGCACTGGATATATCACCTAACATGAGCTTTTCAGTACTTTAAGGAGCGGGCCGACGACCATCGGATCGGCGTCATTCGTTAATTCAAGTGTACTACCTCCCATTGTAATCCGGATGGTTGCTTCAAATGCTTTAACCGTCATGGGATTGACAGCATCTGAGACTTGATGCATTTGATCCGCTGATGGTGACGACAGATCAGCGACATTTACAGGAACCACTTCCTGCTTTTCAAAACAGGCGTTGCTTTATCTGGAAATTCACAGGCAAGCGCTCTTAATCGCTTGAGCGCGCTTTAAAATGTACTGGACGGTATTCCATGCGTTCTGCAGTATTCCTGATCACTGAGCCCACTTTTTCGTGCTTCCAGGATAGTCTCTCGCCATTGATCTGAGTCTTTCTTCGGTCTGTATTTCGACATAAAAGGCCATTCCTCCTTCGTAGTTTAAGTAGAGTAAATAGTCCACTTATGCGAAATGGCAGTGTAGTGAAATGATCCACTCTTGTGAATACCAAAAAAGATGTGCGACTATCGTACTCATGTTTCTAATAGTATGGCACATCCTCGGACGCAATCATAGACGCCCTCATACTGAGCGCTTACTAAATATCCGTTTGTCTCCCCCCCCACCTGTAATCACTCAACACGCATATAGAGACTCACCAGGCCGTCTTCTTTCGTGACTTTAAACACTGCCTGATCACCATATTCCAGAGTACAGATATAAACCGCCCAGCACAATCAGCAGTACCAGTACAATGCTGTGAACGCGGTTCACCATCTTCCAGGCATTTTCTTCTTCAACACGTAACTCGCCGTTCTCTGAATCTTTGTCTTCGATATACGTCCACTTGTTTGATAGAACATACCAGCCGAAGCAGATGGCGTATGTAGACGCAAGCGTTAAAAGAGTGATCAAAACCGCACGAAGAGCATCCGTCCACGGGCAAAACATTGCGAGAAGCCCGGCAAGTAAAAGCAGCGCAATTGGTACATCCGAGGCCACATAGGCGAATCTTCCAAACAGCTTACGATACAGCAGCTTTGTCCGCCGCTGTTTTCGCTCTTCCTCTTCGTAGGCTGCCGGTGAAAAGGCGACATATAATCCTCTTACGGATATGTACCCAACGACGATGATCATCGGCAGATCCGACAGATCTCTGAAATAAATCAGCTTCATAGCGACAAAAGCGCATCCCAGTAAGGATACCAATGCTGTCTTCGGACTGATCAGTTTCATAACCGCCACCTCCATAACAAAAAATATAAGTATTATAAACTGGGATTCTTAATATATGAGTAGAGGCTTTCATAGTCTCTGCTCTTTCTTTATGATGAAGGTGATTGGCCTGACGTAATCTGGAATTGGGACACCACGCCCGGAGTTAAATGTGTCAGCCCGCCTTCATCGTTCTACATTCGATTCAGCAAGTTGGGAAAGAATGCTTCTCCCGTTTAACGAAAGAATATGAGTGAACCTTGAAGAGCTAGATCCAATCATAAACCACTTACGAAAGGAGCGTCTTTCTCATGATTGCTGTTGGTATTGATGTATCAAAATCCAAGAGTACAGTCGCCATTCTCAATGGGGATGGCACCATCCGTGCTAAGCCTTTTGATGTTCATCATGTCGCTGGTGAACTGCATGCATTGGTCGATTACATCAAAAGGACGTCCGAACCTCCAACCATCCTTATGGAGCCTACCAGCCACTATCATTATCCACTTCTGAAAGCCTTTCAGGAAGCGGAACTCCCAGTCTGTCTGATCAATCCATACCAGATGAAGAAGTATGGCGATACCGAACTCCGAAAGGCGAAAACAGACAAACGTGATTCTCTGCGAATCGCTCAGTACGCACTTGAGAAGTCGTACTCGCTGATTCCTTACACTCCTCAGGACCAGAAGTATGAAGATCTTCGCTTTCTGTCCAGGCAATACAGTCAGAGGATATCAACCCTAACTGTTGCCAAAGTTCAGCTGCTCAGCCTTCTGGATGAAACAATGCCTGGCATTACGACCATTCTTCCTCTTAAAAGCAGGGATCCCGACAACTGTGTGCTTCTGCGTTTCATTAAGCGTTTCAAGTCTTTCGATGTAATCCGTAAGATGGGCAAGACACGTTTCCTGGACAGCTATCAAGTCCTAGTCAAAAAGACCAAGGATCGTTTTGCCGGTTCTAAGGGACTGGCTATCTATGAGCTGGTCCTTAACAGTGTTACCACCCGTGGAGAAAAACCCTTATCCGCAATGACTCAGGATCAATGTGTTGATCTCGTATCCACATCTCAGAAAGCTGCCGATGAGATCAATCTTTAAATGCGGATCATAGCAGAGACCATGCCGGAGTACAAAGTGCTTCGTTCTATGGCCGGCGTGGGGGACCGACTGGGACCGATCATTCTTGGAGAAATCGGTGACATTCGCCGTTTTCACAGTGGCAAAGCACTCAATGCTTATGCAGGCAATGATGCTCCGCCATATCAGTCCGGACAATTCGAGAGCCGGAATCGTCACATCTCCAAACGTGGCAACCCGGCTCTCAGAAAAGCTTGTTTTAAGGTAATGCAGGCTCTCAAACTGACAAAACCTCAGGACGATCCTGTTTACCTTTTTCTGCTCAAAAAGGAACAGGAAGGGAAACCATACAACGTAGCCAAAATGGCTGCCGTCAATAAGTTTCTGCGGATCTACTACGCTCGTGCAATGGAGTTGTACAAGTAAATCTGTCCGCTTTCATTATAGCTGTTAACTGCCGGCCTGCAACAGCAGGTCTTATTAAGGTTACTCTCTTTTTTGTTCTCAAGGTTCTCGAAATCATCAAAAATCTGCTTGACAAACATTAGCAAGATTTAGCCTTTTAAACCTTTCGCTTGCCTGTCCATATCTTCAATAACAATGTCGTAAATTTCTCCTAGCTGTGAACAGTATTCTAATACTTTCCATGGTTCATTTGTATGAAAATGAATTTTTATAAGTTCTTCATCTCCAACTGCTAACAAACAATCTCCGTTAAAATTGTTAGTGAAATATTCTCTAATTTTATCTTCCTCAAGGTTTTCGCCTTCTATTAAAAGTTGAGTATCATATTTAAATTCTAACATCTTATTATCCTCCAAATATCGATTTGTCAGCCAGGTACTTTATCGTATATCAACCTCTATTCCATACCTGACAAGAAGAGACGCGAATGTTAATCCGTTAATCAGAATAATTCCGTTTTCATCGGCTTTTTCTTTGGCTTCATCGGAGAATTCGTCTGTCAGATTGATAACCATCAAAATGGCATTTTTCTCCGGGATGCGAGCCTCCATCTTCACAAGCTGATCTACACCCACGATATCGCCCGTGTCTTTACCCGTCTTCTTCTTTGCCTGAACATAAATATGCGGCATCTTCACATCGCAGATTTCATAGATATTATACATCAGAGTATTCCGGTTAAAGCATTCAAAGACCAGATCTACATCTCCGCCTTCTCCGTCATACCAGTTGTTATCCGTCAGCGTGTAGCCGTTCTTTATAAACAGCTCTCCGATAATATCTTCAAATTTATGATTATCGATCTTCTGTAGCGCAGATTTGATCTGCTCGAGATATTGATTTCTCGCTGAAGCAGTCGCTCTGCTGACCATGGAAATCAGGTCTGTGCTGTCCTTTGCAAATTCGTCCGGCTGCTCTGCATGCAGACGCACAAGTTCATCTACGGATTCTTTGAAGGATTCACTCCTTACGCGGTTCAGGGGAGACTGATACGCTATGAACTTGCTCTTAATAGTCTGCGCATGCAGATTCTTATCATAGCTGCAGCTGAATACATCTTCAACTTCTATAATATGGCCGAAGTCCTCTGCCTCTGAAAGAACATCAAAGCGGTATTTCTTCTTACATTTCGCGATGACGAAGCTTCGGCATACATAATCTTCCTCCATGCTGACCTTCGGTACGATAATGTAATCTCCCGGTTTGATTTCCAACATGATTGAAAGATTGTTGTACCGGGCTCGCATCGTTTCGTCCGGGAGATCTTTTTCCCATTCAGCCTGCCATCCGGCCTTAAATGCATCATACGAAGAATCAAGGGCCATGCCATAGGTGCCCCAGCCCTGTCTCAGCAAATGCTTGCTCACCAGTTCGTTACGAATCAGCTTAAATCGATCATCGTAGTTTATTCGAAAAACGTAGTAATTACTCATTCTTTAACTCCTCAGTATCGCTATCCGATGCATCGATAATGACGTTGCTATTTTTATGACTTCTTACTTTTGTATCTTCTTTCACGCCGTAGTGAAAATTTCCTTTGATGAATTGATTATAAGCCGCCGATTGTAAAATGAAGTATAACGGCCTGATCAGAAGGTTCATACCCAAGGGTAAGCGGATTGATGACTTCACGTATTAAATTGTAATGCTATTTATTTTGCCATTGCATTTGTCACAAAAGGAAACTTAATAATAAGCTCCTTATCCTTCTCAATCATACTGAGAAGTCTGCTTGCAGCTCCTGATGGATGATTTGTTCCTGCTTCCCATGCTTCAACTGTCTTGTCTGAAACGCCCATATAACTTGCAAATATCTTCTGTGACATTCCGGTTGAATTTCTAATTTTCTTTACCTCATCTGCTTCATACACTTTAACAGGCTCAACTGTTACCTTTAATATACTCCCTATTCAATAGGGCATCAATTCGATTTTAAGCGACTTCATTATAATGTTCCCATGATTATGGAATGATATGTTTCATTCCCTTGTTCCAGAAACTGCTCATAATTCATATGGTGTCCTCCTTTGCATGAAATAAAAAAAGCCCGATCAGTTTATTCCAATAAAAGGAACATACTAATCGGGCTATGTAATGTAATAAACATTAAACACCTTCTAGCATCCTTGTAGCTTCCACAAGATAACCATATGCTTCAAGATTTCTCTTCCGGATATAAGCGAGGCGCTTATATTGATCGCCAGCAATACGTTCTTTCGCATATCCTGCTGCATCAGCAATCTTCGGATAATTCGTCTGTGTCAAAGCACTGGCGGCAAGACACATCACTGAACATGCTTTCTCAGCAGCGATTTCCGGTGTAAATTTCTTCCCAAGAATATGATCCGTCAGGGAGCGAATACCCTTCAGGTATTCCACATAGTCCTCTTTATCATATTCTCCACGGCTGATAATGCTGATGCAGGCCCGGATGGTATCTTTCAAAACTTTCTCTTTTTCCAATTCCAATCCCCGGAAAGCCAGTTCTTCTACAACGGCTCTGTCGTAGGTCGTACGAAACTGCTTCTGGTCCTGCATCCGCTCTGCCAAGATGGCTACATCAAACATTTGCTTGGCGATCTCCAGTTCTTTTCCCTCCCCCAGCAGGACGCCTGTGGTATGCGGGGCGAAAGCAGTCAGCTTGTCACCCAGAATGCATTCCATCGTTGGCATGGTTACCACAAGGTCGTCCGGAGCTGTGACAAGTAGATCATTACGAATGGGCTTTGTCACAACCTGGTCATACGGAGATTCCATGAAAACAATATCCAGCAATATGTAAAACTCTCTCTGCCGGACGGGGGAATAGTAGATAAATTTGAAGTGGCGTTTTTCTATATTGTTCCGCCCCTTACGGATATCCTCTTCCTTTCGCAGAAAGGGGAAGATGGTTCCCGCCTGCTCAATGTAGCTCTCCACATCAGTCCCCGGATCCACAATGATGTCGATGTCCGTGGATAGCCTGATCGGATGATCCAACAGGAGCATCAGGCTTGTGCCGCCCTTAAAGGTAAACTTCATCCCTACCTTAACGAGCGCCTCAAGAAGTCCAAATGCGTAAAGTACTCTCTCTAATAGGCCCGGATCTGTTTTGTACCTCGCCTGCAATTGGCGAATAAAGTCAAGATCATAGATTTTCTTATCAATCATGTCCATTCCTCCGATCTCAGCTCTATCTTTGTCTCATCCTCAATAAATTTTCGGATGTCAGATTTAAGATGACGCCTTCCGGCATAGCGAAAAAGTGCCAATTCATTGATTGCATATTTGCCAAATGCATCTTCGTATATCTGTCGATACTCAGCCTGCTCGATCAACTGGCCTGTCAGTTTCCGGCTGAATATATCCACCAGCAGCTTTTCAAGTGAAGCCTGCTTGCTTCCCGGTTGTGGTGCCGGAGCTCCGGATATCAATTTCTGGACGATAATCATATCGTCCGCGCGATATCGGTAATACTCCTCCATACCAGGATCCAGCAGCACCCGGGGATACTTTTCCAGCAGCATGTCAAAGACTGTTGTCTCCAGCCCACTTTCCACTTCAATAAAATAAGCGTTATGTGCCAACTGGTGGTTCACGAACTCATTCCACTGATAAAGCTCCCATGTCTGATATGTGATCAGCGGATACTCTTTATCAATCAAACCGACCAACTCATCCATCAGGGAGGATGCTTTGAAATGATAAGGCGATTTCACGGAAGTTTTTGAATAATGTCCGCGTCCAACCTTCATGATTCGCCCGTCGTCCTGAAGATCCAGCAGCATGCGGTATGCCTTCCGGTCCGAATAAGCTGCCTGGGATTCTTTTACCATCCCAACGAAATCCTTTGTGGTAAACGACAGGTTCTCTTTCAAGAAGCTTGTGATTCGATCTTGTTCGTTCATCCTCTCCATCTCCTTCATTATATTGCAACTTTGTCACTTTTATAAAAAAATGACAAAACTGCACCTATACTATACAGCATGTCATTGCCGGCTTCAAGTGCAGTTTTGTCACTTTTTATTCTTTTTGACGAAACTGTACAGTGAGGTAGGGACGGCCAGATGCATAGGGTGTCTGTCTTGAAGCAGTCATATACCCCGCAGTTCTACTGTGGGGCATATGACTCTCGCGGCATTCGCCATATGGACAAGCAAGCTTGTCCGCATAGCTCGTTGCTCGCGGAAATAAAAAAGGCGCTCACCTCTCATTCGCAATGAATTCATAGGTAAGCGCCAGACTTCACTAAGATATATTTATATTCTGTTATTTGTCGCATCGAAAAGCTTTCAATCCTAATGTTGATAAAACGTTGATAAAAGTCCTGCCCCGGTGGTCGCAATCCCGCATAAACACTGGGTTTTTGACCATTTAGTCAGATGCTGCCGTGGCAAACAAAAAGTATCCTCGTCATAGAAAACTTCCTTCCTCAGACGCTGCAAAGTGCCGTGTTCTGCGCTCATTTGCGGGGTTCCCTCTTCTCTTTCAAATGTACACCATGAGCCGAAAATTCCGGTAGTAAGGCCTTGGGCGGCAGTGTGCGGCAGGATGTGGTATACTGCGGACATTCAAGAGCCGTTTTCCCAGAGGGAAAAATGCCGGCCTGGCAAATGTACATTTTTTATCTGTTTTTTCAGTTTACTATGATACCGGAGACGACAAAAGACCCGGGAAACATTTGCACAATCGCATCCGTATCTTCCGCAGAGAAGCCAAGCGCACCGGCGACAGGCGCGGCATATTTGTCCCAGCTCCGGAGATCTTATCTCCGACATCCTGCATCTTCTTTCCTGCAGTCTGAATCTCCTGTCCGGCAACGGAGCCGAAGTTCTGATATTTTTTCGTCAGACTTTTCAGCTGCTGTTCGGTATCCGCGATTTCCCTGGTCAGCGCTTCCTGCTGGCGGATTGTATCATCAGTCTGCGGTCCGTTTTTCATCTGCTTGAAGGCTGACTTTTCTTCTTCCAACTTTTTCTAGGTCGCGTCAATCGCGTCTGTCAGATACTTCTGCTTCTGCGCCAGAAGATCGGCATTCCCTGGATCCATTTTGAGCAACCTGTTCACATCCCGGAGACTGCTCTGTGTGTCCCTGATCTGCTTGTCAACCTGCTTCAAAGCCGTAGTGAGCTTTGTGGTATCGCCGTCAATCTCGATTGTAATGCCCTTTATACGTCCGGATGCCATGCGCTCACCTCTTCAACTTCTGATGGAGATATACTTCTCCACATGATATATTTATCCGTGAAATCACAATTTGTGATTTCACGGAATTTACGAAAGGATATTTTTGAGGACCAGATTTATGATGCGTTCAGTTTAATCTCAACATTGATACAAAAGGCATCAAACGACATCATACTTATTGATGGCTATGTCGATACTGGAACGTTAGATCTTCTTTCAAAAAAGACTGATGGAGTCTCTGTTTCTCTTTATACAACGAATAGAGGTTGTCGCCTTACAGCATCCGAAATATCCACTTTCAATGGACAATATCTGACCCTGACTGTAAATTATTAAATACTTTTCATGATCGTTTTCTGATCCTTGATCAAAAAATCGGATATCATATAGGCGCATCGCTAAAAGATGCTGGCAAAAAAAGCTTTGGTTTTACTCATCTTTTTCTCACTTACAAGCTCATCCTATATATCTCTGCCACGTCTTCTTTCCTGAGATCTTTGATCCCTTTCAGCACGCCGCCCACACTATCACAGGCAGCCTGAGCCATGGCATCAATATTTTTATCATTCACACCAAGGTCAGACAGTCTGGAAGAAAGACCAAGTTTATTAAATGTCCAATCTTTCTGGGCTTCTATCGTCTTTTTAGCACCTTCCATGTCGGGAAGTCCTGCCTCCACGCCAAAGCATCTGCATCCGTATCGATAAAAAGCCGGAGCAGTGTTTTCATCGAGAACATATTCCATCCATCTGGGCATCAGAATACCGATTCCATGGCCGTGATTAATATCATAGTAAGCAGAAATCTAATGTTCCATCATATGGAGCACCATGCTTGTCTCACTTCCAAGATCCATGATACCTCCGGTGATCATTGTCTGTACCCAAGCCAGATTTTCTCTGGCTTTCAAGTTATCCGGTTCTGCAATGGCAATCGGCGCGTACTTAATCACAGAGGCTGCCATAGTCTCCATCAGTTCGTTAACCACATCCAGCTTATCTTCGCTGATAAAATAACGGCAGTCGGTGACATGAGAAAGAATATCCATACTTCCTGCAGCTGTCTGATATGCATTCACAGTCTTTGTATAAGCAGGATTTACAAAAGCTGCTGTTACCTGATAGACTTCCTTCCATGGAGACACTTTTTCCTTTGTCTCGAGATTTGTGATAACTGTCCAGGCGTCGTTCTCAGCACCGGCGGCGGAAAGAGTACCTATCGTAAATATTGGCAGCGCTTTTTCAACGGATGCTTTATCTGTCACAAGATCCCAGCAGTCTCCATCATACATAGCTGCTTCTGCTATTGCTTTTGCTGAATCAATTGTAGATCCTCCGCCTACAGCTAAAACAGCATCCACCTTGTTTTCTTTGCAGATTTTTGCTGCCTTGTTCACTGTAGTGTGCCTTGGATTTGGTTCAATTCCGCCACATTCCGCTACTTTTACACCGGCATCAATACAGATCTTCATAACCTGATCATATATCCCGTTACGTTTAATGGAACCTCCTCCGTAAACAAGCAGGACTGTTTTCACCTGATGTTTATGAAATTCATCCGCCAACTTTTCTAATTGTTTATCTCCAAAATATATTTTGGTAGGATTATGAAATACAAAATTAGTTGCCATATAATTACCGCCCTCGTCTTTGTTATGATTCCTTTTCGATGATTAGATAGTAAGAGCTACATTCATTGCATCATGAGTTGCTGCAAATACATTTCCTGCTTCTGAAGCATCTCCGATGGAATAAACTTCCTTACACACCTTGCTGGCAGCTTCTTTAAGAGGATTGTAGGCAACGGTACCCATGGCAAGAACAATGCTGTCAAATCCTGTCAGTTCACATGTCTCTCCATTCTTCTCATATACTACTCCATCCTTAGTAAACTTCAGTATTTTTGCATCCGTATACATATCGACACCATATCTGTGAAGGGCTTCCATCATCACAGGACGGTTATGGACAGGAAGATCACCGGCAATCATAGGCTTCATTTCAATAATGGCTGTCTCTCTGGTCTGTTCCTCCAGGAATTCCGCTGTCTCGGATCCAATCAGACCTCCTCCTGCAATCAGAACTTTGTGGCCTGTAACAGCTTTTCCGGTCAGCACATCATTTGCCAGTAAAATGTTCTCGTTATCGATACCTTCAATGTGCGGCTTCAAGGGGCTGCTTCCGGTAGCAAGAACAATAGCATCCGGTTTATCCTGTTCTAATAACCGGGCATTTACTTCGGTGTTCAGGAATACTTTCACTCCGTACTTCTTGCACTGGTGCTCATAGTAAGCAATCATTTTAGTAATATCTGTTTTCCCAGGGGGATATGCTGCAACAAGAAATGCACCGCCCAGATGATCTTCTTTCTCATATAATTTTACTTTATGCCCCCTCTTTGCAAGAATCCAGGCTGCTTCCAGTCCTCCCGGTCCTCCACCGATTACAGCAACATTTTTCTTTGTTTCGGCTTCTTTAATAATTTTCTCTGTTTCAAATCCATTAAATGGGTTAGATACACAGCTTACATGAGTATCTGCAAAGAGTTGATGGATACATCCCTGATTACAGCTGATACATGGACAGATATCTTCCAAATCTCCTGCAAGAACCTTGTTGGCATACTGGGGGTCTGCCATGCTCTGACGTCCAATGGCTACCATGTCCATATATCCGGAAACGACTGCTTCATTAGCTACATAGGGATCTTGAAGACGTCCGACTCCGATTACCGGAACACCGGCCATTTTTTTGATTTCACGCGGATAATCCCACATGTAACCTGGCTGATAATGGGAACAAGCAATGATATTCTGAATACTTCCATAAGTACCAATGGTAACATCTACTGCATCTATTCCTGCATCGACTGATGCACGAACGATTGCTTTTGCTTCCGCAAGACCAAGCCCACCTGTCATAAGTTCTTCGACAGCCAGTCGTATAATAATCGGGAAATCATTTCCACAGTTTCTGCGTATTCCCTTGATAATGGAAAGAAGAAATCTCATACGATTATGGAGGGTTCCACCAAACTCATCCGTTCTTTTATTAGAATGTGGGGAAAGGAACTGCTCGATCAAATAGCCACTTGCAACATGAAGTTCCACGCCGTCAAATCCGGCCTTCTGCACATTGACGCAGGCCTTTACATAAATATCAATCTGTTCATAGACTTCTTCCGTTGTAAATGCATGAGGAATCTCCTGCATAAGCGGACAGGGAACCGATGACGGGCCGCAAATCTGCTTGCCGCCATTGTAAGCCTGGCTTCCCTGTCGTCCATGATGAACAAGCTGCATAACGATTTTCCCGCCTGCTTCATGAATGCTTGAAGTCAGTCTCTTAAAACTCTCAACCTGTTCATCATTCCACATACCGCCTTCATATTTTAAGGACATGCCATCCGGTGTTACGGCTGTACATTCAGTGATGATGAGCCCCATTCCACCTCTTGCTCTCTGAGTATAGTATTCAATCAGGGCATCGCTGGCTAAACCTCCGGGCTCTCCAAGGTTCGTTCCCATAGCTGGCATGACCAGACGGTTCTTTACTGTCATACTTCCTATCTGTATTGGCTGAAATAATGCTTTAAACATAGTGGCTCCCTCCTTGTTGTAATAATGAACCATAAAACTCATTGACCGTAAGTCATCTGACCAATAGTCAGATGACTTACGGTCATTTTACTTTCCCTTCTGTTTTTTGTCACCAGCCATATCAACCAAAATCAAACGCTTTTTTTGTACAAAAAAACAAAGGAACGTTCAGTATCTCTTACTGATGGTTCCTTTGTGTATTCATTAATGCCGATTATACAGTTTATCGCTTTATTAATACAGGGGCCAGAAAACCTTCAATCTGTTCATTGAACATTTCTATCAGTTTTACAACCGTCATCTCCTCATTACAGATATGCCAGATAAATGCAGCTCCATAAATGTATGTGACTATCATCCAGGCAATCTTCCTGCAATCAGCATCTTTCTGTATCTCTCCAGAATCAACACCGGATTCAAGAATACTCTGCATCTGTCTTAAATCTTCCTCCAAACGTTCTGTACTCTGATATTCAATGACAATCTGACTCCATATATGACAGAAATCCCATCCAATTTCTTCGTACATTTTTTTTGCATATGCAAAGTTATAGTATCGAATCTTTTCGATGATTGACATATCATTCATTGACGATAATTCATTGTATACGTCCTGAATATTTAAGCCCATTACAGCAGCTTTAATGTAGTCTTCTTTATTTTCAAAATAATAATAAAACGTTCCTTTGGCAACATTGCATGCTGTAGTAATATCATTAATTGAGGTCTTGGAAATTCCTTTTTTCATTGCAATCTCCATTCCTTTTTTTATCAACAATTCTTTTTTCCCGGTCTGAGATGTCTCAGACTGCCTTGCAATCCTCTGTGCCGGGCTAATGTATTTTTCGTTCATTATCTCTCCATCTCTAATAGAACTGATTATGTGCTGAATCTCAATTAAAGAAAATATTGTGCTGAGATAAACTCCATCAATTCCGTCAATTGTTTATTGGGAATATGGCTCCCATTGCCTGCTAAAATACACCCTCCTGTTAATGACCTCATTTGGTCCAGGATTTCGTCCGCACCCCCAATATCCTGTTCATAAGTTTTCTGCCACGGATCATTGTGATGAATCACGTATGGCACAGCATCCTTATTCCGGCGGTCGGAAACCACCCCAATGTGATTCTCGAAGATCACGATATCTCCGCCCTGCCATTCCTGTGTATCGGATACGTCTGTTGTCAGACTGATTGCATTATTTCTGAACCAGACCTGCAGATTTTTCACTCTCCGGAAGTCGATATTCTTATCCGGCTCCACAATGTCATAATAATCAGGATGCGCAACAATGTCTTCTGACACAAGTTCCATCAGATCATAGCCTGCTGCCTTCATAGCATTCGCGACGACATCCGTGCAGACACCGTATCCGTCATCCGGATAGCCTATATTGTAATACCTGCTCTTATACTTCGGATGTGTTCCGACATAAGCAAGCGCGCCTTCCAGAACATCGACCTGCTCTATAGTGCCGCTATATTGATTGTCCGGTCTCCTGGAGGACGTATGCTGATAACATGACAGAACGGCAAACGCCACAGCAGCAATGACGCAGACCACTACAATCAGAATAGTCGTTATCGTACGCCTGGTTCTCCGCTTTTTGCCCGAAGTTGTATCGGCTGTCAAATCTTCCATGCTTTTTCCGCCTGACAAGCCAGCCATTCACCGCGCTTCTCTATTGACTCTTCTGTCCATTCGTTTTCTTTTAAGGCATCCTGAATGGTCGCAAGGCCAACCGCACACGCATCGAGTCCCGGCTTCGATTCTCCTTTTCCGGCCTTCTTCGTTTGCCAGTCTCCATCTCGAATTGAGGAGTTCAACGCCTGCGGGATAATCGCAAGGTTTCCCAATGTAAGAAGTTTGCTGTCACGCTCCTTTGCCTCTTCTTCCGTCGCGCAAGGCGGCCAGTTATTTCTCCACTTCTTTGGCATCATATGCTCAAGGCTGTAATTATTGAACCCCTGCAAAGCAGTCGCGGATTTATCCGATCTGATATAACTTTCAATCAAATACAAGATGCCACGCGTCTGAAGATTTGTAAGATGAGAATTCTGGAATCCATTCTCAACCTCTGCGTCTGTTGGAACATACGTTGTTGTCTCCTTGCTGTCTTCAAGCCTCTTAAGAAGCGAATCTGCATCTAAAGCCTGATTCCTGATCAGAAGTGTAAAGAGATTGTTGTAGTTCTTAGTAGAAACATGTGTGATCATTCTCCTCATCACGTAGCTCTCAAGGACATGGTAAATCTTCGTCAGTTCCTGTGGATCAGAGACATTCTTGACAACATAGAGCACATATGGAATCATCGTCGTATTCTTTAAGCCGAAGATCAGCACATTCATGCGCTCTACTCCGAACTCCTTCGGGATAGCCATATAGCAGTATTTCGGATCGAATGTCTTCCTGAAACAATCAGCATAGTCCTTCAGATTATCAAGGATAACTGTCTTGTCGCCTTTACAATACATTTTAATAAACTGCTGATATGACTGCGCGATCTTATCCACGCGAGCATACAGAATCTTGTCCTCTGTAGAGACATTGTATTGCTTATCCTGAATAAACTGTTGGAAGAAGGCATCGAAGAAGATATCGATCAGAGCCCGTTTCATACGGCCAGTTTCTATCTCGGTATCCCAGTACGCCTTGGTCTCATCATCTTTTTCGAAAACCTGCTCCCATTTGTCAACATATTCATTAACGGTTTCTCTGCTGAAGAAATAATTCTTCAACAGTTCTGACGTCGTCAGATTAACGCCCAGTGAATTGATCGTATCGAAGATCTGTTGCTCGTCTTCGTCTGTAGTAAGATCGATTTTTACAAACTGAACATTCTTCATGATACGAAGGACATCCAGCTTATTTGGATCTGCATGCTTCACAAAATAGTTGAACGCAGAAATCACCCTGGACTGAGGCTGAGGATTATCAATTTCTTCAGCCTTTTTCATAGCCATGGCTTTTTCAAACGCCGGCGAATCGTTTCTCCCGGCACGAAGAGCAATCTGCTCTCCATATACCCGGAACTGCGTGTCAAACAACTTCTGACCAGTTTTCAGGCATAATACTTTCAGAAAGATCAGAAATGTCGTCAGTCTTTGCTGTCCATCCACGACAGTCTTCCTGGCCGTAAAATTATCCCCCTTTTTCGGTGGTTCCCCTTCCTTCAGGATGATTGAGCCGAAGAAATGTGGTTTGTCCGTCTCTGTGACAAACTCCATATCGTTCTCGAACCGTTCCCAGAGATCCTCTTGCCAGACATAGGCGCGTTGGAAGAACGGGATTTCAAGCTGAGTGGAACTATTGAAAATATCCGCGATCAACGCTTTGTGTGCATCCATAATATTTAGTCCTCGACCTTATCCAGAAGTTGTTTTAATTTTGCGAGTTCTTCGCCATTCAGAGAGATTCCTTTTCCCATTTTTTCGTGTCCGGGAGCCCAGTCACGAATATCAAACTTCGGCGCAGCACCATTCCAGGACACGAGATTCAGTTCCCGTGTCCAGCCGCTCTTGCTTTCTGATAAAACTCCAAGTTCCTGTGTGATTTCATACTTAAAGTCAGCCATTATGTACCTTATACCTTCCAAGATCCTCCCCAGAGCTCACCTTCCATACTCTCATTCCATTAGAGATATTTCCTGTAACAAATGTTGCTGCTGTAGATACACTTTTGAAGGAAATATCTTTGAGCAATACATGATCTTGTTATCCCAAGTTCTATCTGCAAGATAAGAATAATCAAATTTTCGCAATGATAAGTTCTCCTTTCTCCCAAAGCGATCATTCATCACCCATTTTATCCGTTATTTTGGGAGATATTCTCTGCCGTTGGGAGAAAATCTCTACTCCCAATTATATTTTTTTTCTCCCAATATTCAATCATAATTGGGATCTATTTATGCTTTTCATTTGGATCCAAAGCACTTCTTCAGCAGACTATTATTGTTACATTCTCCCGCAAGATGATGGAATATCAGAGAAAAATACGGAACGCTCAGATTCTCCGGGCAAAAAAACTGCTTTTAAACCTGGACCCGGAGTCATATAAGAAGGGTCCGAATGACGTTACCCGCTTTATTAAAAGAGAAAACACTACCAAAAGTGGTTATATTTTGGACAAAGAGCGGATTGCCGAAGAAGAAAAATACGATGGCTATTATGCCATCGCTACAAACCTGGTTCCAGACAAGGATGAATCCGAGCAGGACTTTGTACGTAGTATTTTATCAATTAATGAACAAAGATATCGGATCGAAGACTGCTTCCGGGTAATGAAAACCAACTGGACACCCTCCGCTAGGCAGTAGCCTGGTAGATTCGGTCGATTTCCTCCTCAAAGATTTCATCCGGGGTCTTGTAACCCAGAACCTTCCTTGGGAGGCAGTTACACCAGGTCTCCACATCGGAGATCTGCTGACCGGTAAAGTCATCAATCCGCTTACCCTTTGGTATGAACCTTCTGATCAGGCCGTTATGCCGCTCTACGGTTCCCTTATCGCAGGACGTGTAGGGATGAGCATAGTAGACAAGCGTATCAGCCATCTTCTGTAAAGTGTTTCAGCACATACTCCAGAAACGCTGATCTGCTCAAAAAGTCATAATGCCTGCAACTTTGCTTTCGGTTGTTATCATAAGTTTTCTGACCAGCAGACGCCTTATAACGGGTCACGTGGCCGTTATACAAGGTAACTGAACCACGTGCCATTTCATTCGAGACAGTGCTCGGTGAGCAGTCGATCTCACGAGCAACTGCCCGAATGGAGTAGTTGTCTTTAAGACGAATCTGAATAAGAACTCGTTCCTCATACGAAAGATGTTTGCCTTTTATATGGGAAGTTATGGTAGCATAGGAGCAGTCCGTGGTGGCGATTCTCCTGTAGAAAGTTGGTTGTGGTGACTTACATTCTAACAAAGATCCTGCCATGGATCTTTATTTTATTCAGATGTCCAACTTCATTTTACAATCGGCGATTATTTTACTTTGTAGAAATTTTAGAATTTTTTCTCGGTTTAGAAGACGCATACAGACCGCCGCCGACCAGCATAATGATGCCGCCAACTGCAACAAATACCAGTCTTTGAACCGGAGGATTGGGAATAAAGATCAGCAACAGCACAAACACACCCAATACCAGAATCAGTTTGCCCAGCATGTTACGCTGACGATTGTCCAGTGCATCCTCTTCTTCGTTGCCTTCCGATACAACTTCTGTGGAGATATTTTCAAAGAACTGATCCACTTCCTTCTGTCGTTCTGGTTTCAGACCTTTGTAGAACAGTTTTGTTAAGAAGTAGAAGGGCAAAGTAATGCAAGCATGCAACACTACACCCAAAGTCAGAGACTGCATATCAGAGAATTCTCTGCTGGTAAGAGGGGTGGGGAGATGCAGGAAATTCTGAATCATCTCTGGAGTGACCACAAAGGCAACAAATGCGGAAACCAGACCACCGACCAGAATAGTCGCCCAGGCAGCCCAGTCAGGAGTCTTCTTCACAAAGAATCCCAACAGGGACGGAATCAGGATGGGCAATGCCAGCAAAGAAGAAACCATCATAGTCATATTGAACAGATTGGTATTTTTCAGGCTGTTGAGGAAGACGCTGGTTGCAATGATGACTGCGCCAAAGGCAAAAGTAGCAATTTGCCCTACCTTCAGCATTTTTTTCTCATCAGCCGATTTATTGATTACAACCTTATAGAAGTTGCGCACAAAAATACCTGCATTGCGGTTTAGTGCAGAGTCCATGGAGGACATGGTTGCTGCGAACATCGCTGATATCATCAGGCCAACCATGCCGGCAGGAAGTTCATTTTTCACAAAGATGTAATAAGTGGCGTCCTTGATGCTCTTACCCAGATTTGCCAGGTTCAATAAATCGGTATTGGAATAATTTGCAGCGACAAACCAATCCGAAATAAACCAGATAAACGGGCCGATCAGCATCAGGCCACATGCCAACAGTGCTGCCTTGCGTGCATTCTTGGTATCCTTTGCGCACATATAGCGATAGGAATCGATCATGTTATTGGTGCTGAGGAACTGCTTGCTGAAGGATGCGATCACCCACACGATGAGCAGACCCACATAATTATAACCAGAACCGAAGGGACCACTGTCCGGCAGACCATTCTGGAAAATCGGCACCAGGCCATCCGATCTGATCATGGCAACAATGGCAGCCACCACAGATACGGCCATAATCACGACCATCTGCAAAAAGTCGGTGGCCTTGCCTGCTGCACCGGTAAAGGTCCATGCGCTAAACTGGGTCATAAATGCCGTGGCGCCAACTATCCACCACAACATCTTCCAGCGCAATGGCGCCATGCGGTTCGTTGGGTGCAACATAATAGTTGTCGCCCTTGTGGAGAATGTACTTTTGGCCGTTCACTTCATATTCAAAACTGCCAGATAAAATATAGCTGACCTGCTCGTGCGGGTGCACATGCACTTCACCAACGGCTCCCTTTTCAAAAGTCACTTCCACTCCCATCATGTTTCCACCGTGTGTTAAATTCTTCTGGTGATTCCCGGCGCCGGATGGGTGGGTGTGATTTCTTTATACTTTAAAACCATTTTTATTTTCCCCCCCTTGTTCCGTAAAAACGGTAAATCAGATAAATGCCTGGCCGCCATTGATCTGAATCACTTCGCCTGTCAGGAAAGATGCTTTTTCCGATGCCAGAAATTCGATGACGTCTGCCACTTCACGCGGATCGCCCAGGCGCTTCATCAGGATGCCATCCTTCCAGCTCTGCACCAATGCCGGATCGGTCGCTGCATGGAACGGTGTATCGATGGTGCCGGGAGAAACCATATTGACACGGATGTTGAATTCTGCCAGATCCTTTGCCAGCGCACGGGAATAACTCTGCACGGCCCCCTTGGCTGCTGCGTAAATGGAAGCGCCGATGCCGCCGCCATTGGTCACAGCGATGGTGCTAAAATTGATCACCGATGCGTTGGTGCCCTTTTTAAGCAGCGGCAATGCTGCACGGGTGTTGAAAAATACGCTGTCAAAGTTCAGCGCCATGACCTTGCGCATAAAGTCTGTCTCCATCTCGGAAACACGCTGTCTGCCGCCCAGGCCGCCAACATTGTTGACCAACAGATCCAGAGAATCAAACTTTTCAGCAATCTTCTGGAAGGTCTCATTCACCTGCTGTTCATCTGTCGCATCACACAGATAAAAATGGGCCTTGATCCCCTTGCTTTCCAAATCTGCCATCACGGCGTCACGGCCCTGCTCATTGAGCCCGGTGAGGATCACTTCATAACCTGCCAGGCCTAAAACTTCTGCGGTCTTTGCTCCAATGCCACCGGTTGCACCTGTAATAACTGCTCTCATTTTCTTCCTCCATTATGTTTGATAAAATTTTATACTATCAGCTTCAACTGATATTTAGCATGTTCACCCGCTTGTCTAATCAACACCGTATGACGTGTTTGATTGACGGGATTATCCTTGGTCTTGAGCAAAAAGATCTCCTGCCCTTGCTTATGAACAACCTAAACCAGTCCTTCCCATATTCTTTTTTTAAAAGATACCATGCGACAAGCAGTGCAAAGATGCCTGTCAGTCCATTGCTGATCATCATCACAAGCCCCATAGCAATACCACCTGTCAATGTGGTATGATGTAAAAGAAACCGCAAGATCGGCAATCATCACAACGCCCTGATGCAACACCAGCACAAAGAATCCAGATAAGAGCACTTTGCTGACCGCCATTAAGATATTGACTGTCAAAATCTTTACCCCGTTGCCTCTTGCTTTTTCTATCATGATATACACGTTATTAAAAAAGACAAACACCAACGACAACATGATGACTCGATAATAGGTCCATCCGATATCCAGCAATTCCTGCGGGGTATTGGTCAAGCGCAAAATCCACTTACCTGACAAAATGAAAAATGCGGTGAGCAAAATCGAAATCACAAGTGCATAAAAGAAAGTGGTATTGACAGATCGTTTCACCAAAATTCATTGATCAGCTGAAAAAGCGCCATCGGCATGCAAACAGACAAAACACCTTGCAGCACATTGCCCTCCAAAAGAAATGTGCGTCTTTTTGTGTCCTTATCCTCTACCATGATTCTCATAAAATCTCCTGCATCCTGCTTTGCAAATGAGGGATTTCCACGCTCTCATTTACTGAGTTCATAATTATGAACTCAGTTCTGTTTTCTAAGTTAGTTATACGACATCCTATTGTTAATCGTCAATAATATTTTAAAAATTTTTTAAATCTGAGCATAACACCTAAAATATTTTAAAACACGTGTACATATATTACAAATCTCTTCTTTAGATTGAACTTCTCAATTTTGATGAACCAAGCTTTTTTGAAGATCATAATTGTCCTCTAGACAATTCCAGTATATTATGATAACCGTGAATAAAAAACACATAGTAAGTAAGGAACGAGAAATGAACAAGACTGTTGAACGTACCTTTGCCATTTTACAACTCATTGCCAATAGCAAACACGGAATCACCTTGCAGGAGATTTCAAACGAACTGGGGATTGCCAAAAGCAGTGCTTTTGTCATTGTCCATTCCCTGCTGGAACTAAACTATGTAAAGACACTAGAAAATAACGATAAAAAATATTGTCTTGGCGTAGAAACTTTTTCTCTTGGGATGAAGTATACCAATGATTTGGACCTGGTACAACAATGTGGCAATTATTTACCTGCTTTGGCTGAAAAGTATAATAAAACTGCTTTTCTGGGCATCCTCAATGATTGTAATATTGTTTATCTGTATAAATACGTTGCAAAAAACGCACGTCTTGCCACTTGTGCCATAGGCTCCAGTAAGCCTGCATATGCCACTGCACTGGGAAAAGCGATCATGGCTTTTTTGCCCGAACAGGAACAGCTACATCTTGCTGAAAAAATTCAATTTGATGAACTGACCACCCAAACTATACGGTCGAAAGAGGAGCTTCTTCATGAGCTGACTCTGACTAAGCAAAGAGGCTATTCCATTGAAAGAAAGGAGCTGGAAAGACTCACTTTTTGTTGTGGCGCTCCCATTTTTGACTACAAAAAAAATGTGATTGCTGCCATTTCCCTCTCTGATCTTGCCATTGAAAATAATAACGAAGAGCAAATGGCAAACGACTTAAAGGCGGTCGCTACAGAAATTTCAAAAATTGCTGGCTGCACATTTTCATGACTCTCCCCTTAGACCCTGTCCGAAAAATCCAATGTGTTGGTTAGTCTAGCAAAATGGCAATCATCCTTAGTAAAACCGCGCAGGCCATGAAGGACTTCCACGGCATCTCCATATCCCATCAGATGATTGAAACGTCTCAACCGCACTTATAAGGCTTCTTACCGCCCCCACAAACGGCTTTGACAACTACAATGGTGCTAACTATGACCTCGCGATATGGGTTGCTTACTACAACTTCCTGCGGCCACACAAGCTGCATAAGTTCCAGCCTCCAGTCAGGAATGACATCATTGCCAACGGCGAAAACATGCCGGGAAAATGGCAGCTCCCTAGCCCTCGGAGAGCTTTCAGCAGACTATATCTACAGATTTTCAAGGTTCGTCGGAGCCTTTTTCTTTGGCTCTTGGTTGTCATAGATTACTTGACACTATCATAGTCTATTCATCAAAAACGTATATGCAAACTGGTCAATTTCTGGTCCCAGTGATGGTCCATGCCCGCCCCAGGAATACTCGATCATCGTGGCGTCTGCGCCTGCTCTGGTCAGTGCCTGATACAGATGTTCGGTTTCTGACGGGTCGACCAGCGGGTCACTCCCACCGTGAAACAGGCAGACTGGAGGACATTCTTTAGAAACATATTGGATTGGACTCATCAGCTTAAGCAGCTCCACATATTTCCAGTCAGGATCCGTCGTGTCTCCCTTTTGGATTAACTCGCTCAACGTTTTCATATTATGTCCGGGACCGGTATAGCCGATGGCGAGCGCTAGAATCGAATTGGCATTATCATTGGACAAATTTTCAACCTCGGTTCCTGTAAGGTCCACCGGTTCCTGATCCATCTTTGCCGCATTTAACAGTACCTCCCGGGGAAGATCTGCCGGTGCATAAAAAAGGCAGGCAGCCTTAACGGAACTATCATACGCAGGATTTCCGCCAACATCTCCCTCAATTTCCGGATGTCCCTGACTTAACGCAAGCATTGCGGCAAGATGCCCGCCCGCAGAATTTCCAAGGGCTCCGATCCGATTTGGGTCAATGTGGAATCTTTCTGCATTCGCCTTAAGAAAGCGGATACATCCTTTCACATCATGCACGCATGCCGGAAACAGGCTTTGTGAAATCAGGCGGTAATCCGGGCAGACAATGGTATATCCCTGGTTTGTCAGTCTTACGAGATCCCGGCAGTACACTGCTTTCTGTGTTACCTGCTTATACTCTCCCCAGCTCCATCCACCTCCGAAGATATAGACAATGCAAGGACCGGGCTCAGTCTGCTGTGGATCCTGATAGATATCAAGCTTTAAGGTGTACGGCGTACCGTCCTTGAGCGTCACATCTGTATAAGGAATATCCTCAAACCGAGGCTTCTTTTCCGGCGGACATAATGGTTTAACCTTGGGTGACTGATACATTTTTATTTCCTCCTGCAAAAATTTAATGGTATAGCTGGTGACATCATATAATCATTATTCAATTGGAGTCATTACTTTCTGGTAAGTGTATCTTGCGCCATTTTCGGTGATTTTACTTCTTACAATAAAAAAGCTGGGACCAATCACATGAAATGGATATTTCTGCAATACATTTTCTGTATGGTAAAACATTGTCCTCTTTAATTTTTGAGGATAGTTATTATCACTTCTGGGTGGAACCAGACGCCGGTCAAATACGGTCAGATACTTTTTGACTGGAATTGCCTCTACTTTGTCATTGATCGGAAGTTCAAGCCTATCGTAGTTTTGCAGTATCTTCTGAGTTTAATATATGTTAAAATTGCCATGTACCAGATGAATTTTACAGCCGTTACTACAGATGTCAATGAAGAAAGTCTGTCTGTAAGACACTCATCTTCTTTTTTCATCACTATGCGTACTGCTAGTTTCAGTGCGGCGGAATGGAGATTTTTATGAAATGTTTAAAGTGTGGATATGAAAATCCGGAGGATGCAGTTTTCTGTGCCAATTGCGGCGCCAAAATAGTGGCTGCTTCTCAGGTTCCCGGATCACAGGATGTACATGCATCACACACGGGTAACTCGGAAACCGAACAAACTGTACAACAGACGGCTGCGCGGACTTCTGCGCAAACCGCAGAGAGCAAGACCAATCCGTCCATGGGAAATGCAGATTCATCGGCAGCACAGCAGGTGTACGGTCAATTCAAAGGACAAAGTCCGGAACAGGGAACACAGAACTTTGCACAGCATCAGGATAATTTCAATACTTATTACCATGAGCAGCAAAATAAACCGGGAAACGTATCCCAGTCTCCACTGCCGGATTTCAATCCCAATATTCCGCCAGAGTATCAGCCCATCACGATGTGGGGATATTTTGCATATGAAATTCTTTTTTCAATCCCGTGCATTGGTTTGATTGCGCTCATCTTCTTTTCCTTTGGAGGAGCTAAAAATGTCAATCTCCGGAATTTTGCCAGATCTTACTTCTGCTTCCTGATCATTGCATGTATTGTCTTTGCGCTGCTTGGAGGCTGTGGCATAGTTTTCAGCGCATTTGATTAAACATAAATTTGTATCAAGAAAAAAGTCATCCGAAAGCCACAAAGTTGTGGCAATCGGATGACTCTGCGTTATCAACGGATCATTGCAACATCCCTTTTTCCGCCATATCGAGATACCGGATGGCATTCCAATGTGTCGGCTCATAGGAAATGCATTTCCGGAAGGCTTCTGCGGCAAGCTGATCCTTACCGTATCCAAGATTTCCAAGCCCAATCAGATAATAGCAGTGGGCCTTATTTCGGCGGTTCCAGTCCTCCTCAAAAATCTGGAAATCCGGAAGCGATACAGCAAAATATCCAATTCGGACATCATCCTTCATATGACGCTCGCCATAGTCAATGAGCTTGTTGAAACGCGATTTTCCCGGAATCTCCTCTCCAAGCTGCTGCTTGGCAAGACCTTCAAACAGAATCATATCCGCAGGCTGATCATTGTAGTACATCATTCCTGCCGGTTCATCCGTGCCGAAGGTCGCTGTTACAAAATGCTGTTTCGCGGCATCAATGTTTCCGAGCTTCTGCTCACATATTCCAAGATAATAGTGAATGTGATTGTCCTTGGTGCCTTCCAGCTTGCCCTCTCCCAGGTTATCCGGGTAACGGAGAGCTTTTGTGAGCAGTTCCTTTGCTTCCGGCCAGTTTCCGTTACGCATTTCCTGTAAAGCCAGTCCGACAAGTGCATATTCATACTGCGTGGTTACCTTGCCTTCACCACCCTCCCACGGATGGAAGCGGTTTGCCATCATGAAATCATACGCTTTCTGGTACTGCCCGGTGAGATTTAACAGTGTTACATACTCCACCATGAGGTCATCGCGCTTTGTGAAGACGGAAGCATTCGCATCATAGTTTTTAAGACGCTCTGCTGCCGGGACATCAAGCTTCTTTAAAAGCTGGTCATACTCCAGGAAGATCCGGGGATCCTCAGGATTTAAAGTATAGGCATGGTCCATTGCGGATTTGGCGCGGGCAGGATCCTGTTCCTTGTTGTAATAGGCAATGGACAGATTTCGCCATACAATCGGGAAGTCCGGGCGGAGCTCCGACGCCTTTTCCCAGTCGCGGATGGCAGTGTCATATACGGTTTTGTCATAGTACAGGTTGCCAAGATAATACCAGGCATTGCCATCCTTCGGATTCCGTTTGACGGCACGTTGAAGGACAAGGATATCCTCAAGCTTGTTGGGAAATACCCAGTCCGTGGAGTCTGTCGAAGCCTTGGCATAAAGTGCGGTGGCGGTTTCCTGATCTCCACGTAAGTCAGCCGCGTATGCCTTGTAGTAATCCAGCATAGCCCAGTCTTCCGTGCAGAGAGACAGCTCCTCGATTGCTTCCGCATACGCACCGAACTCGATATAGTCCCGGGCAATGGTCAGGAAGTTTTCATGGTAGTTCCGGGCAAGCTTTACGACTTCTGCTCTAAGAGTGTCTGCATGCTCAGGATCCAGATATGCCTGCTCAAGGCGTGACACATAATCAAAAGGATCTACAACAAGGTTCTCGGAAATGCTTTGGAGAGCCGTATCTGTTCTGCCAAGCTTCCTGAGGATATACGTTCTGAGTCCTCTTGCCTTAACATTATGCGCATTTTTTACGAGACCTTTGTCCACAAGCTCCAAAGCGCTCTCAAAATTCCCACGTTTTGCCTCAATCGCCGCGAGATAATAGAAGCTCATCTCCTGCTGCTCATTGGACCAGCTTGCTTTATAAAATGCATCAAAGGCTTCATCGTCCCGCCCCTGATATAAAAGCGATAGCCCAAGGTTGTAATACGGCTCGGAATTATACGGATTAGGATTTTTCCAGGTTGCCCTGCGGATCGCTGTGCGGAAATACTTTTCTGCTTCCGTAAACTCTCCTCGACGCATCTTCAGAGAACCGTAGGCGTTGTTAATCCGGATGTCTCCCGGATCTCTCTTAAGGCCCTCAAGGTAGTACGGGTCCGGACGATAGGTTGCGTGCCGGTACTGCTCGATATGGAGACCTGTGAGATACAGCTCCTCATTGGTCATGATCTCGGCAGGATCCTTTGCTGCCTCTGCAGGATGCGGAAGATCCGGAATTTCCTTTTTGAGCGGTGTATAGCTTACAAGCTCTCTGCCATTGGCAAGTACGGTAAATGTAAGCTTTGTCTCATCCTCAACCCTGGTGTTCAGCGTCTTTTCATAAATATTCACAGGACTCAGATGTGCTGTTTCATCCAGTAGAATTTCGCCATCTAAGCTCAGCCGGAATTCAGCTTCCGGATAATCCTGCGTGCCATAGGCAATCATGTGAATGCCATCGTCCGTAACCTCCAGATTGATCGCGGCATCCTTGGACGCATTTTTGATCTGACCGACAGCCTTGTACGGCATGAAATACTGGGTGAAGGTTTTTTCCTCCATCGGTTTAAGCCATGTGAAATCCGGCTGATTATCGGTAAATACGCCGCACATCAGTTCAATATAGGGTCCGTCATGATCGGTGAGATTTCTGTCCCAGGCCTTACCGAAATCACCGCAGCCCCAGGTCCACTGCTTTTTACCTGGAGAGATATGATGATCCGCAACATGCAGAAGTCCTGCCCCAACCTTGTAATCGTATCCGCCGACAAAGTTGAAATCCGACTTTTCCGCCATATATGAGGTTGGAACCGGGATATTTTTATAACGGGAAATATCTACGCCGGCACTATAGTCATGCTTGTAATAGACACCGGTTGCAATCGGGAACCGGGAAACATCGCGCTTTCCATGATCCATAACGGCATGTACATCCGGCGGGAAGATAGACTGTGTGTAGTCATTGACCGGAACGGCAGGATTTGCCCACCAGAGGAAGGTCTGCGGCGTGCTGGTACGGTTGTAAAGCTGCCCCTTGATCTCGATATATGCCTTACCCGGATAGAGTGTGAAGCTTGCCTCGCCGCGGGTTCCGTACATCTGATCCGTATCGGAAATCCGGCAGGTTTTGGATCCGTCTGCATTTTCGATCAGCATATAGTCCACCGGTGCAAATGTTGTCGGGCGGTGATGCTGCGGCCAGTTGAATTCTATACCTCCACTGATCCACGGTCCTAAAAGACCTACCAGCGCTGGCTTAATCACATGATTATAGTATACAAAGTCATAGCCGTTGGTCTTGTCATAGGCACGCTGGATCCTGCCGCCAAGCTCGGGGAGAATCATCACCTTGAGGTATTCATTTTCCAGCCAGACCGCGTGATAGACCTTGTCTTCCTTTTGATCATATATTTTTTCAATGGTCGGATACGGGTAGATTCTGCCGGAGCTTCCCTGATAAACCCTCTTTTCCAGGAACATCGGATTCTTGTCTGGTTCACCGATGCCATAGGTCGGGATCTTGACCTCTTCCTCCCAGATTTTTACGACTGACATGACTGCCTCCTATTCCAAATGAAATCAGATAGATTTACTTATTTTTATTTCTTGCTTATAATATATCCTGTAATAACACTTAATTCATTAAGCACTTTTGCGGTTTAATTTTAAAAACTTGCTTTAAAGAAGCGGAAAGGAGCCTCTATGCTTTCCACTGAAAAATACATACGTGAGGGTTCGGATTTTTATGTGTATACACCCGGAGCTATGGCAAAGGGACTGCTTTTATATCCTATGATTATCGGTTATTTCCGTTATCTGCCCGGCTACTGGATCCGCCGCCAGTCCTTTGACAGCTTTCTCATCATGTATATCCGTAAGGGATCCTGTACGGTCGAGCTTGACGGCAGGACCTATCATGCGTATGAGGGGAATGTTGTCCTGATCGACTGCTATCGTCCTCATGCGTATGGTACGGACACCGGATGGGAGGCAGAGTGGATCCACTATGACGGCAGGCAGGCCAGAGGATATTACAATGCAATCGTGAATGATGCCGGTCCTGTGATTACGCTTAAGGATACATATCGTTTTGAGAAGTATCTCCATAAAATATATGTAAGCTTCCGGGATTCGCTTTCCATCCGGGAGGCGTTATTTAACAACTATCTTGTCAATCTCATGACAGAGCTTCTGCTTGCCCGGAATCAGGATGCTGCGGAGCAGGGCTCCCGAGGGGTCATTGATGATACCATTGCATATATCACAGAGCACATCAGGGATGAGCTTGCGCTGGGACAGCTTGCAGAACAGGCTGCGCTCAGCCCCTTTTATTTCAGCCGGCTTTTTAAAAAAGAAACCGGATTTACCCCGCACGAATATGTGATTGAAGCAAGAGTCAACGCTGCTAAATATTTCCTGCAGTCCGGAAAAATGAGCATTAAGGATATCTGCTTCAGCTGCGGCTTTACCTCCGAATCCAGCTTCTGTACGACGTTTAAAAAGGTGACAGGGCAGACACCCTCCCAGTATCGCACAAGTGTGGATGTACAATGAAGATTCATTGTTTTTTAGAACATGAAAGCCAGAAGCGTGAGGATATGTGCACACGATCGACAATCAGGGAGGCACGGTCCTAAGGACCGTGCCTCCCTGATTGCTTTTTCGGACCGGGATTGGTCCATATATTTTTTGGAGTTACAGGTTTAACAGTTTATTCCGCATCCTTACCCATGGTATCCTTATAGTTATCCGGAGTTACGATAACTGCAGGTACTGCGGTTTCCATATCCGGGGTTTCACCGTTAATGAGCTGATACAGAACTTTTACAGAGCCTTCACCGACAGACTGGGATGAGAAGTATGCAGCAGCCTTCATGCAGGTACCGTCAGCGCCCTTGTTGTTCCACTCATCCTTTGCCATATATGCACCAAGTCCTACAACGCAGGCATCCTTATCAAGACCTGCGGACTCCAGTGCACGGCAGGCACCAATAGTTCCTTCCTCGTTGGCACCGGTTACAAGCCATTTTTTAACTTCCGGATGCGCTGTGATGACAGAAGATGCAGCGGTGTTGCCCTTATCGGTTGTTCCATCGTAATCTGCCTTATAGATCTTGGACTGATCAAAATCCGGGCAGTCTTTTGTGAACTGATCAATTTCGCCTTCGGCTCTTGGTACGCAGGAAGATACGGTATCCATCGTAAGGATCAGAAGTGCCACATCATCCTTGCCAATAAGATCATTATCCTTGGCATATTTTGCGAGCCATCCGCCATTTGCCTGACCGATCACATAAGCATCAATACCTACCCAAGGTGCTAGCTTCTTGCCATCTGCATCCTGCAGAGCATCATCTGCTGCGACGATCGGGATTCCGGCACCCTTTGCTTTGTCCACTGCTGCCTGCGACATGGTCTGGTCAGGAATACAGGTAACAATACCTTTCGCATTGTTTGCGATTGCGTTATCAATCGCCTTTAAATATTCCTCCGGATTCATTTTGGCATCCACATAGGTGAAGGTGTCGCCCTGCGCTTCTACTGCTGCCTGGGCTGCTGCGCCCTCATCAATAAACCAGGTCTGGTCACCGGCCTTGTAAATGCCATATACAACGCCGGCCTTGCCACTGTCTCCAGCCGGTTTTGCAGCCTCGGTTGTATCTGCTGCTGCACTACTGCCGGCGTCGGCTGCTTTCGTCTCTGCCGCTGTTGTTGCCGCAGCTGCTGCGGTTGTAGCGGAAGCGGATCCTCCCTCAACGGAGCATGCCGCCAGAGATCCGGTCATAGCAATTGCCATACCGAGAGCTGCCATTTTTCTGAGATTAGACTTTTTCATGTATTTCCTCCTCTGCGCTTGGCGCAATAATAATAGTTCAGTTGGTTTAGATTGTTCGGATTAGAGTTATCGATTTGACGGATTTTCCTCTCCTGAATTTTTAATTTAATTTTACCTGCTCTTGATCTGCGGATTCAAAATTGCTGCTTCAGAATTTCTGCTGTTTAAAGGTTCTTCATGGAGAGTTCCAGCAGCTCCTTCTCTCTCCTCTGCTTACGGATATAGTCGGTTGTCAGTGCAAAGAGAAGCAGTCCGCCTTTGGCTACATACTGCCAGAAGGATGGTACATTTACCATGGTGAGTCCTGTATTAAATGCCTGAATCAGGATAATACCTAGAATTGTGCCTCCCATGTCTCCGACACCACCCTGGAAGGATACACCACCAAGGATAACAGCAGTGATGGCATCAAACTCAAGGTTGACATTGGCTGCCGGCTGTCCGGAGTTCATACGTGCCGAGAAGATGATGCCGCCGATGGCGCAGAGTGCACCCATCATGATAAATGATGTAGTAATGATCCGTTGCGGATTTAAGCCTGCAAGTCTTGCGGCTTCCTGTGAACCGCCGATCGCATAGATGGAACGACCGAATTTGGTCTTGGATAGTACAATACCAAAGACAACAATGCACAGGATCATGATCCATACGGAAACAGGGATATTGAGGATCCGGAGCTTACCCAGTAAAAGATAGGATTTGTTGGAAATCGCAATGGGTTTTCCACCGCAGATGATGTAGGCAAATCCGCGGATTACAGACTGCGTTACGAGGGTTGCAATAAAAGCTTCCAGATGGATCTTATTGACCATAAAAGCATTCAACACACCAACAACCATACCTGCGGCAATCGTGATGATGCAGGCAAGTAAGAAGGGAAGTCCCATGCTTACAAGCGTCGCGGCAAGCACACCTGAAAAAGCGGCAAGAGATCCCGGGGACAGATCGTTCTGCCCTGCGATGATCAGGTAGGTATGTCCGATTGCCACGAGACCGACGAGGGAAGCGGCAATCAAAATGTTGATGACATTGGTAATGGATAAAAAGTTACGGTTCAGCAATGTAAAAAGGATAAATACGACGATGATTGCTGCAATGAGGACCAGCTTATCGCCGGAAATTTTCAGTTTTTTCATTTTTCAACCCTCCCGATCATAGCGAGACTCAGAAGATTTGTCTCAGTTGCTTCCTCTCTTGAAACCTCTCCGGCGATCTGCCTGCCTTTCATAACGATAATCCGGTCGGATAAGCCGATGACCTCCGGAAGCTCGGAGGAAATCAGTATGACGCCAAGTCCCTGCTTTGCAAAGCGACAGATCATGTTGTAAAATTCGGATTTCGCGCCGACATCAATACCCTTTGTCGGTTCGTCCAGAATCAGCACTTTAGGATTTGTTCCAAGCCATCTGGCGACAATCACCTTCTGCTGGTTTCCGCCGGACAACTCAACAATTTTTTTATCCGGTGACGGGGTTTTGACACGGAAATTACGGATACCCTCTTGAGCGGCTTCCCGCTCCTCCGCGGTATTTATAAATCCGAGCTTGTTGGAGTGCTTGTCCAGCATGGAGATATTGATATTATCTGCTACGGAAAGGTTTGCAATGATGCCCTGCAGCTTCCGGTCCTCCGGCACCAGTACAATACCCTCATCCATTGCATCATGAGGCGAATGAATATTCAGCTTCCTGCCTTCAAGAATCACCTCACCGCTTTTCATCCGGTCAGCACCGATGATCGCCCGCATAAGCTCGGTACGTCCTGCTCCGACCAGTCCGGAAAATCCGAGCACCTCACCTTTACGGAGAGAAAAGGAATTGGGCTTTACATAATCCGAGGAAACATTTTTTACTTCAAGCAGAACCTCACCGATTTCTTTATTCCGGTCCAGATTGTTGTAAATGTCGCCGAGATCCCTGCCTACCATCATGCGGATCATCTCGGACTGAGGACATTCACCGGTCTTAACCGTATCGACATAGTGACCATCCTTAAAAATTGCCACCTTATCCGTGATTTCCTCAATTTCTTCCATCCGGTGTGAGACATAGATGATGATCTTGTCTTCTGCCTTAAGCTTACGGATAATTTTAAATAATGACTCGATTTCAGAATCGGAGAGGGATGCTGTGGGTTCATCAAAGGCAATGACCTTGAGATTCTCCCGCGAATACGCTTTCATGATCTCGACCATCTGCTGGTAGGCGATACTGAGATCCTTGACCTTTGTATCCGGCCGGATTGGGAGACCGAAATCCTCGATGATTTTTTCTGCCATGCGGTTGGCTTTAGCAGTATCGATCATGCCGAATTTCCCAACGGGCATCCTGCCGAGATAGATATTTTCCGCGACAGAGAGCTCAAGCAGGATCTGCCGCTCCTGATAGATGATCGAAATACCTTCCTCGATGGCTTCGTGCGGAGATTTGAAATGCTTCTCTGCTCCATCCAGGAGATACTTTCCGGAAGTCGGCTGATAATCGCCGTTAAGCGTTTTTAGCAAAGTGGATTTACCTGCGCCGTTCTCCCCGAGAAATGCCAGAACCTCACCGGAGTATGCCTTGAATGAAATGTCATCCAGCGCCTTCACTCCGGGAAAGTATTTTGAAATATGCTGAAATTCCAGGACATGTTCCATGCCATGCTCCTTTCATCTGTAGAATACGTATTTTTTTAACTGACTTTATTGTAAGTTAGTTTTTCTGCAAAATCATTGCCTTCATTTGCCGATGCATTTTCAAATCTTGCTCTCATTACCATGATAATTTCTTTTTCGGCAGTTTTTAAATATACTGTAAAATGTACAAATAAATGGAGAAAAATGCCATGAATATAGAAATTGTGAAAGATCATACGATAAAAAGCAGAGAATACTTCAGAATATTTACCAGTTCTGGCATGCAAGTGACGCTTGGAACGTATGGAGCTGCTATTGAGGACATTGCGCTTCCGTTTACAGATCATGCGGTAGGTCGATATTGTCCGGCAAGTGCAGACCGTTCTGAGCTTAGACATTCGATCGTGCTAAAGGAAGCAGATGAAGCTGCGCTTTTGCGTTCCGGATCCTATGCCGGGAGGACGCTTGCCCCCAATGCCGGCAGGATCAGCAGAAGCGCTCTCAATATAGAAGGACATTGTTATACGCTGATGCCCAATGAGGGTCAGAATCAACTGCACGGAGGTCCGCATAATCTTGCGCATGAGGACTGGGAGGTCGAGTCTCAGGAGCAGGCGCCGGATTCTGTACGGATTACCTTCACGGCAGAGCAGGCGGATGGCGTGGACGGATATCCGGGCAATCGGAAGTACCGGGTGGAATATTCTGTGGAGGATACGGGCTGGATCCGGGTGAAATATCATGCGGAGTCTGATCAAGCGACCTATATCAATATGTCCAATCATACCTACTGGAATCTGACAGTTCCGGAGATCCTGCAAAACCAGGTGGCGGATGGGTCTAAGGAATATCAGGCTGATCCATGTCAAGGCTCCGGACTCAGGCAGGAGCTCGAGATTTCCGCCAATAATGTAGTGTTGAATGATGATCAAAGTCTGCCGAGAGACATCATACCGGTATCCGGCACGGCATTTGATTTCCGTACGCCGGCAGTCATTGCCCATATGCTGCATTCTGAAATCCTGAGGGATGATATTACGGACCGGCAGTTTCTGATTGGCAGGGGCTATAACAATGCTTATATCCTGACGCGGGCAAATCTTAATCGTAGGGTACGAGGCGTAAAGCGTGAGGATGCTCTGAAAAAAGCCTGTACCTTGCTGGATCCGGTCTCCGGGCACAAAATGATTATGATGACGGACGCACCGGCGCTGGTGCTTTATACCGGTGGGTATCTCGATGTGCCCTCGTCTTATATCGCATTGGAAGCGCAGGACATCCCGGATGTTGGTAATCTCCTCCCGGAGCGGATGCAGATCACCGATCCGGAGCATCCATTTCACAGAGAAATCCGGTATCGTATCTCGTAACCATAAAATGAATCAATGTAAAATTCTGTAATATTAAATCTTTGAATCTGAAACAAAAATGCCTCCTGTACCGTCAAGCACCGGCATGGGAGGCGTTTTGCGCAGTTGTATGAAGGACATCATATTTACTGCGGCATTATTATAGCATGATTATTAAATATTTATAAAGTAATACCGATTTTAATCTGCTAAAAATATTTAATAGACAGTATTTAAAATATTTATCCAAAATGATAGAGATCTTAAAAAATCATTTCTCCGGATCTCCGCTCTCATTTCCGCTTTCGGATGTGGCATCCTTAACCAGGTGTGGACGTGACGCTACTGTTTCCGTGGTGCCTGTCTCAGACGGAGCAGCAGCCGGCTGCTCCTGGCGCTGCATTACCAGTCCCTGACCCTTGGGGTTAATGATAAAACCATCATACTTTGCTGCCATAGCGAGCACATTTTGATAGTTCAGACTGTTGGGACGGAATTCCGTATCCTTAAAAGCCTTGATGAACTCAAACACATCTGTAAACACGGGTAGAAAACGCTTACCGCCAACATTCAATCCAGGAACCTCGACACTTTTTCTTGGAGCCTGCGCGGCAGTTCCCTCTGCAGCAGTGCTGCCAGTCATGGCTGCACCGGCGTTTCCGGAAGTATCACCATTTGCAGTGGCATCCGGAGTTACCTCCTCTACCTTGGCTGGTACCAGGAAGACCGCCTTGGACATAAATGCAAGGATCCGGTCAAAGCGCTTTTTGAGAAGTTCCTGCCGTGTCGGATAATTTACCGGCCATTTAAATTCGCAAAGATAATCGTTAATGGCAAAAACCAGTGCCGGATTATGAGGCGGGATGGTCTTGGGATCCTTATTGATATAGAAAGGTGCGGAAATCTCCGAACGCTTCAGAAATCCCTTGTAATAGCCATTATCTACGATGATATTTTCATCCCCGAGGAAGTACAGCACATCAAAAAGTCCAAGTGCCTGCGGCTTCTCCGGATCCTGCGGTGCAAACATCCCCGGAAACTGCATAATCCGGATCGCCCGGTATTGCTGCTGATAGAGTGCGGCACCCTTTTTGGCATGCTCCTCGTCAAGATACAGCTGAACAAACTCATTATCAATCAGTGGATAGCCTGTGCGATTGTCATAAAGCAGATAGTAATTTTCGGACCGCCGGATGGTATTTAAAAACTCTGTATGGATTGCCTGGCGGTTCTCCTCAAAATTCTGAAGCTTTGCCTGTGCCTGGGCAAGATTAATTGCCGCCTCCAGGAACAGAAGCTCCTGCAGGTTAAGCTTCTTAAGATCAGATGGCTTAAGCTCCGGTTCATAGATCAGATTTCCAACCCGGGTCTTTTCCTCCTCGGTAAGCGGATCCTCGATCACTACCGGTGCTGCAGCGTCATTGTCCGGGCGCTTGACATTCATCTGATTGATCCTTGGCATAACCGGCCACTGAAAACCCTCGTGCGCCTTTTTCTGCTCTTCCACGAGCTCCTCATGCCGCTTTACCTTCTCCTCCTCAAGGGCAGCCTCCTCAGCTTCCTTTTCCTTCTTGCTTTTGCCAAATATATTAAAAAAACCCATGCGTTTCTGTCTCCTTTGCTGAAATGATAACTTTTTAATTATAGCATAGATGTATCCGGCAGAACAATCAATTTTACTGTTGCGATGACCTTCCGGGTTCTATTTAGCTTCCATGACCACCGTACTCAGGTGCCTGCTCCATTTTCAGATACGTTTTTTTGCCTTTTCTATAGGCAGAAGACAGCAAGGCCATAGACTGAAAAATGCTCAGCAATCCAGAAGCTTCGCTACGGTATCCTTTGTGAATGTCACTGCCCCGGCATGCCGCGTTTCAATCTGGTAGAGTGCATTTGCCGCAAGATGCTCCGCGACCTGCTCCAGATCCCGGATTCCTGTGGTGTCCCGGTACTTCTTTATAATCACATCTGCAGCGTCCGGTGTAACAACACACTCTTCCGGGGACATGCTCATGCGCTTCAGCACTTTTGGCAGAGAGAAATGCAGGAAGATCTCCTTTTTCTCTTCCGGCGTATAATCCGGAATGTCGATCACGGCAAAACGGCTCATCAGCGGTGCGGAAATCCGGGACTTATCATTGGCAGTGGCAATCGGATAGACACCACTTGTCGGAATCATGCACTCTATGTAATTGTCCGTGTAGCCAAGGTTATCCAGCAGCGTCAGCAACGCGTCTGCCGGATTTCCGTTGACACTTGCGCTGTCCGCTTTATCAAGCTCATTGATGATAAAGACGATATTGGAGGAGCCTGCCTCGGAAAAGGCTTCCATGATCCGCCCTGCTTTGGCATTGGCATAGACTCTCGGACTTCCGGTGAGCGCCTCAGAATCGTGAATGGCACTCATGTCCAGCGCGGTCCATGGAAGCCTGAGGATCCGTGCCACGGAGTATGCAATCTGTGATTTTCCGATTCCGGCGGGACCTGCGAGCAACAGTCCGTATGCCGGAAGCGTATGGGTCCGGTTGATCTGAATGATGGTTTCCATGATGCGCTGCTTTACCCGTTCCAGACCATAGAGCTCCTCATCCAGGATCTTTCTCGCTTCTACCGGATCAATGGACGCAAAGTAGCTGCTCTTCCATTGTACATTCAGCACCATCGAGAGGGCGCGCTGTGCGTGACGCCGCTCTTCCGGACTGATGGTATTGGTTTTGATAAGCGTAACATTTCGTTTTGCCCAGGACCGGATGTTTGCGGGGAGACTTCTGCCGGCGCAATTCAGATAATCCAGCATCGCGTGCAGGTCTGTCATCCGGAGAATTTCTGATTCCTGTTCCTCCTCTGGCGCCTCCTCTCCCATTTCTTCAGCCCGGCTCTGTAAAAGACGTCGGATGACGAGCTGCAGGAAACTGTCCCGGGAGGGATTCACCGCATAATCCATGCTGTCCACTGCACGGATTTTGTATACACCATATCCGCTTCCATCCGGGGCAGAGGCGCCGGTCAGCCGGACAAAAACCTGATTCTCGCCGAGCCATCTCACAAGATCCTCAAAACGCTGGTCTACAAGAAGCAGATCCGTTTCTTTTTCTGCGAATGCAGCTGCCTCGACGGGTATCGTTTCCCCGGAAGCTACAGAACCGCTGGAAGCTGTCTCTGGACTTGTTCCGGAAATGCTGCCTGCGGCTATAGCAGGAGTGGCAATAGTAAACTGCGTACCTCTCAGCGGATTTTTAAAGCTGCCATAGAGATGATGGGGAAAATGCTTCCCCTCATCCTTCAGCACAAGAAACGGATGTGCAGCATCTGCTGTTTCCTGCTCCGAGATAAAGGTGGTATACGTGATACGCGAAGCTTCCTGATTCTTTATGTCTGTGCTGCCATCCGACGCAGCATTAAAGTCAAAAACTCGATCCATAAAAGCACTCCTGTGGTTTATTCTCCTAAATAAAGCTAATACTACCATACCCGGGAGATTTCGGATAGAAAAATTCTCTTAATAAAAAATACTCCCTCTTACTGCTGATCCAGTAAAAGGGAGGTATCTTCTATTTTAGAATCTTATCATCGCTGCAGCTTGTCATTTATTTCCTGCCATGCAGTACCGGCGAGAGATATGGATATACCATAAAGGCAATTGCCACATCAATCATACCCTTTACAAAAGTAAATGGCACGTTAAAGGTCAGAAGTGACTGGAAAATGCTCTGCATGGAAGGGATGATTGCCTGGTATGCTGCAAGAATCGTCTGCTCCGGCATGAAATTGTAATATACCGGATAAACGATATAGTAGTTAGACGGCAGAGAAAATACTGCCATGGCAATGGCGCCGACGATTGAGCCAATGAGCGCGCCACGCTTGTTTTTCTTAAACTTATAAACTGTGCCGGCGGTTCCGACAAAGACAGCACCCAGCAGGAAGTTGGACAGCTCTCCCACGCCAAAGCTACCGGAGTCCAGGACATGCAGGAGATTTTTGATAAATTCAATGGCAACACCGCAGATCGGACCCATTGCGAAGGCACCGATCAGAGCCGGCAGGTCGGAAAAATCAAATTTGATAAACGGCGGCATCAGCATCGGCACCGGGAGCTCAAACAGCATCAGCACAAATGCTGCTGCGGAGAGGATACCGGTCATGGCAATAATGCGGATACCCTGTGCGGTCCGATCGACAGATACGGTTTTTGTTTTCATGTTTGTGTTCATAAATGTCCTCCTTAAAGATCTCGTCCTAAGGGGGTCTGCTCTCCGTCTTGCCCGGTCAGTATCCAGCTGTTAGCGAAATGCTGCCAGCAAAAAATCCCTGCATCCAAAAGGATCCAGGGACTCATAAAGCAAAGCATATAAGCAAAACCTCTTCTTTCATCCAGACTATACTGTTGGTACCGGAGTTGCACCGGTTCGGCTGCTATCGCAGGTCGCGGACTTTACCGCCAGTGGGGAATCACACCCCGCCCTGAAGATCTTTTTTTATTTTCAAACATATTCTACTGACTTACGGTGAAAAAAGCAATAGTTATTATGTGTGAATGTATTTTTCTCCACAGATACGCTTTTTTCCATTGTGCTTGGACCCATACAAAAGCTGATCAGCATTACGGATCATTGGATTATTTTATTATGAATCTATAATTCTATTGCCTGAAATGTGAAAAGAATGTGAATTTGCTGCATGAAACATTCACAAAAATAAATAAGAGATATTTAAAAATATTTGGTTAATCATTTTTATCCGACAGGGGTAAAATACAAGATACAGATAACTAATCTGTATACCGTATTCACCTTGGGGCTGCATTCCGCGATGCAGATTAATCTTTAACGGGGTTGCTGCCGAGGATGCATACGATGTTTCCTTCCGACGCCCCAGGCATAAGGACGTACGACATTGACAGCGGAATCATCCGCAGAAAGAGGTATAGTTATGGAAACATTACAGGCACAGAAAAGAGATCTTAGTGTAAAGGCCAAGAAGTTAAGACGTGAGGGTCTGATGACCGGTTCGATCAGCGGCAGAGATCTTAAGGAGTCTATCTCTCTTGTATTAAGCCAGAAGGATGTTGCAAGACTGATGCAGGATCATCATGTTGGCAGCCAGGTAAATGTGAAGGTTGACGGCGAGGATCACAGAACCATGATTAAGAGCCTGAACTTTAACGGTCTTGCGCATCAGTATATTGACATTACATTCCAGGAGCTTGTCAAGGGTGAAAAGATCAAGACTTCCGCTCCGATCGTACTTGAGCATGAGGATCAGGCACAGGGCTTCCTGACAAGAGGTATTGAGGAAGTGAAGTTTGAGACCTATCCGAGAGATCTTGTTGATGAGATCAAGGTTGATGTTTCAAAGTATCCGGTTGAGAGCAGCATTACTGTAGGTGATCTTGACATTGCCAAGAATCCGGAATTTACAATCCTTACTCCGCTTACAGACATTGTGCTTCATGTTGCAGCACATAGACATGTTAAGGCAGAGGAGACAGAAGCTGCAGAGACCGCCGATGCAGCAGCCGTTCCAGCAACAGCACAGGCGAGCAACGATAAGCAGTGATGAGCTTTCCTGTGATATAGATGGCATGAAGTCATCCGATTATCCGCGACTTTGCGGATTTCGGATGACTTTTTTTAAAATTCCCATGGAAAAATCATCCGAACTTAGATAGATCAGTTTGCTTCGGTCTCGGTTACTGTCGTAATCCCCTCTCCTACATTGGGATGAAAGGCGGAATGTACGGCATCTATCACAAAAAGCAGGATCAGACAGATACAGATTCCGCGCCGCGCACCCGCGCTAAGCCACGCATAAATATTGTTTAGGATCGGGGCAAATACATAGGTAAAAGCCACACCACCCAGTCCAAAAACAAGAAGTCCTTCCAGGCAGATCCTGCCCTGGAAATTAAGGAAGTATCCGTCATAGTTCCACCACTCCTGATGATAAACGATTTCCAGAAAGACCGCCGTAAAATACTCTATGGTACCGCAGACTGCGACAGAACCAAGAAACAGAAGCCACGGACGATTCCTTAATGGCCGCAGCAGAAGCAGGATCAGTACACCGCCAAAACCGTAAATTGGAAGCCATGGACCAAGGAGCACACCGCGATTTACAAATTCACCGTTTTCCGCAAGATGCAGACTTACCTCCCAGACCCATCCCACAAAGGAAAAGGTAAAGAAAAACAAAATATAAGTTGTCGGAGAGTATCGCTGCTCTGCTTCCCGGATCATAAGCCATTGCCGCTCTGCAAGAGGACTTGTAAGATACTGCTCCTCCGGATAGCTTGAAGCCACCGGAGATGGCAGATTAAGCTCGGAATCATCAATTTGCTTTCCATTCACAAGCTCTGCCCGCTTTGCTTCCTTCAGCTGCATATAAAGCTCCGCATGGATCGTCTCGAGATACGGCCTTAAATAAAAAACCGAAGTCAGATTAAACGTCACAAGTCCCAGGAGACGCCAGCCAAGCAGACTCCAGTCCAGACAGAACATCCTCCACTTCTCTCCATCCGTAAGCTGTCGGGACAGTGCGAATGCATCTGCCTCGGAGATGCCCGGGTTTTCCGCGAGGATATACGGAATCATACGGTATTCATAGTATTTTACCGGTCCCATCACGATGGTGAGCATCCAGAGCAGCGCACGGATATAGCGCAGCAGCATGATTTTGGCAACATTCAGAGTTTTGCCCACCCGATAGACATGGAAAATCCGGTCAGCGCTTGTATCAAGATAGCGGCGATGCTCGAGAAAGTACCGCTTGAGACCTACCTGCAGCACATTTTTGACAAAAATAAAGACAAAGGCTGTAAGCACCGCCATCAGAAAGATAATGACAGACCGTGCCACATGCCCGTGAAAAACAATTTCATTGATGCCATTTAGTATTCCGAATGTCATGGATCCGGAGCTGGTCGCTTCATTGACAAATACCGACAGCACACCACGGGTGTATTTCTCTGTAGTGGTCTCAGGATTAAGATGCACCGGAAACAGATCCTGCGATAGAACCAGATCCTCCAGGATTTCAAAGTTTGTTTTTTTACTTGCAATGGCACCCAGAGAATCCGATAAATTACCGGAAAGATCAACTCCTGCAGCCTTAAGATTCCCAGGAAGATTCCGGAGCTGGTCCGGTGCAGTCGATGTCACGATTTCCGAGGCACGCTGCTGCAGCGCGGTACGGGTATCCGTCGCAAAGCGGTAACCTCCCTGCGTGATCAGCCCGACCATAAATACTATGAGGACATTCCGGAAAAAATTACGTTTCAGATCCACCCTCGCATTTTTTTTAACTTCTCTTATGGAAAACATGGGCACCTCCCGTCCAGGCTCATTTATAAACCACTATAGCATGGAGGAGAGGTGCCGGCAAGATTTTAGAAATTTTCTGTTCCGGGCTCGGATTTTAAGATATCAGGCTCTGCCTGAACCTTTTTTTCAATATTTACAACAGGCTCCGTGACCTTTGGTTTCGCGGCTGCAGGAGTCCTGGAGGTTTCTACAGTCTCCGCTGCTGCACTTACGAGCGATACAAGATTTGCGAGATCCGAGGGGATAAAGAGCTTGGTTGCATTCCCGTCTGCCACCTTGCCAAGGGTTTCCAGGCTTTTAAGGCGAATGACGGCTTCATCGGCGCCTGCGTCCTTGATCATCCGGATACCTTCCGCGGTCGCCTGCTGGATCTGACGGATGGCCTCGGCACGACCCTGCGCCTGATCAATCAGCGCCTGCTTCTCCGCTTCTGCCGCAAGGATACGTTTCTGCTTGTCAGCCTCAGCATCCAGAATCAGTGCTTCCTTATGACCCTCTGCCTTAAGGATATCTGACTGCTTGTGACCCTCCGCTTCCAGAATCTCTGCTCTCTTGTTGCGCTCCGCCGTAACCTGCTTCTCCATTGCCTGCCGGACATCATCATTAGGCGTCAGAGACTTGATCTCCACACGGCGCACGAGAACGCCCCAGTCATCCGTTGCCTCGTCCAGGACGCTCCGCATGGTATCGTTGATTTTGTCCCGGGAGGTGAGCGCCTCATCGAGTGTCATTTCACCGACCACATTACGCAGTGTCGTTGCCGCGAGCAGTTCGATCGCCTTTTCCGGATTGGTGACACCATAGGCATATTTCCGCGGATTATCGTCATTTTCCCGTACCTTGTAAAAAACAACCGAGTCTACCTGCAGCATGACATTGTCCTTGGTGATGGCTTCAATTGCGGCAAAGTCTCCGACCTGCTCCTTGACATTGACACGTTTGGCAACTCTCTCAATGAGCGGAATCCGGAAATGAGGTCCGGCGTACCAGGTCGAATGATACTTGCCGAGGATTTCCATGACATAGGAGTAACCCTGCGGCACAATCACGAGTACGGACATAAGCACGGCGAGTGCCAGGATAACGAGAATTAGAAGAAACATCAGAAAACCCATACTACCTTCCTTTCTTTTCTTTCAAGCACTTAACAAAATAATACATTACCTTTGCTGTGAGACCCCAGATGATGCCGCGTTCGGTCCGATAAAAATAATAATCTCTTGGGGCGCCGGTCCACTTGTTTTCAGTAAATTTACGGAGATCCTCGGGCAGATCAGCATTCACCTCTGTGTTTTGACGGGTGTGCCATATGACCGGTTCTGTTTCCATAAAAAAGCTGAGTGGCTGAATGATGATATGGTCAATTTCATCCGGAGCATAGGTAGCTTTGTAATTATGGAGCTGACCGAGATAGGAGGTGACTTCAATGCTCCGTGGACCTTCAATCACATGCATGGGCGCAAGAATGTCAATATCCTGCGGCTGTATCAGCAGTTCCTCGGAGGTTTCCCGGACAGCGGCCTCCTCCGGCGTTTCTCCGGGCTCGATTTTTCCACCGGGAAAACAGATGTCGCCTCCCTGCGTGATTCTTGCATTACGGATTTCAAACAGCACAAACAGCTCTCCGGCAATATCCAGCAGCGGGATCAGCACTGCAGCACGATTGTGTTCAGCGACATGTGTCAGCGGATGCTGAGCGGTTTTGGCAATAATTTCGTTTATGGTTAATGCTTGATACATAGGTATTGATTTCGTTGCAATTATTTTATCTTTGGTAGTTTTGACTACCGTTTCCATTGTTACTCTAAAGCTGCGGCGCACTTCTCAAGGAGAGAAATAATCGGCAGGCGCTGCGGGCAGGCACCTTCGCATTGACCACACCGGATGCAGTCGGAAGCCTTGCTGCCATCCTTTACCGCGCGGGCATAGCTTGCAAGCGCTCCCTGATGATTGTTGAGCAGATTTTTATTCATCGCGGCAAAAATATCCGGGATGTGCATCTCTACAGGACAGCCTGCAGTGCAGTAATGGCATGCCGTACATTTGATGAGATTCAGCTTCTCAAGAGCATCCTGCGCATTTTTAATTACCTGCTGCTCTGCTTCTGTCAAAGGCTGGAAGTCTTTCATATAGGACAGATTATCATCCATCTGCAGGATGTCAGACATACCGGACAGCACGGTGATGCAGCCGTCCAGTGAAGCTGCAAAGCGAATGCCCCAGGACGCAACGGAGCTCTCTGGTGCCGCGGATTTTAAAACAGACGCGACACCTTCCGGCGGGTTGGCAAGCGTTCCGCCCTTGAGGGGTTCCATGACTACAAAAGGAACCTTGTGCTTTCTTGCGATTTCATAGTTTGCGCGGGACTCCACGGATGGATTATCCCAGTCGGCATAATTGATCTGAAGCTGAATGAAATCTACATCCGGATGCTCCGTCAGAAGCTCATCTAAAAGTTCAGGTCCTGCATGAAAGGAAAAACCCCAGTGACGTATTTTCCCTTCTTGCTTTAAATTCCGGACAAAATCCCAGATGCCATATGCCGTATAGGTTTTATAGTTATTTTCCTGCACAGCGTGCAAAAGATAATAATCAAAATACCCTGCGCCGGTCCGCTCCAAAGAAATGGCGAACTGCTTTTTTACATCCGCTTCACTGGGGTGTCCAAGCGATGCGTTCATTTTGGTCGCCAAAGTAAAACGATCCCGTGGATACCGCTGCACCAAGGCTTCTTTAATGGCTCTTTCTGAAGCACCGGCACCATATACGTATGCGGTATCAAAATATGTAAAACCTGCTGCCATGAAATGATCTACCATGACCTTAAGCTGCTCGATGTCAATGTCTTCCGTGCCGGGCAGAACCGGCAGACGCATGAGACCAAAGCCAAGCTTGCCCGTAGCTTTGCCAAGATACTCTCCATATGTTTCCATACTAAACCTCCTATGATCAGCTTGTTTTACAATGTAGTATATTGGTGATGACAAGTGATTTCGTTACGACGATGCATACGATCGGTGCCTTTTTAGCTGGTATTTCTTATTATATGATGAAAAATCTTTTCTGAAAAGAAAAAGTTGGAATCTGTTAAAAGCAGAAGTACCCGGAAATACCCGGGGATTGAAATCAAAGGATCATTCAAGAGGAACTCAGTCATAGACAGAAAAATGCAGATCAGTCATTGAACTGATCTGCATTGGAAATCTTATGTAGATTTAATTGTATTTCTTACGGAAACTACAGCTTAAGCCTTTCGGTAATGCAGTGATTATGCCTTGGCAGCATCAACAATCAGCTGAATGTAGTTGGCAGTATCCGCAAGCGTTGCGCCGGAAACGGAATCTACTGCGTTGTCCTTGCCTGCAAGAGACTCGGCATCCGCAATTGTCATGGAATCTACTGCGGTCTGAATTGCATTATAGTTGTCATCAATTCTGGTGGTAGCCTGTGCGTGCTCCTTCATGAGCTCGGAATAATAGTCGGCATTCACTCTCTTGGACCCAAGAACCTTACCCTCTGCATAGCCCTGTGCAAAGTCTGCATCGGAGTTTGGAACACCTGTCACACCATCTGTGCCGGCATCAAAGAACTGGAACTCATCGATGTAGCTCAGAACAATCTTCTCTCCATCGGTAACAACAGCTGCAGTTGAGAAACACTTTGTGCCGTGTGCAGCACCGATAACAGCATTTAAGCGGAGAGGCGCATCTGCTTCATAATCCACAGACTCATTCTTCTGTGCATTCTTAGCAGCCTCGGCGATTGCCTTGAGATAGTTTGCGGTATCCTTAAGTGTTGCACCAGAAACAGAATCAACTACATTGTCCTGTCCGGCAGCCTTCTCGATTTCATCAATGGTCTTGCCTGCAGCAAATGCTTCAATGGCATCGTAGTTGTCATCGATTCTTACAGTAGCCTGTGCTTTTTCCTTCATGTTCTTGGAGTAGTAATCTGCAGATGCTCTCTTGGAAGCAAGCGCAACACCCTGCGCATAGCCCTGACCGAAATCGGAATCCGAATTTGGAACAGGATTCACACCCTCAGCAGTTGGATCCATGAACTGATATTCATCGATATAGGCAGCAACGACCTTATCACCGCTTACTACAGCATAGGTCTGTGTAAAGCACTTTGTGCCATGAGCGGCAGACAGAGCTTCACCGATCTGGATCTTTCCTTTTACGGTAAAATCTGCACCCTTGGTGGTTTCTGCCTTAGCCGGAGCTTTGGACTCTGCTGCAGCCTGTGTGCTTTCCTTGGCAGCTTCACTGGCAGCCTCGGTCTCTACCTTCTCTCCCAGTGCCTGCGCAGCCGCATTTTTAGCTGCGGTTGATGTAACTGTTGCACCGGAAACACCATCGATATTGGAACCATTGGCAGCAACGATCTGCTTGCCAAGCTCCTCCAGTGCCTTACCGCCGACATCCGGAGTCTCATCCTTTCCCTCTACAGTTGCAGCGGTGATCTTATCACCTTCCTTGGTAATGGTTACGGTAACGGTACCGCCAAAACCTTCGGCTTCTCCTTTAAGAGTCTCTGCCTGAGCAGCGGCTGAGCTTCCTGCTGCAGCAGTAGTTGTTGCATTTCCGCTTGCACCACATGCAGCCAATCCAAGTACCATTGCAGATACGACAGTAGCTGATAAAACTTTCTTCATCGAGATATCCTCCTCGTAAAAATGACATTTGCGTCACAGAGATAGCATATCTAAGACAGAGCATATTGTCAATTAAATAACAGAAATCATTATTAAATTTAAGAATTTAATGGCTGCTATAATATTTTCGATAATGCCGACTTTTTATATATTCGAAGCAGCCTGCAATAACAAATCCTCCCAAAAGACCGCCCAGATGTGCAATCAGATTAATGGAGCCATCTTCCAGCGCAGGGCTTAGAGAAATCAGGATGGAGAAAAGAACCCGCTTTATGGGGAAAAGTCTGCGTAATTCCGGCAGCATTGCAAAAATAAGAAATACAGCGGTAAGTCCAAAGATTCCGCCTGAAGCGCCTGCGGACAGGCGTGCGGTTCCGCTCAAAATATCCCATGCCATTGTGGCAAGATTCCCGGAGATGCCGGCAAAGCCATAAATGGCAAGAAACCGGATTTTACCATAATATCTCTCGACGATCGGACCTTCGACCATCAGGGCAAGCATGTTGCTGGCAAGATGCTCAAAGCCAAAATGTACAAACATAGCGGTGACAAGACGATACCACTCTCCCTGCATCAGGATATATGGTGTATACATGGCTCCGAAGCGGAGTGCAATATCGGGATTTTCGCTTCCGCCTGCAAGGGCTTCCAGGAGGTAAATCAAAATATTGATTGCAATTAATAAGAACGTTGCCCATGGAATATCTGCGCGAGTTTGCTTCATGCTAGGTACCTCTCAGAGATGTTGCGTCTGTAAATGCAAAAAGCTCAGTGACCGAAATCACTGAGCTTTTATGTACATGCGCCTTCAGGGACTCGAACCCTGGACAAATAGATTAAGAGTCTACTGCTCTACCAACTGAGCTAAAGGCGCCTGACGGAAATATACTATACACATTGAGAACCATTCTGTCAACTGGAAATTTTAAAAAAAATATTCATGCGCCAGCTGCAGCCTACCGGAACGCCGGCAGGTTCCAGCGGAAATAGATGGCAAGGAAACGAATCAGAACCGTACAAAGCATGCTGATCACAGCGGCAATCAATTGCTGCAATCCTACCGTCTGAAGCTCTGTATATAGCAATGCTCCGGCAATTGCCGCAATTCCATAAACCCGCTTCCGCATAATGAGCGGCATCTGCCCCGCCATGATATCACGCAGGATACCTCCGCCGATTCCCGTAAGGACGCCGACAAAGGATGTAAGGAAGGTATTGTCGCCATAGCCCGCATTCACCGCAGTGCGGCATCCGACCACTACAAAAGCAGCGAGCCCGATCGAGTCGGCAGCATTCAGGATCAGAGCTGTTCTGGCATGTGTCTGGTCAAAGCGGTCAAAAAAACGTTTGCCTAGACGATGCCGTTCCAAAACAAATGAAATCAGGCATGTCACAAAGGACACATCCACATAAATCGGACGGCGGAACATTGCAGGCGGTGTTTCTCCGAGAATCAGATCCCGGATCATTCCACCACCGACCGCGGTGACGCATCCCAGCAGGATCGCTCCAAAAATATCCATTTTCCGCTCTTTGGCAACCATTACACCGGATACGGCGAACGCAACGGTTCCGATCATTTCCAAGGCAAAAATAAGGTGATCAAAATTCATATGTTCAATTTATAGTATCGCTCTAAAATACACTCTCATATAAGATGCCGCAGCACTTATTTACTGCACTTGCTTAGTTTAACAATATTTATTTCAAAATACAATTGACAGACATGTATTCCTGTGATAAATTATACGAGTTCTCAGAAATGAGACAAGCTGGCATAGCACAGTCGGTAGTGCGTCGCATTGGTAGTGCGGAGGTCACCGGTCCGATTCCGGTTGCCAGCTTTTTTATTTTTGTTTTAAGACCTGGAAATGAGTGTTGCTTTATACTACTTTTTCCCTGGTCTTTTTTTTATCTGAAATACATGAGTTTATCTGTTCATCCGGAATGCATGAATTGTTATTTGTCATAGTCCCGTTTCCCAAAGATTCCGGTGCCGACCCGGATCATGGTGGCGCCCTCTTCCACTGCCACTGTGTAATCGGCGGTCATGCCCATAGAGAGGATGTCTGCATCGACGCCGGGATATCCTGCGGCTTTAAGACGTTCCTCTAAAGCCTTGAGATTTCTAAAGTGAATGCGGTTGGTCTCGGCATCTTCCGTGTAAGGCGCAGATGTCATAAGACCACGGACATGGACATGAGGCAGAGCGCCGATTTTTTCAGCCATCGGCAGTGTTTCCTCCGCAGTGAATCCCCATTTACTTTCCTCTCCTGCGATGTTTACCTCCAGCAGGATATCCATCACCTTATCGTGCTTTGCCGCCTGCTTCTCGATCTCTGCGGCAAGTTCCAGACTGTCTACGGAATGAATCAGAGTCACCTTGTCAATGATATATTTAACTTTGTTTCGCTGCAGATGACCGATCATATGCCATTCCGCCCGGTCGCCGAGTTCCGCATACTTGGCAGTAATTTCCTGTACGTAATTCTCGCCAAACAGATGCTGCCCGGCAGCCATAGCGACTTCAATATCATTGACTGATTTTAGTTTGCTGACCGCGCAGAGGGTTACTTCTGCCGGATTCCGATGAACTCTCTCGCAGGCAGCAGCAACATTGGCATGCACCTCCCGGAGATTTTCCCGGATTTCCTCTGGAGTCAGTTCATATTTATCTTTCTCTAACTGCATTGTTTTCACCTCACAAAAACTACAAGCTGCTAAAACCTATCCTCAGAACCTCGTCACGGATTCCAGCATCCGCACAACAAGCTCAAGTCCCTCGCGATCCTCCGGATGAAAACGGTCCAGGAAAATACTATCAATATCCAGCACACCGATCACCGGGTGCTCTGGTTTCCGGAGGTCATGGATCGGGATCACAATTTCGGAGTTCGTCTTACTGTCGCAGGCAACGTGTCCCTCAAACTCATGTACATTTGCGACAACCAGGGGTCTGTCCTCTGCCCATGCGGTGCCGCAGACGCCTTTATGCGGATACAGATGAATGCAGGCAACCTTACCTTGAAACGGTCCCAATGTCAGATGGTCCCCATCGACAAGATAGAAGCCCGCCCAGTTTACATCCGTCACCGTATCATAAATCAGAGCCGAAGTATTGCTCAGTACCGGAATCCGGTCCGGGTCCTCTTTAGCGATTGCCTCAATTTGCTTTGCCATCAGTTCATATTGATTCATACTATGATCCTTTCGTTGCCAGGTGGATTCGTTTCACCATTTTAAATCAGTCTGTTTCCGGGGCAAAAAACTCGATGATTTTCTGGATGGCAAGATCCATGCAGGTGGGATTGGAGAAGGGATGGTCTGCATTCTCGACCTTAACAAGCTCGATCACATTTTTATCTGAGAACTCCTCTGCTTCGGAAATCGGTACCATCTCATCCTTTGTTCCGTGAATCATCAGGATGCTGTCCGCATAATCCATAAAATCGGGCTTACTCATGTCATGGACCTTCAGGTCATCAAAAAAGTCCTGAGTGAGCTTGATTTTACGGTCAAATCCGCGGATAATCTCTTTTCCTTTGGCAAGCTTGTCCTCCTCTTCCGGGGTTACTCCGGCATGCAGTGAGTCGTACATCTTGATTGCCGGGCAGCGGAATGCGATCCGGTCGTAAGGATTCGCACCTCGTTCATTAAGATACCGGAGTGTAATGTAGGCACCGAAGCTTGCACTGTAATTATACACCCGCTCTGCGTGCATCTCCGATTTCACATACTTTGTTACAAGATCCAGATAGGTTATACACTCCTCCGGGATCAGCTTGTTGCGGGCGTCCTTGCCATGGCAGGGCCAGTCAAAGCAGACCACGCCGTAGCCATGATATTTTGTGGTAATGCGCTCTGCGAATTTCTCAACCGCGTGATTATCCTTATTGCCGCCAAAGCCATAGGTTGCCACGACAATGTTTGGCAGTTTGTGGAGATCTTTAGCATAGTAAAGCTTGCACCGGATACTAAGTCCGTCTTCATTCAGGTCAAAATATTTCTGCATTTTATTATCTCTTTTCCAGTTTTTTCTAGTCTTTTTCTCAGCGCCTTTTTCTCAGTTTCCTTTTCTTAAACCCGATTTCAGGCTTAGAAATATAAAGCCCCAGCCATTTTGTATATGCCCGGGGATCAGATGTAACGATTTCAAATCTCTTTCATTTTCTGCATGCATCCTTATCAGATTTAAAACCTTGATGCAGGTTTAAGTCGATCGTCTGATAGGGGATCTCAATGCCCTCTTTACGGAAATCCTCGACGATTCTCTCGCGGAGATTGCTGCAAGCCGTGAAGTTCTCATTCACAGTATCCGTCCATACGGCAAATTTAAAAATTACGCCGTTTGAGGTAAGGTTACTGGTGGTGATGGTGATATCCTTGCGGGTGACATAGGGCTCGGTTTCCAGCGCATGCCGGATCACCTTCCGCACCTTGTCAAAATCCGAGTCATATGCCACTTCAAATTCCAGGAAATTTCCGGTTCCGGCTACATAGTTTGCATTGACGATCACCGCCTGATCAATGACGCTGTTCGGCACAATGTTGCTCTGTCCATCATAGCTCTCGATCACTACATGCCGGAAGGTCATATCCTTTACGATACCCTCCGCGATGAGGCTGCCGCCCTGCAGGATCTTAACCTTCTGCCCGATCTCAAGCGGGCGGGAAGCGGACAGCATAAAGCCGGAAATCACGTTGCTGAGCGTCTGCTGCGCTGCAAAGGTTGCAACTGCAATGAGTAAGGTACTGCTCTGCAGGATCACGGTACTGATTTCCCGCGTTACCTCAAACTGTGACAGGATGGAGTAAATCGCGATAAAAAGCAGCACAATATTTAAGAAGCTGTGCAGAAACTTGGTAAAGATACTGTTTCGTCGCTTCTGGATCCTGCGGAAGGTAAGATTGCTGAAATAAATCAGCGCGGCAAACACAATGACGATCATGAGGATCGAGAAAATTTTCTGGAAGTGTCCGTCTGACAGTAAAAGCTTTTCCATGCCCGAGTGAGACCCCTTCCTATGTTACAGCACCATCACAAGAGTTCCGGCGGTAAGCAGGATGATACCGATCAGGGACTTTGCGTTAAACGGCTCATGCAGCAGTACAAAGGCAAGGATCAGAGTAAGCACGGTACTCATTTTATCTACCGGCACAACCTTGGAAGCCTCTCCGATCTGCAGCGCCCGGTAGTAACAGAGCCAGGATCCGCCGGTGGCTAGACCGGACAGGATCAGAAACAGCCAGCTTTTCCGGTCAATACTTCCGAGTCCGGTCTGGGCATGCGTGAGAAATACCATTCCCCATGCCATGATGAGGACCACAAAGGTGCGGATCGCAGTTGCAAGCGTGGAATTTACACCGTCGATTCCGATTTTGGCAAGAATCGATGTAAGAGCTGCAAAAACAGCAGAACCAATTGCAAAAAACAGCCACATAAGGATACCTCCTGTTAAGTTCAGAAATATTTTGCCCGGATCTCTTCCACCGGCATGTCCATCCCGGTCCAGAGGCGGAAGGACGCAGCACCCTGATACAGCAGCATATCGGAACCGTTCATCGTGACAAGATTTCGCTCCCGAGCCATACGGAGGAGCTTTGTCTCCTTGGGATTATAAATGACATCTGTCACCGAGAGCCCCTCATGAAAACAGGAAGCATCCGGGATAAGGCAGGCATCGGTATTCGGAGCCATGCCAACATTGGAAGCATTGATCAGTACATCTGAGCCTCCGATTTCCCTTTTAAGCCCGCATTCCGTATAGTCAAAGAGCGCGACCTTACAGTTCGTTTCTGCATTCAAACGGGAAACGACCTCGCGGGTGCGGTCGATAAAACGGCTGCTGGAACGTGCAAAAACACTGATTTCTCTTGCACCGTCCAGCGCTGCCTGCACCAGGATCGCGGTTCCCGCACCACCCGTGCCCATGAGCGTAAGCTTCCTGCCACGGTACTGGATATTTTCTGATTCCAGTGCCCGGAGGAAGCCGGTTCCGTCTGTGGTCGTGCCTGTAATGCTGCCATCCTCCTCAAAAATTACGGTATTCACCGCACCGCAAATCCGGGACGCCTGGGACAAGCTATCGCAGTATTTCACAATATCATTTTTGAGTGGCATTGTGAGATTCATGCCCCGCACATGCATCGCTTTGAATGCGGGCAGAATCTCGGGGAGACGCTCAGGCTTCACATCAAAGGCAAGATAGCAATAGTCAAGTCCCAGCTTCCGGAAGGCATAGTTATGCATTGCCGGAGAGAGACTGTGTGCGACCGGCGAGCCCAGAAGGCAGATCATCCGGGTGTGTCCGCTGATTTCATATGGTTTTAAGGTCTCGTTATGCTCCATGACGGATCATCCTCATTTCATAATCATTTCATAAGCCGCTGCCGTACAATCTCATACGCAAGTACGCCGCATGCGACAGACGCATTCAGGGAGTCGATATCTCCCTTCATCGGGATTGATGCCACCATATCACACTTCTCCCGCACGAGCCGGGAAACGCCCTCGCCTTCGTTGCCGATCACAAGACCGATCGGACCGGTCAGATTGAGCTTGTACATGCTCTCTCCGCCCATATCCGCGCAGACAAACCAGAGCCCCTGCTTTTTCAGCGTATCAATGGTACCTGCGATATTGGACACCTTGGCGACTCTTGTATACTCAAGCGCGCCGGCACTCGTTTTGGCCACCGTTGCCGTGAGTCCCGCAGCCCTTCTCTCGCGAATGATTACGCCGTGAGCGCCTGCGAGATTTGCGGTACGGATCATTGCGCCCAGATTATGCGGATCCTCAATGCCATCCAGGACAAAGATAAAGGGATCCTCCCCCTTCTCTTTTGCATAGCTCAGGATTTCATCTACAGTATAGTACCGGAAGGACGCAAGGTATGCTACAGCTCCCTGATGATTGCTGCCTTCAGAGATCTCGTCCAGACGGGATTTCTGCACAAATTCAGCTTTGACACCCGTCTTTTTTGCCTCCCGTAAAATTGTGGAAATCGGTCCGTCCTTCAGACCTGCCTGGATAAACAGGCGGTCAATCGTTTTGCCGGAGCGGAATGCTTCCAGCACCGGATTTCTGCCGATCAGCGTGAGCTCTTGGTCTCTCATGATTCAGTGTTTCCTTTCTTTGCAATCTCCAGAAGATGCCTTGTACCTATGCCGATCAGCTCAATCATCCGCGCATATTCTTTACGGATGTAAAGCCAGCCGATCAGCGCTTCAAATCCGGTCGCGCGGTGATACTCGAGGATCGAGGAATTTTTAGAATGGGTTTCAGACTTCTGGTTTCTTGCACGGCGGTAAAGATTCTGTTCCTCCTCGGTGAGCATATTGTTTCCGAGGAAATAACCCATGATCTCGGACTGGGCATGTGCGCAGACCAGCATGGTTTTCTGCTTGTTCATCCGGTTGATGTTTCCGGGATAATGCTGTATGACGTATTCGCGAACTGCAAGGTCGTAGAGACAATCCCCGAGGTAGGCGAGCGCCAGTGGAGAGACGGCATTCGCATCCATATCCTGGAGCTCCATGGTTTGCCGATACATCTGAAGAAGAGAAGTTTCTGACGGATTTACAGCAGAACTTATAACAGAAGAAACAGGAACCGAAGCTTCTGCCACGGCCCCTGCGGTTGTATCATTGATTTTGTGATCCGTATCACGCAAGCGATTGACCTCACTTTTCTGCTTCAGACTCTCGACCACTTTACACCCTCTCTGGTGTCCTTAAGGACGATACCCATCTTGAGAAGCTGGTCACGGATTTCATCGGCGCGGGCAAAGTTTTTAGCCTTGCGGGCAGCCTGACGATCCTCAATCAGTTTTTCTACTTCCTGATCCAGATCCTCGGATTTCTGCTCTGTGCGGATACCGAGAACGGAAAGAAGGGTTTCCAGGGTTTTCAGCACATATTCCGTCCATGCCTTGGTGGAGGACTCGGTCACAGAAACATTCGCAAGACGTACCAGCTCAAAGATTGCGGTAATGGCATCTGCGGTATTGAGATCGTCGTCCATCTTGTCATTAAAGAACTGTACCTGTTCCTCGATCAGTTTTTTGTTTTCACTTTCCTCAGCGGTCATGGTATCGCCATGGTTTTTTGCCTCCAGATCTCTCAAACGCTCGAGAGCGGTCATGATCCTTGCCAGAGAGGTCTTGGCGGAATCCATAAGCTCCTTGGAGAAATTAAGCGGATTGCGATAATGCGCCGAGAGCATGTAGAAACGAAGCACCATCGGATCGTACTGGCTTGTAATGTCCCGGACAGTAAAGAAGTTACCGAGGGACTTGGACATCTTCTGGTTATTGATGTTGATAAATGCGTTGTGCATCCAGTAATTTGCAAAGTGCTCTCCATGGGCGCACTCATACTGCGCAATTTCATTTTCATGGTGCGGGAAGATCAGATCCTCGCCGCCTGCATGGATATCCAGACGCCCTCCACAGTATTTCGGCGCCATAACGCAGCACTCGGTATGCCAGCCCGGACGACCGTCACACCATGGGCTATGCCAGAAGGGCTCTCCTTCTTTTTTCGGTTTCCAGAGTACAAAGTCGGTGGAGCTTTTCTTCCCTTCCTCTCCGCTGACCTTGAGATCACGGAAGCCGGACTGCAGATCCTCGATATTCTTATGGGATAATTCGCCATAATCCGGGAATGAGGTTGTGTCAAAATATACGGTGCCGTCCTTTGCAACATATGCATGTCCGCCGTCAATCAGCTCCTGAATCAGGTGGATCATGCCGTCGATTTCCTCGGTTGCCTTAGGATGCGCGGATGCAGGCTCAATGTTTAAATCAGACATGTCCTTCTCTACCTCACGAATGTATCGTTCCGTAATGGCTTTGCAGTCCGTGCCCTCCTCATTTGCCTTTTTGATGATTTTATCGTCTACATCGGTATAGTTGGAAACATACGTTACCTTGTAGCCACGATACTCCATATATCTTCGGAAGGTATCAAACACAATCATCGGACGGGCATTACCGATATGAATGAGGTTGTAGACCGTCGGTCCGCAGACATACATCCGGATCTTACCTGGCTCAATTGGTTTGAACTCCTCTTTACTGCGTGTTAATGTATTATAAATTTTCATAATTGAAATCCTTTCATTCTTTTGCTGCTCGCATTATACAAATTTAATCAATTTAAGAGTTCACCTTATGATTTACGTAAATTCATCTTACTCGTTTCAGAGTGGCAAGTCAACATAAGTACCAGGGCAGTTGTGAAATACCCAGTTGTGAAATATACACAGTCCTCCGAAAAGATGGATCAGTATGGAGATCATCCGCAGGATGGTCCTGAACGTATGCACATGCTGTCCGGAGAGATTAGATTAAAGGAAATATAAGACGGAAAACTAAAAAATACCGCAGCAGATTTTTACATCTGCCGCGGTATATATCAGCTATTGCCCTTGCGGGGCAGGCTTTATGTAACACTTATTCAACGCTGATATTGATTAAAGAACTGCTGGAATTGCTTCCAGAGCTCATCATTATTGTTCTGCTGGTTTCCATCATTGCTGTTTCCATTGCTGCTGTTGCCGTTATTGTTTCCGCCATTACCGTTCTGACCATTGCTGCCCTGCTGGTTCTGGTTCGGCTGTGAAAACGGATCCTGCCCGCTCTGCCCGTTCTGGCTGTTGCCGTTATTGCTGCCGGAGGAGCTGTTGGAGGATGCCTGCGGATTAGAACCAAGTGTAACCTTTACATCCTGCTCCACATACTTTCCGGTACCGTCCATACGTTCTACGGTTACTGTTACCGTTTCTCCCGCACGGTACTTTGCAAGAAGGGACTGCAGATCATCAAAGTTTGTTACGCCTTGTCCGTCGAGCTTGGTAATGATATCCTTCTCCTGCAGACCGGAATTTTCCGCGCTTGAGCCTTCTGTGAACTTATAGATAAATACACCCTGCGGCATACCAAAGGACTGTGCGGTTTCCTTATCAATATTCTTGACCTGGACACCAAGGTATCCACGTTCATTTTCCGGAACCTGCTCTCTTGTTGTAAGAGTTGACAGAGAGTCAATGACCTTCTGCGCTTTGGCACTTGGGATGGAGTAGCCCATACCCTCAACATCGGTGGAGCTGTACTTCGCAACATTGATACCGATGACCTGACCCTGCATATTAAGGAGTGCGCCGCCGGAGTTACCCGGATTAATTGCGGCATCCGTCTGCAGCAGTCCGGATTCGGTACCTTCCTCTGTCTCAACATCACGGTTCATAGCGGAGATAATACCAGTGGTAACGGACTGACCATACCCAAGAGCGTTACCGATGGCAACGACCTGATCTCCAACGGAAAGTGCATCAGAATCTCCGAGCGTTGCAATGGAAATGGCATTCATCGTGCTTTCCGGAATATCTGAAAGCTTTACTGCAACTACAGCAAGATCCTGTGAAGCATCGGTTCCCTTGATCTCTGCATTGACATTTTGATTATCTACAAATGTAACGGAGAGTGAATTGGAATCGGTAACGACATGATTATTGGTTACGATCAGAAGCTCACTATCGGTCTTTCCGATAATAACACCCGAACCACTCGCCGGGACCTCTGTCTCCTGTGATTCGTAAGAACCAAACAGAGAGAACCCGTTTTGCTGATAACGCATCATGTTGGTGATGGCTACAACGGAAGGCATTGCCTCCTTTGCAACCTCAGACACGGTTTTGCCGGAGGCAGTGACATCGGATGAGGATGCGCTGTTGGTAACCGTGGCAATTTTATTACTATCAGATGCGGATGTTTCCGCGGTATTACTATTGCTCCCCTGTGTTGCTTCCTGGACGATCTGATTGGTAACGCCTGCCTTCTGGGCACCTACATTCACACCCACCATGGCGGCACCTGCAACCAGTCCAAAAAGCAGCGCGCTGGCAACTACCTTTGCTACTTGTTTCATATGTGATCCTCCTCAGTACTATATTCTTAAAATAATTTTTAATGCTACTGCAAACCTCTTTTTGTTTACATCCGTAACTATACGGGATATCTGTGTCCGAATTGTGTCCGAGGTTTGATGAATTTGTGAATCGGATTCTTTATACTCTTTTTATAGTCCGATCATGCACTGCATGTTATAATCTGATGCATTGGAGGATGTGAATGCATTATTTTATAGTAAATCCACAGGCAAGCGAGGGCAGAGGCCTTAAGGTATGGCAGCAGGTGATGCGGCGGCTCGCAAGGATCGGAGAAGCCCAGAATTATGAGGTTTTTGTAACGGAAAAAACCGGAGATGCGAGGGATATTTCCCGGAGACTTACCCGCTTTTGTAAGGATGCCAAAACCATCACAGTCATTGGAGGTGATGGTACACTTAACGAGGTGGTGGACGGCAGCTGCCTGGATCAGGATAATATTACCTTTGTCTTTATTCCAACAGACAAATCCAATGATTTTGCCCGCTGTGTCGGTAAAAATCTGAGCCTCCGGAAGCGGCTGAAGCATCTTTTTACATCCAGTGAGGAACGGCGCTATGATTATGGCATTATGAACTGTCCCAATGGGAACCGCCGCTTTGTGGTGAGCGCGGGTATCGGCTTTGACGCTGCGATGTTCCATGATCTGATTATGGAGCGCTGTGAGGGAAACAAGCATCTCCTGCGTTCCGACAGGCTTACCTATCTTTTTACATTTATAAGAGAGCTTCAACGTGCAAAACAAACTCCGGGATATATTGTCCTGGATGGAGAACGAAGAATTGAATTTAATAATGTTCTCTTTATTTCGGCGCATGTGCATCCCTATGAGGGTGGCTATAAACTGGGACCGACAGCCAATGGAGAGGATGGATATCTGGATCTCTGTGTTGTCAGCACCAGGCAGAAGTACCGACTGATCCGGATTATGATCTCGGCATTGACAGGGATGCATGTCCGGATGACCGGAGTGCACTGCTACCGCTGTCAGCAGGCAGAGATTCATACGGCGGCTGCATTGCCAGTGCACACGGATGGTGAGAACTGCGGCAATACGACGGATCTCACGATCAACTGTGTGCCTAAAAAGCTGCGGATATTGGTGTGATATGTTACGGGAATCTTAAAACTAAGGGCTTATATGGGAGGCAGATATAGTATGAGGATAGGAACTGGATATGATGTTCATAAGCTTGTAGAAGGACGGAAGCTGATCCTGGGCGGGGTGGAAATCCCATATGAAAAGGGACTTTTAGGGCATTCGGATGCGGATGTGATACTCCATGCCATTATGGATGCACTGCTTGGGGCGGCTGCGCTTGGAGATATCGGACAGCACTTCCCGGATACGAGTCCCGACTATGAGGGAGCGGATTCACTGGATCTCTTACGTGAGGTAGGCAGGATCCTTGCGGATGCAGGGTATCGGATTGAGAATATTGATTCCACGATTATCGCGCAGAAGCCGAAGCTTATGCCCTATCTTTCACTCATGCGCCAGCATGTCGCGGAAGCGCTGGGAATTGATCTTGACCGCGTTTCCATTAAGGCAACGACAGAGGAACACCTTGGCTTTACCGGCCGCGGCGAGGGGATTTCCGCGCAGGCAGTGGCGCTGCTGGATTAGCAACAAAAATAAAGCTGCCCTGCATTGATCAGGGATCCGTCATTTCGGATCTCCGCCAATGCAGGGCAGTTTTTGAAATGGTCAAATCACCACACCCGGGTCTATGAATGGTGACGGAGCAGAGCGAACCGGATTCATCAGTACTCGTTATTTTCCATGTATTTCATATACTTCACAACCATCAGAGCAATCTTAAAGGTAATGGCATCGTCAAAGACACGGAGGTCCAGTCCGGTTGAACGTTCCAGCTTGTCCAGACGATATACCAGCGTATTACGATGGATATAAAGCTGTCTTGAAGTCTCAGAAACATTAAGATTGTTTTCAAAGAACTTATTGATGGTGGTCAGCGTCTCCTCGTCAAAATCATCCGGAGAAACCTCGGTAAAGATTTCCTTTATAAACATCTTGCAGAGTGGTATTGGCAACTGGTAAATCAGACGCCCGATGCCTAGATTGCTGTAGGCGATAATGTTCTTATCGGAGTAGAAAATCTTGCCGACATCCAGTGCGGTTTTAGCTTCCTTATAGGACTTGGATACCTCTTTGATCTCATTTACAATGGTACCAAAGGAAATACGCGCCTTAATCATTGCTTCGGTATTAAGCATGTCAAGCATCGTCTCCGCCACATGCAGCGCTTCCTCATAGCCCTCGTTCTGCTTCAGCTCCTTGACGACAATGACATTCTTTTCATCCACAGCAGTTACAAAATCCCGGGTTTTGGCGGCAAAAAGCGTCTTTAACGCATCAAGCGCACCATTATCCGCGCCGTTTTCGGTTTCTACAATATATACAATTCTCCTGACTCCTGCATCGATGTGCAGTTTCTTGGCACGATTATAGATATCAACCAGCAGCAGGTTATCAAGCAGCAGGTTCTTGATGAAATTGTCCTTGTCAAATTTCTCTTTATAAGCAACCAGCAGCGTCTGAATCTGGAAGGCAGCAAGCTTCCCGACCATATAGATGTCATCGGTATCGCCATGGGCAATCAGTACATACTCCAGCTGATGCTCATCAAAAATTTTAAAAAACTGAAATCCCGAAGCTGCCTGGGAGTCAGCCTGAGAGTCGGCAAAGGATGTTACCATACCGGATACATCCCGCTCGTTGTTAAATGTGGTTGCGAGGATCTTTCCGTCCACATCTGCGATTGCAATATCAACTCTGGTGATGCCCTTAAGGGAGTCTATTGTACTCTGTAAAACCTGATTTGATATCATGTGTACTCCATTCTTTATTCTGCACGGGGTCTCCTTAGATGGCCCTTACAGGACTTGCTAGGAAATATTCCCAAATTGCATATATGTTAATCATACTTTATTTGTGAATGATTTTCAATCAAAATAAGGGAAACGGTGATAAAAAATATCAATGTTTCCCTTTAATTAATACATCTATGTGATTTTTACTATAATTTCAGCTTAAGTTTCGTCGTTTTTAAATTTTTCAATTTCCGGGGATCCCATGAAATCCGCGACAAATCGATTGGCAGGATGACGATACAGCTCTTTGGTGCTGCCCCGCTGCTGGAGACTTCCGTTATTGATCAGCGCAATGTCCACACCCTCGGCACCGGCTGCCTTTGGCTCATCCTCTGCATATACAATCGTGCATCCAAGCATTTCACAGAGCTTCATAAAACCGATCCAGGCATGCCGCCGCTCGGATGGCTGGAGGTCCATAATCGGATCATCCATCAGCAGGATGGAGGGCTTCCGTACAATTGCTTTGCCTACGAGCGTTTTTTGCCGGTCCGCTGTAGATAGCTGCTCCGGATAGCGTGACAGCAGCTCCCGGATTTTAAGAGTCTCAGCCGTTTCCTTTACTCTGTGATCAATTTCCTCCTCCGGCAGCTCCTGCAGTCTCAGTCCAAATGCAATATTGTCATAGACAGTCATGTCATCATATAGGGCGGACTTATGAAACAGCATTGCAATACCCCGCTCTCTCGGAGGGGTATTTTTTGCGCTGACTCCATTGATCAGGAGATCCCCGGATGTAATGTCCTCCAGTCCGGCGATCATCCTGAGAATTGTGGTTTTACCGGAACCGGTTGGTCCCAACAGGAGCAGGAACTTCCCATCCTCCACCGTCAGATTGAGATTCCGTACGGCGATGAAGCCATCCGGAAATTGTTTGCTTACATTTTTCAGCTGAATTTCAGCCATAAGGTGCAATCTCCTTTGCTAAATACGATCTTTGCTTTTACAGAAATATGATACATGTACAAGGGTAATTACACTACAGCACAACTCTCCGAAAATGTTTCATGGAATTTATGAAAAATAAAGCAATGTGTCTTTGATATTGTTAATATATATAAAAAATAGATGCTTTTGTAATTTTTATTTTCCCATCTTTCAGAAGCTTACCGATAGATCTCTTAAAGGCTGCCTTGGAGATACCAAAGTCCTGAAGGATCTGCTCCGGCTCTACGGTCTTATCGGTGTACGGTACATGACCGTCAAATTTCTCCCGGAGGATCCCGAGCACACGGTCGGCGTCTTGTTCGTAGTGATAGGTGCGGATCTCGCTGCCCTCGATATGCTTTGCGTCCTCGTGCTTTTTGGTATACATGGTAGCCGCAAGCCGGTGGGATTTATCCTCGTAAAGATACACCTCTACACTCTCGCCCTTTTTAGGCTCATAGCGCATTTCATGGTGTGGAATCAGGACATCCTTCTCAAGACCTATACTCACAAAGGCACCAATGTCGTTAACATCTGTCACGATCACCCTGGCAATGTCTCCTACCTCCATGATTGGCTTGCGAGTTGTAGAGATCATCCGGTCCCGGGAGTCCTTATAGACAAATACAGAAATCTCGTCCCCAATCTGCTTGCCCTTTGGTACCTGCTTCTTAGGCAGGAGCACGGAATTGCCCTCTGCATCCTCCAGATAAACGCCGAAGTCCTTCTCTCTTGCAATGCGTAATTTCTGAGTTTTACCTAACTGAATCATATGTTCCTCTTTCTCAGCGAAATTCTACATTGCAGTAGACCTCGCCGCCTGGGTTTTGCAGACTGACAATAACACCCTGCCCGTCTGCGGTGCTGCCATACAGCGGGATCATGGTGTCACCAAGGACCGCTGCGGTTCTGTATTCTACCCGGACTCTGCCGGAGGTAAATCGTTTGCTGCCCTTTACTGCGGATGTCAGTGCCTCATCCGCAATTTCAATATACTGGGCATTGTTTACATGATGGTTGCTGTCGATGTGATGCGGCTGTATCAGGACCGGTTCGGCTGCAATCAAATCTGCAGGCACATCGATTTTGCGGCTGCTTACCGGAAGCTTCAGAAGATTCTCCTGCACGCCAAAGGGGAGAATCATTTCCTCCGGAGCTTTGACAGGTCTCCTGCGCTCTGTGTCAAAACAGAACCAGACACTGTCAGCGCGCAGTAAATCCTCGCCGCTCTCCGTGCGAATCCAGAAATTTCTACTGGCGAGCACACCCCGGAAGCCATAGGGACTGGTACCAATCAGGATTTGCTCGCCGAGGCGGGGCATGCGGTCGATGTAAATATCCCAGTAGCTCAGAAGCCAGGTGCGGTGCATTTCCTTAAGCCTTGATATAGGGAGTCCTGCATCCATCGAATGAAATGTGGAGCAGTCCTGCAGGTAATTTACAAGTGCAGTGAGCCGGATATTGCCGAGCTCATCGGTTTCCGAGTATCGTACCCGGCTGTTACATTGATACATGAGATCTCCTTATCTAAGTGCGTTCCTGTACATACGGCTTATCCAGATGAATCACCAGGCGGATCCCGGGATTCTTTTTGCGGATTTTTTCGGTTAGAGACATTCGCAGCTGCTCATCCTCTGCTTCACTCCGGGACCAGGGGGTCACCATATCAAAGGACATGCGGAGATGCATACCGTCGGAGTCGTCGGGATCCCGTCCTAGCTGGAAGTCGTGAATGCTGATCGCCGGATCGATTTCCGCTGCCGTCTTTAAAAGGAAGTTCTCATAGTACTTCGACGCCTCGTCATGATCCACCGGATCCATATGGATCACAAGCTCAATGCCGAGCTGCTGATATGCGTCCCGCTCGATCTGATCGATGATTTCGTGTGCTTCCCGGACGGTCATGCCTCCATCTACCTCGGCATGGATCGATGCCATGGATTGACTCGGACCGTAATTATGTACCACCAGGTCGTGGGCTCCATAAATGCCCCGGTATTTTTTTACAAACGATATAACTCGCTCATAAAGCGCCGGATCAATGGAGCCTCCGATCAGAGGACGCAGAGTTTCACGTACAATGCCAATGCCGTTGTAGATAACTATGATGGATACCATCAGTCCGATGATCGCATCCAGGTTACGACCTGAAAAACGGTAAATCAAAAGAGACACAAGCGTCGCCGTAGTTGTAATGGTATCCTGCAGGGAATCAGACGCGGATGCCTCATAGACCTTGGAATCAATGCGATGCGCAACCTGCTTATAGTACCACGCCATGAAGCACTTGATCAGGATAGATGCAATGAGGATGCCGGCGGTAATCCGCGAAAACACAAGCTCCTCCGGGTGCAGGATCCGGCCTACTGCATTTCGGAAGGCGGTAATACCGACCTCGACTACCAGGAAGGCGATGATGAATGCAGCGATGTATTCAATCCTCCCGTGCCCGAACGGATGGTTGGCATCGGCCTGCTTTGCCGCCATTTTGGATCCGACGATGGAAATGACAGCGCTTCCGGCATCGGAAAGGTTGTTAAAGGCATCTGCCATGATGGACACGGAGTTTGCCAGGAGCCCTACAAGAAGCTTGGATACAAAAAGAAGCAGGTTGCATAATATGCCTACAAAACCTGCTCTTTCACTTATCCTGCTACGTTCTTTTGTGCTTAATGTAATTTCGTTCATTCCGGTAAAATCTTTTTAAATCCGGCTTATGTCACATGGGGAGATCCGACAGCGCCATCAGGCCTCTGCTGTCGTCTCCTCCTTAAAGCCGGCAAGCTTTGAAGTACAATGCGGACATCTCGTTGCGGCAATCGGGATCATGGTCTTGCAGTACGGACATTCCTTCTCAGTTGGTGCTGTCTCCGGAGTTGCTGCAGGTTTCCGAAGCCGGTTCATCTGCTTCACAAAAATAAATACGACCAGCGCCATAATCAGGAAATTGATGACACCTGTGATGAATGCACCATAGCCCAGTACTGCGCCCTCGGCAACGGCTTCAGAATACACCTTGGTTGTCTGACCAGCCAGAGGGATAAACATGTTGTTGAAGTCGATCTTTCCGGTAATCAGAGAAAGAAGAGGCATAACAATTTCGTCTACAAAGGCCTTTACGAGAGCAGTGAATGCAGAACCAATGATCATGCCGACAGCCAGATCGATCATATTGCCTTTAATTGCAAATTCTTTAAATTCTTTAAAAAAGTTTTTCATGGTTTGCCCCCCTTTTTCTTAGACTTTACTCCACCAAGAGGATAACTGCAAGAGATTCTTATATAATTACGACTTATTAATTTTGGGGCTGACGGGCGATACATAATATAAGACCCGGCACCTTGAATTCTCAAAGCGTCGGGTCTTATTTAGCAGGGCTACGTGGATTCGAACCACGAAATGACGGAGTCAGAGTCCGTTGCCTTACCGTTTGGCGATAGCCCTAAGTCTTGCTTCTTGTTTTTGTCTCGCCTTGTTTCTGACGACTCATGTATAATACAAAATCCCGAGATTTTTGTCAACAACTTTTTGAAATTAATTTTGCGATTTATTTCATTGCCTTTTTAACAACATACGGATAACATACGGATCGACAAAACCGACAGCCGATCCGCATGCGGAAGTTCTTATTTCTCTATATAATTCTTAAATCCGTCTGTATAGGTCATGGTACCGTCGGCATCAATCCAGCAGGCTTCAATCTGGTCATCCTGCGGTCGGTCAGCATTCAGCTTGGAAAGACATGCCTTGCCATCTTCCACCGACATGAGAAACAATCCTGTGGATAAAGCATCCGCGAGCCCGGAGTCCGAGGTCAGGATGGAAACACTTCTATGATATGTGCCGGGGTACAGCGTGTCCGGATCGATCAGATGGGAGTATCTCACGCCATTTACCGTATAGTATCTCTCATAGTCTCCACTTGTGACCAGTGATTTCCCGTCCAGATTTGTGACTACGGCGTACTGCTCCGCGTTTGTGTCTCCATCCCGGTAGTCTGGATTTTCAATTGGAATCACCCATTTCTTGCCGTCCGCGCGGGTGCCGATGGTGCGCACATTCCCGCCAAGATTAACACAGAAGCTCTGGTTTCCCTCTGCCATGATCTGCTTTGCCGCAAGCTCCGCAGAGTAGCCCTTGGCGATACCGCCCACATCCAGACTCATATCCGGATCCGAAAGATAAACGGTAGAGTTTGCCTCATCAATGACGATGTTGTTGATGTCCGTGTGCTTCGCCGCCTGCTTGAGCTCCTCGTCCTTAGGCAGTTCTGCATGCTCCGGATCACTGATCCCGGCTTCCCGCTTATCATGCCAGACGCTTAGTACTGCACCACCGGCAATATTCACCTTGCCATCGGTGATCTCATAGACCTCCTTGCCAAATTTTACAAGGTCAATGATCTTCTGATCCACCTTGACAGGCGCGATTCCGGCATTGTCGTTGACGGTTTTTAAGTTGTTCATGCCGTCATAATTATTATAGATATCATACAGACGGTGGCAGTCCAGCAGGAGATCGTGCGCATCCGAATACGTTTTCTGGAAGCTGTCTTCATTTTTGCTGTATCCTATAATTATGGATACGGTATCAAAAACGTCCAGGAACTGGTTCTGATAGCGGCTCAGACTGACACCGCAGCCGGCAAGCACTCCCACCAAGCAGATGACAGCTGCGAATGCAGTCAGACTTTTAAATCCTCGTTTCTTCTGGATTTTGCGATCTCCTTTAGTTAGTTGCGTTAGCAGTTTTTCTTCGCGTTCTGTTGTCTTAATTTTCTTCATGTGTTTGTTAAAACTAGTCCAAAATGAAAAATGCATAAATCAGTGAAATCCTTCCTGTTAATCCTTTCTTAAATGCCAGCCCTGGAGCCGGTATTGTATTTGGGCGATAAAAACTTTGTAAGCGAGCAGCTTGCGTCAGTGCCCGATCACCTTGCGGATGATGGACAGGATAAGACCTGCGATGCCGAGAGTGCGAATGATTATGCCATTTGCAAGATAGGTTTCTGCGGCAGTAAGGATCCCGCTCAGGACCATACCATCTCCGGTTACAAAGGCATCCGCAACAAGAGCCAGGAGATAGAAAAACAGCACCAGCACAAATGCAGTGATGCCTCTGCCACTGTCGATTCGATAGCTGCCATCCTCATCCCAGACCTTTTTGCGGGTGAGCATCCAGAAAAATTCAATGAAGAAGATCAGGAGGATTCCTCCGGAAATTCCGCAGAAGGTCATTTCTGCAATATTTTTATCATATACCATCGTCTCCCATTGCCCCAACGTTTCAAGGTTCAGGAGCACGGCATAGGTATAGATGATAAAAATCAGCGCGAGGAAAAAGGCGCAAAGCAGCTGCAGACCTCGTGTGATTACGCCCATGACGGTTCCGGCAACATTACGGGGCATGCCGCTCTCTGCTTCCTTATACGCAGGAGTGTATTCCGGAGCCGTGCGGCGCAGTCTGGGCGCCGGGGCATAAGCACCAGGATAAGGAACGGATGCGGGGTCCGGATGATGGACGTAGGGATCCTGACCTTGCCCTCCGGCGGGGCTTCCTGTCTGCTCTGGTCTAGGTGCGGCAGGCATATCCTCAAGCTCGGGCATATAGTCCGGCGACAGAACGTCGGAGGCTTCCGGGTGTTTTTGAAACCATTTGACTGCATAGGAACAGCTGGGAATAGCTGTCAGATGGTTTTTGCGCAGGTACTCTGTCAGCTTCAGCATGAGCTTCCCTGCGATGCCCTGTCCCTGCAGGCTCTCATCCACTACAGTGTGTGTGATTTCCACGGTATGATCCGCTCCTTCAATCGCCGGAAAATCCACCTCCGCCAATGCGAGATCGTCGTCGTCCGCGAGTACGATACGATCGTGATATATCTTATAAATCATTTTACTCTCCATCCCGCTGTGATGCAGGTACCGGTTTGCTTTTGATACAGTTGATTTATTATATCGTAAAGAGTAGAGAGGCGCAACTTATCCGGAGGGGAGGAAGGCATCCCCCACTCAAGTTTCATCTGCACGGGGATGAATCATCCGGGAGGAGTGATTTAGACCTCGATCGGATGACTTTCCAACTATGGAGCAATGATCTGACACGTGAAAATAATTGACAATCCGTAAAATTTCAGATATTATAATTCTGTTGCCGGTGTGGCGGAATTGGCAGACGCACAGGACTTAAAATCCTGAGGTTCGAAAGGACCGTACCGGTTCGACCCCGGTCACCGGCACTTGAAAAGGATGAAATCAAGTAAGGGTTTCATCCTTTTCTTTTAAAAATTATATGGAGATGTACCCAAGAGGCTGAAGGGGAGGCACTCGAAATGCTTTAGGCCGTGTAAGCGGCGCCAGGGTTCAAATCCCTGCATCTCCGTTAATAAACATAACGTATTTAAAAAAAGGGTCGTTTGCAGGTTTGTATATGCTTATCTGCAAATGACCTTTTTGCTATTATACAAGACAAGAGCTGCATCTGTACGAGAGATTTAAAAGCAGATCCTCCCAGGTACCTGATCAAATGTACCTGGGAGGATCTGCTCTATTGAAAAACTTTTATATAACTTGAGATTCTCCGGATTATTATATATCCGGGTATCTTCATATATCCCGGGCATCTGCCACCGGTCTTGCCACGATGACTTAGCTCAGGAGCTCCACCATCTCATCAACCGTCGGGAAATCTCCCGCGCTGACACCGTAGTGGGCATGTAATGCCTTACCTGTTTTGTCTACTACAAAGCAAGCCGGGAGCTGCAGTTCATTACCCTCATATTCGCCATGCTGGTATCCGGCTGCGTGAACCTTCTGAATGAGCTCCATGGTCCTGGCATCTCCCATTTTCTCCATGGAAGGTGCTGGTTCAATGGACAAAAGCTTGTAAATCGACTGATCCGGATCGCAGATGATCGGGAAGGACAGGGCATTTCCTTCAAGCTTCTCTAGAAGAGACGTCCGTTCTGACTGAAGGACAACATAAAGCTGCCCTCCAGTTGCCTTAATTCTATCAAAATGTGTCTGAATTTCATGTATATCGAACTGACAAATCGGACATCCATAGTAACGGAGAAACAGAAGCATTGTCTTCGGAGCCGCTTTCACAACCTCTGAGAGCTGCTGATTTAATTGCTCTGTTGTATCAAATGTAAAATTCGGCATGGTCTCCCCAACCGAAATACGAGACATACATCAAACCTCCTGCAAAATTATGCATTAAAAACATATTTATCCATCCGGTCAAAGGCTTCCTTGATCCTGGATGTCGGGGACGCAAGATTGAGACGGATGCAGGTCGGACCTTCAAAGAGGTGACCATCCTGCCAGCCGATACCATAGTCCCAGCCTTTCTTAAGAAGATCTTTCTGCTCCATGTTGTGCTCCTTAAGCCACTCTGCGCAGTCCAGGAACATCATGTAAGTACCCTCGGTCCGGAAGGTATATACACCCTTAAAATGCTCCTTGATGTAGTCATATGCATAGTTTACATTGGCGGAGAGCACCGGCAGCAGCTGACTCAGCCAGTTATCTCCCTCTGCACTGTAGGCGCCGATGAGCGCATGCTCGGAGAAAACATTCATCGAATTATACACAAGCTTGGAGCTGATGCCCTGTACTCTCTCACGGATCGGCTTGTTGTAGATGACGCTGTAGCTTCCGATCAGACCGGCAAGGTTAAAGGTCTTGGACGGAGCATAGAAGTTAATGGTATGGTACTTTGCCCATTCGCTGACAGATGCCACCGGTGTGTATTTGTGACCATTCATCATGAGATCCGACCAGATTTCATCCACGATTACCCAGACATCGTTCTTTTCATAGACCTCCATCGCCTGCGCGATTTCATCCTTTGTCCATACACGTCCGCATGGGTTGTGAGGATTACAGAAAATGGCAACGTGAATGTGGTTTTCCTTAATCTTCCGGTCCATATCCTCATAATCCATCCGCCAGGTGCCTTCGGCATCAATTGTCAGTGGACTGTGAATGATATGGTAGCCGTTGCTTGTCACGCAGTTTGTAAATCCCATATACGTCGGGCTGTGAAGCAGAACATTGTCTCCTGGCGCTGCAAATACCTTGAGCGCGGATACCACGCCGCCCAATACTCCGTTTTCATATCCGATGTCCTCTCTCTTAAGGTCGGTCACGCCCTTTCTCAGCTTATGCCAGTAGAGGATTGCGTCAAAATATTCATCCGATGGAGTGAAATATCCAAATGCCGGATGCTCTGCTCTTTTGATGATGGCATCCTGAATCGATCTTGCAGTCGGGAAATTCATATCTGCAACCCACATAGGGATTGTATCAAAACCCTCCTTGGGAGTGGAAGGCGCAAAGCCCTTAAATGCATCTTTTCCAATCGCATCCACTGCGATGGCATCATGCCCACGACGATCCAGTAAAGTTTCAAAATCGTATTTCATAGTAGTTCCTCCTATTTTTGATAGATATTTATAGTATATATAATATTGTTCTTACAGTAAAATTAATCTACATCATCCAGCAGAGCTTCTGCGACAATTTTCTTTTTCTGCTCTTTAAGATAATCTACATTTACAGCACCTATCTTAAGTCTCCAGAGAGACAGACCAACCAGAGCGACAAGGATAATAACGCAGACGATTGCGTTCTGCATATTGAGATCCTTAAACAGGTTAAATGCTACTACCCCTGCGCAGAAAGCGCCAAGTACACAGCAGACATTGTAGAAACCTACGCCCATTTTAATGGAGCGATCATTCCATTGATTTGGATATGTTTTTGGCAGCGTCATGCAGGCAATATTCATATACATATTCATCAGCATGGATGGAATCATAACAAGAGAAACTGCGGCATCCAGACTCATACCAGTTACAATCGGAAATACGCTGACAAGATAAAATACCAGATAGGTGAGATATGGATATCCACTCTTGGTTGTTTTTTTAAATACTGCAGGAAGCCATCCATCTTCAGCTATATGGATGAGCGGGTAACGGAACATTGCAAGTCCGCCGAGCAGCGAGGAAGCGATGGCTCCGATGCCGCCGCCGATTACAAAGAAGGCATACAGTGATTTCGGGAAAATTGCCTCTGCAGTCACACTCAAGTTGGCACCTGCAATCTTTTCATACGGGAGAACACCGCCTGCAACATATGCCATTAATCCATATACCACTGCAAGAAGTGCGGTGATAATGATGATACCTACAGGAATGGTCCTCTTGGGCTTTTCTGTTACAGCAGCCATGGACACCGGAGCCATGGTAGTTCCCTGACAAGCCCAGCCCATAACGGCGATTGCACTGACAAATCCGGAAAAGCCGCCATGGAAAAAGCCGCCATCTGCAGTCGGATTAAAGAACTCTATAGGATTTACATGAGGGATACCAAATAAAACAAATAATGCAAGTGCGGCAATAAGTACGATTGTTACCAGATTTTCAAGTATGGTAACGAAGCGGGACCCTTTGATAGTTGAAATGAAAAATACCGTAATGATGATAAACGAACATAACTGCTGATATGCTTCAATTTTAGGAAATACAACCATCAGATAGCTTGTGATGGCAATGGCATAGCTGGACATTGCAAAAGCATTTACGATCGTCATCCATCCGCCTACGCCGGTCATTATAGGATTAAACAGCATTGCTTTCATACTGTAATCTCCGCCCTTCAGGACAAATATGCTTGGCATCGCAAGATTATACCAGTATGCAAGAAGCATAAAGAAACAACCAATGATGACAACCCAGATAATGGATCTGCCGGTGTACTTGATACCTGCTCCGAGCAGGACAAAGATACCTGTACCAATGGCTCCGCCTAGACCGAGACCAATGATATTCAGGATATTAAGCTTTTTGCCTTTTTCCTCGTTCATAAAATCCCCTTTCGGGCACTCTCCGCCTGCGCATTGCATCAAGGCCCAGACACTGTAAAATACGACAAAATGATTCGATCACGTGCACGATTCATACATTAATGTTTAACGTATTTAAATATTAATGTACTTAACTATTAAGTATTATAAATAAAAATTGTTCTTAAGTAAATACAATTTCCATTGTGTTTATTACCGAAAAAACGCTTTCCTTTTTGATACATATTTTTTAACACATATTGCTCCTTTCTGAGAATCCCCGTTTCTGTATTCTGCGTGGAGCAAGTGGCCTGCTGCTCTACACTTACAGCAACAAAAAAGCGCACACAATATGGATCTGAAACGTATCCATCATTGTATGCGCAATTGATATTCTCGATTTGATTAATTTACCTGTATTTTAGAGCGGTTAGCCTAAAAATGCAAGTACATATTTGTATAATTAAGATACTTATGTTTAAGTATGACTTAAGGGTAAAAAGCTCTTATACAGTTCAAAATGATATGTGTCTATCCATCGCGGCATGGAGCATAGAGAACCTATGTCACTCATAGCAACGCGGAAGGAACAGGAGGCGTTAACCAAAGCTTACCTACTCTGCTTCTTGTAAAAACCCGGGATCGGAAAAAAACGCTGTCCACTCTCGACATCATCAAGATAGGCAGCATTGATGGACTCCTGTACTTTAGCTGCGATTGCAAGTTCTTCATCAGAGTATTTAGCAAGCAGTTTGCGCATTTTTTCCTGGCAGTCCTCGGTAAAGGCTACATGACTTTTGTATACACTCTGTCCAAACTCCGTAAGCGTGAGATAATACTCCCGGTTATTTTTCTGATTTCTGACCTGCTCGACGATGCCCTTTGCGCGCAGCTTCCGGATGAGCTGGGAGCAGGCACTCGGAGTTTTATTTAATATGATCGCAAGCTCTGTGATCGTTACATCCTTATGCTCCGCAATCAGATCTATAAGCACTCCCTCTGCCTGGTACAGTGTGATCTCCTCACTGTATCTGTGAGGAATCGAGTCATACTGTGCCATAAGATCATAGGCTCTGTCCTGCGCCTTCCATATCGTCTGAAAGATTTCTTCTCGAGTCATACCGTTTTGCCCCTCCGTAAGAGAAATGTCTAAAAACGGCATTCCTCCAGGATTTTTTTACATGGCAATAATCATATCGTAAGAAACAAAGCTATGTCAATCCTTCTTTAATCATTTGAACTGCCATGGAAAGCATTCACGATGGTTTACCTGCAATGTGATTTATCCAATCAGGTTCCGTCAGACCAAAATTATATTATAGATATCATCAATGGGAATCTCTTTTCCGCCTATAAAAATCAATACGTTCCGTATCAGATCAGCCTTTCGGAAATTTCCCTTAAAAGAGCAATAGGAACCGCCGTGTTTTACGTAATCCTCTTTGAAAAAGGTAAGCTGTACCGTTGGACTTTCCTTTTCGCGTGCGATGAGATTCTGTAATACTGCATCAATCTCCGCTTTCCGTGTATCACTAAGCTCCGATTTTTCTTTGGTATACCTGGCGCTTTCCTTAATGGCGTCTTCATATCCGGTGAGAGCAGCAAAGGGAGAAAACTGAGCCGCACGTGCTTCCAATGACATTCGCGGATGTTTCACCGGATCCGGCTCATGATGCGGCAGATCCATCATATCACCGTACTGTCTGACTGCCTCATCGGCAGCATTTTTGAGCTCTTTGCTTGTCACACCCAGGACATTATGCCAGTACTTTTTCTTATCCATGTATCCTGACCTGCTTATGTTTCATTTTCATGCCTTGTGGCCTCCGATCTGCATATTCCTTTCCCGCATTGTGGCACCCTCCAGGAAATTCATGCCTCGCAGCACTGCATTATGACCGAATTTCTTTTTAATTTCCAGTGTCGCGTCCTGCATTTTCCGTTCTTTTTTTATTGATTGATCTAATGAATTCCGCTTTTTCTCCTCTGCGTCGTAATCGGTAAAGAGATCCAATTGCTCCCAGGTGCCGGTTTGATTGCCAAAGGTATTCTTTTTTTTAGAAACTATTTCTTCCGGTTTCACATGACAGGCAGTGATGTTTATACGTCGAATCGTAAGGACAGGATCTGTAATTTTATCAAATAAAGAAGTTACTGCGGTAATGATTTGCTGACCCGAGCTCATGCTAAAAGGAAGATTGACGGAACCATGTGCAGGTTTTGGAATCATTCTTCCATACCAATCTTTTTTCACCGGACCATGATAATTTTTTCGATGATTTGGATCTGTAAGATTTTCTATATCATAGCCGATATCCAGCACCAGCTGATCCGTTACCAGCCGTTTATCAACAAGGTCAAGGACAAGTGCGTCTGTCATCTCCTTTACAATGAGCCGAGCGTTATCTCGATCGTAAGGGCAATGCAGTACCTGTCCGGAACAAAGGCTTCTGTCCTCCGGACGATAGGCTTTGATCTCCTTAAGACCACAGCTCTCATACCCCCATGCGTGATCAATCAGAAGCTCTGCATTCACACCAAAGGCTTTATAGAGCATGTCCTCGTCCTGCAGTGAGCATCTGGCAATATCGCCCATTGTATATAAGCCTAAAGCACTAAGCTTCTTTATGTAACCACCGCCGACTCTCCAGAAATCTGTAAGTGGTCTATGCGTCCATAAAAGCCGCCGGAAGCTCATTTCGTCCAGCTCTGCAATCCGTACACCATCCTGGTCTGCCGGAATGTGTTTGGCGACAATATCCATGGCAATTTTGGCAAGATATAAATTTGTGCCGATGCCTGCCGTCGCCGTGATACCGGTTGCATCCATCACAGCATGAATCATCCTGACACAAAGCTCATGCGGTGTCATGGCATAGGTATTAAGATAAGGCGCAACATCCATAAATACCTCATCAATGGAATACACATGGATATCCTCCGGTGCGATCCATTGAAGATAAATATGGTAAATGTCCGTGCTGATCTTTATATAATGTGCCATTTGTGGTGTCGCGACAATAAAATCAACCGCAAGAGAAGGATCTGCTGCCAGCGCTGTCTGGTTCGCCGACTTTCCGGTAAAAGGATGACCATGGTTTTTCCGTTTTCTTTCTGCATTCACCTCGCGAACTCTTTCCATCACTTCAAAGAGCCGTGCCCTGCCGGGAATGCCGTAAGATTTTAGTGAAGGCGATACCGCGAGGCAGATCGTTTTTTCCGTGCGGGAAATATCTGCAACCACCAGATTGGTTGTTAGTGGATCAAGATTTCGCTCGTGACATTCGACGGATGCGTAAAATGACTTGAGATTAATTGCAATATAAGATTTGTTTCCGGTATACTTATCCGCCATTATTTCTCCCATTGCCTACTTAAAAAATATATATAACAGAACATACATTCTGATTATATACAAAAATGCCTCTGATTGCAATTAAAATGAATAACCGGAAGGCTACGATCCGTAAGCAACCTTCAAAGTGGTGACAGCATATATACACCGGCAAGAACCATAAATATGCAGACCACCTTTCGGAAGGCATCCTGCCGGATTTTCCGGAACACCTTTAGCCCCACCACTGTTCCAATGCCAAGACCGAGAACCGCCGCTATACAGTACATCCATACCTGTGATGTAAGGTGCCCCATAAAAATATGGGTGAGCAGCAGATATATTGAGGATAAGAAGAAATACATCTGCAGTGTTGCTGCGTACTCTTCCTTGGAATCCGTAACACTGAGACAATACAGTACCATCGGCGGCCCGCCAATGCTCATGAGACCGCCCATGATTCCACTCAGCGTTCCTGCTGCAAGACCTGACATGATCCAGTTCCCTGCTTTTGCTGCCTGCCGCGTTTTCATCATCCAGAAAGAAAGCATGATCAGGCAGATCCCGAGGATCTTTCTTAGCATTACGTCCGGAACAGCGGACTGGATGCAGATGCCGATATATCCGAAAACCGCATTGGCTATCATCGGTAAGACAATAAGCCTCCAGCGAATATTTTTCCAGTACCTGAGTGCAATAGCGCATACCATAACCGAGGATGTAACGACCTCAAGCACGGAAGCTGTCTGAATGCTCAGAAAAACAGGGAGAATGGACATTAATACGATGGCATAGCCAAATCCTGAAACGGATTGGATAAAACTACCCAAAACCGCGGTCCCAAAAATGACCGCCAAAATGCTGTTGTACTGCATATGTTTATCCTGCCCTTTCCTGCTGCGCTCCCCGGTTATCGGCCATGCCGGAAGCTATTGCTACTAAAATTTTTATATACTGGGAGTAATTTGTCACTAGAAACAATTTGTTATAATATTTAACTAATTATGGCATAAAACAGCAGGATGGTTCAAGAGGCAATCCGTTTCAAGCAGAAATTGGGAGCAAGAAATGGTGGAACAGTTTGCTCGCCATCCAGCATCATGCAGCCAGCTCTTAATGGCGATGGCTGCAAAAAGCCTTTTGGCATATACAGAAAATAATAAAAAACGTACCCGAAAATGCGGCAGACATTCGGGTACAAATTACTGTACTTTACTTTTCTGTGACCTTTGTTACTGTCACATTGGCTGCGCCGCTGACGCTCTCCTGCGCCGCTTTTTTGGCAAGCCTTGGAATGTCTCCAACGCCGTTCAGTACGACACTAGGACGATAGGCATATTCCTTAAGCGTTTCCTGAGTTGAAATACCGGACAGCACAAGCACCGTAGACATACCGCTTTCCAGACCTGTGATGACATCCGTATCCATACGGTCGCCAACCATCACTGCCTCTGCAGAATGACAGTTCAGAATCCTGAGCCCGGTCCGCATCATCAGCGGATTAGGCTTACCACAGAAGTAGGCCTTTTTACCGGTTGCAATTTCTATTGGCGCAATCAGCGCACCGCAGGCCGGAGCAATACCGTGCTCAATCGGGCCGGAGACATCGGAGTTTGCACCGATCAGCTTGGCGCCCGCCAGCACCAGATTGGTCGCCTTGGTCAGCGCATCCAGCGAATAGGACTTGCCCTCTCCTACCACGACATAATCCGGGTCGACATCATTCATCGTGATACCCGCATTGTAAAGTGCGTTAAAAAGTCCCGCTTCACCGATTACGTAGGCGGAGCATCCCGGCGCCTGATCCTTGAGAAACGCTGCCGTCGCAAGCGCACTGGTATAGAAATGGTTTTCCGATACATCCAGTCCCATACGGCTCAGCTTCTGGCTCAGCTCCTTCGGCGTACTGCTGCTGTTATTGGTAAGGAAAAGATATTCCTTTTTGGTATCCTGAAGCCAGTGTATAAATTCCTTAACACCTGGAAGGATGTTGTTGCCATAATAGATGACGCCATCCATATCGCAGATGAAGCCTTTTTTTGCATTGAAATTAATCATGATCTGTTTCCTCCTTGATCTATTTCCCGCTTATCATAATCTGCGAATGTGAACTCCTTATGAATTTTCCGTTATTTCTTAATGTTCTTGCTTTTCTCTGAAATTTTACAGATTCCTCATCGATCTTTGAGATATGTGTTCAATTTATTTCACAATCGGAGCTTCCTGTAGTATATTTAATCAATATGCACGCAGGTCCAGATCAAGGCTGAAAACCAAAATACGAAATTCCTGTGTGAAGCAGGACGGAATCAAGCTAAGTGCCTCATCAGGAACTGTATCAAGGCCAAGACAAGACCTCAGAAGTAAGCGACAGGACAAAAAATCCAGCCATCGATATCAACAGAGAGGAGTCGCCATGCCAGGATCCATTATTCCGTCTTTTTTATTTTATTGTTTCATAAACGGCATTACCCCGGGACCGGCAAATCTCACATCGCTTAATGCCGCGCTGCGCTATGGCAGGGATGCTGCATTACGTCAGTGGAGCGGCATCTTTATCGGATTTTTTGCGGATGCCATGTTTGCGGTATTTCTGAATTTCTTTGTGGGAGCTGCGCTTGGATCCAAGGTTCGGTATCTCTCTTATGTCGGCATAGCCTATATCCTATGGCTGGCTGTTCATATACTGAGGAGCACCGGTACCGGTGAAGCAAATGCAAAACAAAACTGCAATTTTCTGACAGGCTTTTTTGTGCAGATCACCAATGTCAAGGTCATCCTTTTCTGCATTACTGCACTCGGAACTTTTGTCCTGCCCTATACGGACAACCTCCGGCAGCTTATATTGGTAGGCTGCTTTCTGCCGTTTACAGGACCGATCTGCAACCTGGTATGGCTGTTTGCGGGAGTCTATCTGCAGGGAATCTTCCGTAGGCATGAACGCGTCATTAACATCATCATGTTTATCGCGCTCATTCTGTGTGCGTTAAATCTCCTGAGATAAAACCGATGATACCACAATCATGACCGGGAGCTGCGGCTCTGAGATAAGATAAGAAAGGATACTTTATCATATCCTGCACACAGAGGGCTTACGGGAACCTAGACTTTCTCCGGCTCGCTCAACAGGCTTTTCCCGCTTGTTTCTGAAAAAAGGTGAATATCGCTACCCAGAAAGCTGAACGCGAGGGGCTGCCCGGGCTGAAGCTGCATGCTCTCCCACTGAAGCGCCGGGATCACCGCCGTACGGTCACCGTCACAGGCAGTGAAATGAAGCTGTACGGTTGCGCCCATGAGCTCTGATACATCGGCTGTGCCGGGAAGCGCATGGAGCCCGGCATTCACAGGCTGTGTAGGGAGAGGCTGCGCTTTTGCGGTGCTTCCGGACTGTGTAAGGGATTCCGTTTGCATGAGCAAGATGTTTTCCGGGCGGACGCCGATGATCACATCCTGCACAAGGGTTCCGGAGGAAACAAGTGTTTTACATGCGTCCTTTGGCAGAGGAAAAATGACATCTTCAATCTCGACCTTATATTCCGTCCCTGTTTTAAGAAGTGTGCCTTTAAAGAAATTCATTTTAGGAACGCCGATAAAGCCAGCAACAAAAAGATTTGTCGGATGATCGTAAACCTCCTCCGGTGTTCCGATCTGCTGGATCACCCCATCCTTCATTATAACAATCCGGTCACCCAGCGTCATAGCTTCGGTCTGATCATGGGTAACGTAGATAAAGGTGGTCTTTAACTGTTTTCTCAGCTGAATGATTTCTGCCCGCATCTGATTCCGAAGCTTTGCATCCAGATTGGACAGTGGCTCATCCATAAGCAGCACCTTGGGATGCCGGACAATGGCACGTCCGATGGCAACTCTCTGTCGCTGCCCACCGGACAGAGCTCCCGGCTTCCGCTTTAACAGATCCTTGATTTCCAGCATTTCTGCGGCTTCCTGCACTCTCCTGCGGATTTCTTCCTTTGGAGTCTTGCGAAGTTTTAAAGGAAATTCCATATTCTCCTGCACGGTCATGTGTGGATACAATGCGTAATTCTGGAAAACCATCGAAATATCCCGCTCCTTGGGAGGCACGTTATTCATGAGTGTGCCATCGATATAGAGATCTCCCCGGCTGATGGATTCAAGACCGGCAATCATCCGGAGTGTCGTGGATTTACCGCAGCCGGAGGGACCGACCAGTACAATAAACTCCTGATCTTTTATTTCAAGATTAAAATCCTCAACAGCGTGTACACCCTCTTCGGAAATCCGGAGATTCTGTGTTCCGTCAGGTTTATCCTGTGCCGGATAGATTTTTTCAATATGCTTTAATGTAACCGATGCCATAATGCTCCTGTCTGATGCTGCTTTCAAAAAATCCTCTGTCTATTTTGCAGCTCCTCTAAGGGATCTGCATTCACGGATTTATTTTAAAAAACTTCTGACATAGTCCGGCCGGTTGGTGATGATTGCATCCACACCCTGACGGAGACATTCCTCAATGTCCGGCTGCTCGTTAACCGTCCAGACATGTACGGAGAGACCATGCGCATGTGCATCCTTTACCAGAGATTCATCGGACAGATGATAGATCGCAGGATGCAGGGCATTGACTCTCAGGATGTCCTTGGCATACGAAATGACCTTTACCGGGCGATCACCGTAAAGCATCCCGGTAACAGCATCGGGTCTAAGCTCACGAAGAAGAACCAGGCTCTGATGACCAAAGGAGGAGTAGATCACGCGATCCTCCATGCCCATTTCCTGTGTGATCCGCAGCACCTTTTCCTCGATGCCCGGATAGGTGAATATACCTGTTTTAAGTTCTACGTTGACAAGCATCTTTCCCGGCTTGACGAGTTCATAGACCTCCCGGAGCGTCGGAATCACGGCAGTGGTATATTCCGGATGTGTCCGATTAAAATGCAGAGACTTGAGCTCCGCAAGCGTATAATTTTTAAGAAAGCCCATTCCATCAGAGGTCCGGTCAATTTTTTCATCATGACAGACAACGACCTCTCCGTCTTTTGTAAGCTGAACGTCAAGCTCGATCCCGTCTGCACCCTGCTCCTCTGCAAGCTGAAATGCCTCCAGAGTATTTTCCGGTGCATATTGTGAGGCACCACGATGTCCCCAGATCCTGCAGGGATGATCAGATGCACGATTGTTATTTTGATTTTGCTGTTTCATTTTTTTCTCTATTTTTGGAAATTGCAGATGAACCAAAGACACCTTTGCTTAAGATATCCCGGAAAAGGCATGTAAAGCAAGGGTGTCTGGTAGTTTTGTAATCAGTTACCCATTGACCAGGTTATAGTCAGAAATTGCGGAGTTGATCTGCTCTGCCATCTTTGATGCGGTATCCTCTGGTGAGGCATCGTTATTGAGCATGTTTTCAATTTCGGTTTCCACGATCTGACGAGCCTCCGGAAATACACTCAAGAGTGCGCCAGCGGATTCCGGTGTGGAATCATGCAGCTGATCAATGGCAGTACCGAACTGAGGATACTTTGCAAGGTTATCCTTAAATACCTGTTCATCATGTGCAGCGGTTGTTACAGGGAAGTATCCGGTCTGAGCATTCCAGTATGCCTGAGATTCCGGAGAAACCAGGAATTTCACAAACTCCCAGGTTGCTGCCTTTTTGGCATCATCTTTATTATCCAGAGCCCAGAGTGATGCACCACCGATGGAAACACCGCCCTTGTCGGAATCGGAAACCTTAGGGAAGTATGCAGTGCCAACTTCAAACTTGCCATTGACATCCTCCAGTACCTGCTTGAGAGATGCGGTGGATCCAAGCGTCATTGCAGACTTTCCGGAAGAGAAATCTACAAGTCCGGCATCGCCGCCACGGCCTACCATTGGAGCTGCACCGGAAGTATAGAGGTCTTTCCAAGCCTTCAGGATGTTTACAGCGGCACCGTTGGAATCAAATGCAACTTTGGTGGCAGCTGTTTCTCTGCCGTTTCCATTATCCACATAGGCAAGACCCTGCTTGCAGCAGAACTGCTCAAAGAACCAGCCATAGATGGAAAGGGAGATCGCTTCCCCTGCCCCGCCATCCTTTACAAGCTTGTCTGCAACCTTACCAATTGCCGGGAGGCTGTCCGGAATCTCGGTGATACCGGCTTTATCAAACATATCTTTATTATAGTAAAGGATCGGTGTGGAGGAGTTAAATGGCATGGAGTACAGTTTATTGTCGACGGTATAATACGCGGCGATATTTGGCTCGAGCTTTGACACATCCCAGCCATCAGCGTCGATTAGCTCCTGCATTGGGACCACCCATCCGGAGTCAATCATAAAACGGGTGCCGATATCATAGATCTGTACAAGATCTGCGCCCATGTTTCCGATCTGCGCGGACTTCAGCTTATTGATTGCGTCGTCGTATTCACCCTGGAATTCAGCGGTTACGTGGATGTTTTTATCATTCTCCTCATTAAATTTATTGATGAGATAATCAAGGGCCTGTCCGTTGACACCACCCATGCTATGCCAGAATGTGATTTCTGTCTTATCGCCGGATGCAGATGAGGCACTGGAATCCTCAGAGCTTGCCTTTGTAGCTGATGCATCTGCCGCAGAGGAAGTCTGCGTTTCAGTCTGAGCAGCACTTGTGCCTGCATTGGGTGCGGATGTGGAACCGCAGGCGGAAAACAGCATGGAAGCCATGGCAGCACCTGCAGCGACTCTTAACATGTTCTTTTTCATAATATTTGCTCCTTAAAAAATATGTATAACGCCAAATGGCGCAGATACCAAAGATATGTGATTATAATCTGCTTCTCTCAACTGCGCGATTCCTCTGCTTTGAGATGCGGAAAAATGGACCTCAAAAGGGATAGGGATCAGCCCTTGACAGCGCCGGAAAACATGCCGCGGATCAGCTGCTTCTGACCAATGATAAAGATGGATATGGATGGCAGGATGATAATTACTACACCGGCAATCATCAGTGTCATGGACTGCGCGTCTACAGAATTGAGCATGGAAATTCCGATCTGCACGGTCCGCATCTGCTGGGAGCCGGTGACAAGCAGCGGCCACATATACATGTTCCAGGCATTGATAAAGGTATATACTGCCATGGCTCCGATCGCGGATTTGGTGAGCGGAAGCAGGATTCTGAAGATAAAGCGAATGTTGGAGCATCCATCAATCATCGCCGATTCATAGAGAGAAATCGGGAAGGACTTGTAGAACTGCCGGAAAAGAAAGATTCCCATAGCGGAGGTCAGATAAGGAATGATAAGGACGTGGTAACTGTCCAGCCACCCCCATCCGCTGACCGTCAAATAATTGGAAATAATGGTAGCCTCTCCCGGGATCATCATAGTTGCCATGAGCAGCATAAACAGGACTTCTTTCCCTTTAAAATTAAGGAAGGAAAAGGAAAACGCCGCGAGTGAGCAGGAAATGATCTGTCCGATCGTGATCAGTCCCGCCACTATAAAGGAATTCAGTACAAAGCGGAACAGAGGAACCTTCTGAAGCGCATCCCGGAAATTTGTAAGCGTCGGGTGCTTTGGTAGCAGGTTCATTTCCGTAGAAAACAGCTCTCCTGAGGGCATAAACGCAATGCTTACAGCATATAAGAGCGGCAGAAGGATGAGGAATGCAAAAATTACATTGGTGATCAGCAAAGCACTTGTTTTTAAGCGGCGCCTTTGAAGCGCTTTTGCATTGGCAGTATTTTTTAGATGATCGATTTCCTCTTTGGTGAGTGTGGACATCAGTAGCTGACTCCTTTCTTCTCTGCCTTAAACATAAGTAAGGTAAGGCACATGATAATGACAAACAGGATAACAGACTCTGCTGCGGCGCTTCCGAAGCGGTAATTAAAAAATGCATCGCGGTAGATGGAGTATACGATCAGGTTGGTGGCATCTCCGGGACCGCCTTGTGTCAGGATCTTGACCTGACCGAAGGACTGGAATGCCTGGATGATATTAACAACGATGGTATAAAACAGGATGGGACTCAGTCCAGGTAATGTCAGATGGACAAACTGGCGGACCGGACCGGCTCCGTCCACAGAAGCTCTCTCATAAATGGTTTCATCAATGCTCGCAAGACCTGCGGAAAAGTAAAGGAAGTCAATGCCGCTGTTCAGCCATCCGGTGAGGATCGCAACGAGGACCAGCGCGTATCTCGGGTCTGCGAGCCAGTTGATATTGAGATGCAGGAGCTTGTTTACGATGCCGATGGATGGATGCAGCATAATCCGGAAAATCATCGCGGCGGAGCTTGAGGCGATTGCCATAGGCAAAGCATACGCTGTACTGAAAAAGCGTATACCGGGGAATGTCTTATTGCAAAGTATTGCACCGATCAGACCCAGCAGCATGCTGATGGAAACAACGATGATGACAAAAACCAGAGTTACATACAGGGAGTTGATAAAGGTACTCGATTGAAACAACTCTTTATAATTCCCAATACCCACAAACAGTTTTGCCTGTCCAAGCTTGTTGGTTTTATAAAAGCTGAGATATATAGTTTTTAAAAACGGCCAGAACAAAAAGATGGAAAAAATGAGGATGCTTGGGACGAGATAAAGATATGGTTCTGTGGCAGAAAATACGTTTCGGATGCGGGAAATTCTGGAACTGCTGTGATTCATGCTTGCCTCCTTTCTGTTGCTAATGTTTCCGGATCGGCAGGAGTTCCCGGATACAGAAGATTTCTTCCACTTTCCGGATCAAAAAGCTGCATATGTTCTGTGACAATCTGCATTGGAATCCGGTCGTGGTCGGAAATTGTATCGTTCCGTTTCATACTGATAACAATCATTTTTTCTTTTTTACGGGAAATGCCAAAAGGATCTGCAGCAGACACCATATATCCATGGAGCAGATAATCATTACCGAGATTCTCTACAACAGCCGGCTCAAACAGGAAGTCTGCAGCCTGATAGCTGGATACCGGGATAAAATCCTCCGGACGGACTCCAAGAATCAGATCCTTCTGTGCATAATTTCCATGAAGAGTTTCATTATGGCTATCCCCATGAACGGCACTTTCTACCGTTTCATCGGCTTTTACCTTAAGATTTTTACCAATGAGGGAAAAGCCGAAGGCATCCTCCCGGGATTTGACCGGGATAAAATTCATTTCCGGGCTCCCGATAAAACCGGCTACAAACTGATTGATCGGATGCCGGTAGAGCTCCATTGGAGCAGCCACCTGCTGTACAATACCATCCTTCATGACCATGATACGGTCGGCAAGTGTCATAGCTTCGACCTGATCATGCGTTACGTAGATCATGGTGGCGTTGAGCTTTTTATGCAGTCTGGAAAGCTCCACGCGCATTTCGGCACGGAGCTTGGCATCGAGATTAGAGAGCGGCTCATCCATGAGAAACGCCCTGGCATTTCTTACAATGGCGGAACCGATGGCGACTCTCTGCCGCTGTCCACCGGAGAGTGCCGCGGGCTTCCTGTGAAGAAGTGCGGAGATTCCAAGCATATCAGCTACGCTCATGACCTGCCGTTCTATTTCTTCTTTAGGGAGCTTACGAACCTTCAGGCTGAATGCGATATTGTCAAAAACCGTCATGTGCGGGTAGAGCGCATAATTCTGGAAAACCATCGCAAGATTCCGCTCCTGCGGCTCCAGCATGTTGCTGAGCTCTCCGTCAATGTAGAGCTCGCCGCTGCTGATTTTTTCCAGCCCTGCGATCATACGGAGTGTGGTGGATTTACCGCAGCCAGAGGGACCGATAATCATAAAAAACTCATGGTCGTGGATTGTGACATTGCAGTCTTTCACGGCATAGAATCCGTTTTTATAGAGCTTGGAAACATTTACAAGAGATATTTCAGACATAGACCTTTCCTTAATGACATAAAAGATTCCCGTTTATGAATATCAATTTCTCATTGAACGTGCTCTAGTCTACTGACAGGAAGTAAAATCTATGGAAATGGTAATGTTAAAAAAAGATTAAAAAATCCGCAGCTGATGTCTGCGGATTTTACAAAGACTTATATTGATGTGTTCCGTCCTATGGCTAATCTATACTTTGCTATAGTCGCCCTTGATCATAAATCCATGATCCATGGGACCTGAGCCTTTGCCTAGATCCAGCATAGCATTCAGAGCTCCGGAGATATAATTTTTAGCATAGCGTACGGAGTGTTCCAGATCCAGTCCTTTGGCGAGATTGGACGCGATCGCCGAGGACAAGGTGCATCCGGTACCATGTGTATTGGGATTGTTAATGCGCTTTCCCTGAAACCAGACACCTTTGCCGTCAGCATAAAGATAATCATTGGCGTCATTGAGCCGATGACCGCCTTTTACCAGGACGGCACAGCCAAAGCGTCCGGAAATCGCGCGCGCGGCAAGTTCCATATCCTGACTTGAGTTAAGCGTCATCTCCGCGAGCACCTCGGTCTCCGGAATGTTGGGAGTCACAATCGTTGCAAGAGGGAGAAGATTAGACTTGAGTGACTGCAAGGCACCGTTTCCACTCAAACTTGCGCCGCTGGTCGCCACCATGACAGGATCTAAAACAATCTGGCGTGCCTTGTAAAAGCGTAATCTTTCCGCGATCACGTCGCAAAGCTCCCCCGACGGGATCATGCCGATTTTAACTGCATCTGGAAAGATATCCGTAAACACAGAGTCAATCTGTGCTGTGAGAAATGCAGGCGTCACCGGTGCAATTGCCTGGACACCGCATGTATTTTGTGCGGTCAGTGCGGTAATGGCAGTCATTCCGTAAACATGGTGGGCAAGCACGGTTTTCAGGTCCGCCTGAATGCCTGCGCCGCCACTTGCATCGCTTCCCGCGATAGATAAAACCGTATGCATGGTAATTATGCTCTCCTTCTTAAACTGCAGCATCCTTGCTCAGCTGATTTTATAAATGCCCCATTTGGTGAATGTATGATTAGCTCACGCCGGGACCTGCGCTGCTGTCTGCATCGGAGTTGTCACGCCCCGGTCCGCTGGAAATGGTTTCGGAGGCTGCGTTCGTATCCGACCCGGATTTAGTGGAGCTGCTCTTGGTGCTCTTTGTTTCAGCAGTATTCTCTTGTTCAACTGACGTTTCCGTGTTCTTGCTGTTTTGCTTACGATCCTTACTTCCGGCTGTGGTTTCCGTGACTTCTATAGACATGTCATCTGCCGTCTTAGTCTCTGTACGCTGCGTGGACTTTTCTTCTCCCTCGGTAGATTCCGTGAGCTTACCTCCGGGACCCTCGATGCCATTTAGTTTGGCGGAGGAACTGTTCTTATCTGTGTCTGTATTAGTTTTCTGCTCTTTATTGGATTTCAGCTCATCAATGGACTCGATGGTTTCGTTTTCCTTTGCAGCGCGGCTGGTTTCAGATGCAGCAGGGGATGCTGTAGTTTCTGCTTCGATTTCCGCTAAAATCTCCTCTGTTTCAATTTCAGGTGTCTTAGCTGTTTTTACAGAAGTGTTAGACTTGCCGGATTTTGCCTTGCCGCCACCGGTTCCTGCTTCCGGTGCCGGTGCCTCCGGATCCACAACGCCGGTGACCTCCCCGATATGGGCGCTGATTTTAGCTACGGTATCAGATACGGCGTAATTCTGGTCATCATACAGCAGCTTATGCAGGTCAACGACATTACTGCGCAGCGTCGCGGGAACGACGACATTCATCTTGCCGACATTCATGGTTGCCCGTGCAAATGGAAATCCGGTGGAAGTTTTGATGTTATAGCTTCCGGCATTTTGCGCAAGCTCCGCAAGATCCGATGCGCCGATGCTGGTATGCAGCATGGGGATGACCTGGACAGCGGCGGAAACGAGCGTTTTTTTATCTGCCTGCTTTGCTTTGTCGAGAGCGAGGCTTATGACCTTACGCTGCCGGGCGGTGCGGTTAAAATCTGTGTCCATGAGACGCAGCCGTCCATACGCTACGGCCTGGACACCGTCAAGATGATTGGCGCCCGCGTGGGTGAGCTGTGTGGAACCAATCCCTGTAGAATTGACGGTTTCCGTGATAAATGCATTGATATAGGAAAACTCTGCGTCGCTCAGTTCCAGATCGACGCCGCCGAGCGCATTGATGCCTTTGGCGACAGCGGCCCAGTTAAACGTAATGTAGTCATCAATTTTAAGATCCAGGTTTCTTTCCAATGCATGTACCGCCTGTGTATGGCCACCCTTGAAGTAAGCCTCGTTCAGCTTATGGTAAGTCCCTTTATCATCAATCTGGGTATAGGTATCCCGGTAAACGGATACCAGGGTCACGTCCTTGGTACGGCGATTGATGCTTGCCACCATGATGACATCGGATAAGGCGCCTGCTTCCAGATTTCCATCTCTCGAGTCCACGCCAAATACAGCCAGTGTCCAGTATTTATTACCGATGTAAGGCCGAAGGAAGCTCCACGCACCAAACAGGATCATGAGGATCAGCACCATCGCGATGATGGGCTTCCAGAATTTCTTTTTTCTGCGGTGCTGACGGCGGGGATTCCCGGGATTAAGCTGCATTCGTCGGGGATCTGATTGCATAGAACCGGCAGAATGTGTTGATCTTATTGAATTTTCATAAGGATCATCACGGTATTGCTTTGTACGCGCGGATGCGGTCCGATGTACATTGATCTTATCTGTGTCTTGGCAATCTGTGGCGCTTCTTGAGGATGGTGTTCTCCGCAGTACATGACTGCCCCGCTGAAACTCCTCGTCAAAATCATCCTCATAGGATGCTTCCACAGGTCTTGTCCGATACCGGAGCGTATGCATTTCCGTGGATCCTGTACGGCTTTTACCGTCTGTATTCATGCGATTTAAATTCCTCCTGTATATTGACTTTTGACGGAACATTGAGAGGTTGTAGTACATCCCCCTCAGGACAAATGGCTCCCTGTAAACCGATAGATTATTTCAGATTACATTATATATTGATAGTGCAAGAGATCGGTCATGGATACCTCTTTAATGGCATTATAGCAAAGGAATGCCTTTAGTGCCGGGAATTTAGCAATTTGTAATAAAGCATTTGGAATTATTCTGTCCCCACGATATCTTTGCCTTACTTTTAACAAAAAAAGAACTGTACCCAAAGGATACAGTTCTTAATGATACGATTATTTCATTTTTATAGTGCCTGCCTCGCAGATACAATACTGTAAAGCATTGCGTAGATGGGTAAGATGAATGAAGAAAACAATACCTGCAGCAATGTATGGAGACAATACAAAAAGCATCAAGCCTGTGCCGGAGTCTCCTTGGAAGCTGCTGCCTCAACAGGAGCCTTTGGTGCTGCTGCAGTCGAAACCGCATTTTCAGCCGGTACTGTTTTAGCTTCTACAGCCTTTGGAGCTGGAGCGGTTTTTGGAGCTGCCGGCTTTTTAGCTGCAGGATTTACCGGACGCTTACCGGTAATCGCACCGGTCGGACACTTCTGGGCACAAATGCCGCAGTCCTTGCACTTTTCATTCATGACCGCGAGATCATCGATGACATGGATCGCATCAAACGGACAGTTTTTCTCACAGAGACCGCAGGCAATACAGCCGATGGAGCAGGCGTCACGCACAGTCTTGCCCTTTAAGTGGCTCATGCAGGCAACAATGTGCTTTTTCTTATATGGAACCAGTGTGATGATGTTCTTAGGACAAGCCTTGATACAAGCTCCGCAGGAAGTGCACTTCTCCTTATCGACAACAGCAACGCCGTTAACGATGTGAATCGCATCAAACTGGCAGGCCTTTACACAAGAGCCATATCCACAGCAGGAGTACGGGCATTCCTTCTCGGAACCGTTAGGAACTACAGAGAGATCTGCGCAGTCTGCAATTCCAGAGTATTTATATGTCTGCTTTGCCTTACTGCAGTCGCCCTGACATCTTACAAAGGCAACCTGCTTTTCCTTGGCATCTCCGGCAGAGGTACCCAGGATTGCGGCGATTTTTTCCGCAACAGGCTGACCACCGACAGGACACTGATTGGCAGGAGCTTCACCGGAAGCAATCGCCTTGGCACAGCCGTCACATCCGGGGAAACCGCAGGCACCACAGTTGTTGCCCGGGAGAGCTGCTCTTACTGCAGCTTCTGTTTCATCAACGTTAACCTTGAATTTCTCGGATGCAACACCAAGAAACATACCAAGGATCAGACCAGTCGCACCGACGAGGGCGGCAGCGACAACGATAAATGTTACCATATGCTCTACTACCTCCTTAAATCAGTCCGCTGAATCCAAAGAATGCAATCGCCATCAGGGAAGCTGTAATCAGAACGATCGGAGATCCCTGGAAGGAATGTGGAATCTTGTCATTTCCTTCGATGATATCTTCACGGATTGTTGCCATCAGAATCAGTGCAAGTGCAAATCCAATGGAAATACCAAGACCGTAAACGATACACTCTGCCATATTGTATCCATAGGATACGTTATTAAGAGCAACACCGAGTACAGCGCAGTTGGTAGTGATCAGAGGAAGATAAACACCAAGGGCATCATAGAGACCCTTCATATTTTTCTTCATAAACATCTCAACAAACTGAACCAGTGCGGCAATAACCAGGATAAATACAATGGTATTAAGATATTCCAGGCCATCCTTAAGTCCCAGAGCTTTACACAGAGGACTGGTCGCACTGAGAAATGCGATGTAGATCAGATGTGTTACAAAGGATGCAAGGCAGATAACAAAGATAACTGCGGCGCCCATACCCTTGGAGGAATCCACCTTCTTGGAAACACCAAGAAATGCGCAGATACCAAGGAACTGGCTCAGAACGACGTTTGATACCAGTGAGTATTTAATTGCAATCAGTAAAAGATGTACCATGTGCTTAAGCCTCCTTCTTTACAGGAGCCTGAGCCTTTTCCTCGCTCTCTGCGAAGCAGCCCATGCAGTTTCCGCTGCATACGAACTCCGGATTCTCAGCATCACCGTTGGTTGCGGATGGCAGTTTCAGCTTGTTCTGGATTGCAGTAAGTACAGCCAGTACAAGGAATGCTCCGGGAGCCAGAACCATGATACTGATATGGTATGCCTCCGGGATGAGCTGGAAGCCGAAAATGGATCCGGCACCTAGCAGTTCACGGATGGAACCAAGTACAGTCAGTGCAAAGGTAAATCCAAGTCCCATGCCGAGACCGTCACAGAAAGAAAGCAGTGGCGGGTTAAAAAGGGCATAAGCCTCTGCACGTCCCAGGATGATGCAGTTCACTACGATCAGCGGGATGTAGATACCAAGAGCGGAATAAATGCTTGGTACATAGGCCTGGATCAGCATTTGCACGATGGTTACCAGAGAAGCTACTACGACGATCTCGCCGGGCAGTCTCATGCGATCCGGAATCACATGTCTCAGAGCTGAAATCAGCAGGTTGGAAAACACGAGAACGGCCGTAGTGGAAAGTCCCATACCAATTGCATTGATGGCACTGGTTGTAGTAGCCAGCGTAGGACACATACCAAGCATGATTACGAAGGTAGGGTTCTCTTTGATGATACCGTTGTAAATACGTTCAACATATTTGTTCATATCCGTCTCCTCCTTCTTTACTTTTTATTTAAGATATAATCCTGTACAAATTCTGTAGAAGCATTTACAGAATTGGTAACTGCCGTGGATGTGATGGTTGCGCCAGAGATGGCATCAATTTCATCCTCTCCTGCTCCACCGCCCTTTTTAACGGACAGGTTCATACCCTTACCGGCAAACTGCTCATAGAATGCGGGCTCGGTTGCCTTCTGTCCAAGACCAGCAGTCTCCGGAAGTGCTTCCGGGAAGGAAATACCGGTGATCTTAAGATCCGGAGAGACACCTACGACAACAATGTCATCTCCGCCGTATCCGGCATTGGAGGCCTTTACGATATAACCAATTTCGTTACCGGAGGCATCCTTGGCTGCTACAACGGAGTAAAATTTTGTGCCTGCATGATTTGCTGCAATCGTGCCATCATCTGTGGCCTGCTTAAGTGCATCAGCGTAAGCTTCGTCATCATAGGAGTCTGCCGGGATAACCTTGGCATAGGCTTCCATGGTGGATTTATTATTGATTTCCTCAATCCGGTCCTTGGTCATGCCATATGCACCGCCGAGCAGAAAACCTGCTACCAATGTAATGAGAGTCAGAACAAGGGCATCTCTTACAAATGAATCCTTTTTCATGATTTGCTGCCCTCCTTTCCGAATGCCTTTGGAATCGTTACGCTATTGATCGCCGGTACCAGAATATTGGTCAGGATGATCGCATAGGATACACCCTCCGCGGAACCGCCGAACAGTCGGAAAAGACCTGTCAGGATGCCAAGGATGATTGCAAATACAATCTGGCCATTAGGTGTAATCGGTGATGTCACATAATCGGTTGCCATAAAGAATGCACCGAAAATCAGACCGCCGCCCAGGATCTCTTCCAGAGTGAACATCAGGTTAAAGCCTCCAAAGAGGAAGGTAAATACTGCAACAGTTGCAATGTATACACAAGGAATCTTCGGAGAGATCACCTTGCGGATAATCAGATATGCAGCACCGATCAGAAGACAAATCTTGGAAACCTCACCAATGGTACCGGGGATCCGACCGATAAACTCATCAACAAGGCTTACAGTTGCACCATGGTCTGCCTTGAGTACAGCCAGTGCAGTTGCACCGGAAAAGGTATCTGCTCCAACCGGTGTAAAGGATGTCATCTTGCCCGCAAATGAAATCAGCAGGAAGCATCTTGCACCAAGTGCCGGGTTCATCCAGTTGTGACCAAGTCCGCCATAAAGCTGCTTGATAACAATGATGGCAAATACCGCACCGAGGCAGGGGATCCATACCGGGATGTCCGGAGGACAGTTCAGTGCAAGGATCAGCCCGGTTACAGCTGCCGACCAGTCACCGATGGTGATCGGGAGCTTCATTGCCTTCTCGTATACATACTCTGAGAGTACCGCAAAGGCGATGGTAAAAATCACAACAAGTGCCGCATTGAGCCCCCACTGCAATACACCGTAGATGGTTGTAGGGATCATTGCGATTACTACATCTCTCATGATTGAGGAGGTCGTGATGTTGTCACGGATATGAGGATTGGCGGAAAGATTTAAAAGCTTTGTGTTTTCCATTACTTCTTTACCTCCTCTGCCTTTTTAGCTTCTTCCTGCTGAGCCTTTTTAGCAGCCTCGGCCTTAGCTTTGGCAGCTGCTGCTCTTCTCTCGCCGTTGACACGTCTCTTCATCTGCTTAAAGCCCTGTGTAAGCGGTCTCTTGGCAGGACAAACATAAGAGCAGCATCCACACTCGATACACTCCATACCATAGAGTGCTTCAAATTTTGCACTGTTCTTGGCAAGAGCTGCCTTCATCATAAGTGTCGGCATCAGATTTTCAGGACAAGCTGCTACACAGCGGCCGCAGTTGATACATGCGGTTGTCGGCTCTGCGGAAACCTGATCATGCTGGAACGCAAGGATTGAGCTTGAGTTTTTAGCAACCGGGATGTCCAGCTTAAACAGAGGGATACCCATCATCGGACCACCGGAGATGATCTTTTCCGGAGCGACCTTAAATCCGCCTGCTGCAGCAATGACTTCCTGATAGTTGGTGCCAAGTGGTACACGGAAGTTTCCGGGGTGCGCAACGGCATCACCTGTTACCGTAAGGATCTTCCGTACCAGAGGCTTCTGAAGACATACTGCCTCATAGATTGCAACGATGGTATCAATATTGTCCACAACAACACCGGCATCGGCTGGCAGCATGGAAGAATTGATCTTTCGTCCTGTAACTGCATAAATCAGCTGACGCTCACCACCCTGCGGATACTTGGTCTTGAGTCCGAGCACCTCGATATTAGGCTCATCCTTTACCATCTCGGAGAGTCTGGCAATGGCTTCCGGCTTGTTATCCTCAATGCAGATTTTACCCTTGGCATTAGGGAAGATCGAGAGCACAACCTTCAGACCGCCGATGATTTCCTCTGGAGTTTCCATCATATCTCTGTAGTCAGATGTGAGATATGGCTCACATTCCGCTCCGTTTACGAGGAAATAGTCAATCTTATTGATGTCCTTTGGCATGAGCTTTACATTGGTCGGGAAACCGGCACCGCCAAGTCCGACAATACCTGCTTCTTTTACAATGCTTACGATTTCGTCTCTGGAGAGCTTTGTATAATCTCTCTTTTCGCCGAAACCCGGAATCGTCTCATACTGCTTGTCGTTTTCGATGATAATAGCGTCAGCTATGGCACCGCCGGCTGTAAGTCTCTTTTCGATACCCTTTACGGTACCGGAAACCGAGGAAATTACAACAGCGGAAATAAACCCGCCTGCTTCCGCGATCTTCTGACCGACCAGAACATGGTCACCCTTGGCTACGATTGGCTTCGCCGGGGCACCGATGTGCTGAGAAAGCGGGAATACCATGAGTCCCTCGGGCTTGATCTCTACGATAGGCTGATCCTTCGCAAGATCCTTGCCGTCATAAGGATGGACGCCACCTTTAAAAGTGGAAACACCCATATGTATACCTCCAAAAATTTAATAGACATTGTGTATTATAACCAATTTTTTATAAAAGAACAATAAATTAGCAATGAATGCACAGGAATAAATGCATATTTTTTTATAAAAAATTAATAGTTATACGTTAAATAATTGTCATTCTTACACAAGAAAAGAATCTCTGCCAGTTCCCTTGAATATGAATAATTGCACAATGTATACATGTATCACAGCCTTTCGGCTGGAATATTATATATTACAAATGATCATAACGCGTACATAAATATAAGAGACCCGGACGCAAAAAGCATTCGGATCTCTTATGTATCAGTCTGTATCAGTCGTCTAAGTGAATGGTGTAACTATTTTGCTTCAAGGCGCTTCATCGTTTCATATTTTCTAAACGATCAAGCACGTCAGACTATATTTAACTTATTCTACGGTGACAGATTTTGCGAGATTTCTTGGTTTATCAACATCAAGTCCTTTAGCGACGCTGACATAGTATGCCAGAAGTTGCAGCGGTACAACGGCAAGGCTTGTCGCAAAATAAGGGTCAGTGGACGGAACATATACGGTAAAATCTGCGGTATCTTCTATATTATAATTACCATCAGTAGTGAGTCCCATCAGATATCCGCCACGGCTCTTGACTTCGACCATGTTTGAAACGGTCTTTTCAAAAAGCTCCGGCTGTGTCAGGATTCCGACGACAAGGGTGCCCTTTTCAATCAAACTGATGGTCCCATGCTTAAGCTCTCCTGCCGCATACGCTTCGGAATGGATGTAGCTGATTTCCTTAAGCTTCAGGGAGCCTTCCAGTCCGATGGCATAGTCAATGCCTCTGCCGATAAAAAATACATCCTGTGCGTTGGCGTATTTGGAAGCAAACCACTGGATCCGCTCCTTATCCTCCAGGATCTTGCTGATCTGCTCCGGGAGTGCCTCCATTGCGGAAATCAGTTCCGCATATCGCAGACTATCAATCTGTCCTCGTACTCTTGCAAACTCGATGGCAAGTGCATATCCGGCGATCAGCTGCGTGCTGTATGCCTTGGTTGTGGCAACAGCAATTTCCGGACCGGCGAGCGTGTAGAAGACATGATCCGCTTCCCGTGCAATGGACGAACCGACAACATTCACAATGGCAAGCGTCCTGAGTCCCCGCTTTTTAGCCTCACGAAGCGCAGCAAGAGAATCGGCGGTTTCTCCCGACTGGCTTATAATAATCACCAGTCCGTCCGGGTCAAGAATCGGATTCCGGTAGCGGAACTCTGATGCAAGCTCTACTCTCACAGGGATCCTGGCAAGACCTTCCAGCACATACTGGCTGACCACACCAACGTGATAAGCAGAACCGCAGGCAACGATGTAGATCTGACTCACCCTGCGGAGGTCATCATCACTGAGTCCAATCGCGCTGAAATCCAGAGCGCCGTTCTTTACTACGGAATGAATTGTGTCGCTCACCGCCTTGGGCTGCTCATGGATTTCCTTCATCATGAAATGCTCAAAGCCGCCCTTTTCTGCAGCCTGAGCATCCATATGGATTTCGACAAGCTCCTTCTCTACAGGTTCCTGGTCAATGTTAAAAAATTCAGCCTTTCCCGGGGTAACCTTGGCGATTTCTTCATTGTCGATATAGTAGACCTTCCTTGCGTATTTAAGAATTGCCGGTACATCGGAGGCAATATAGCTCTCACCCTCTGCCGTGCCGATGATCATCGGTGCATCCTTCCGTGCCGCGTAAAGCTCACCCGGATGATCCTGGAACATGAACTCAAGCGCATAGGATCCGCGGAATCGTATCATGGCGCGGGAAATTGCGTCTATCGGACCAAGCTTGTATTTCTGATAATAATAATCCACAAGATTGACCGCAATCTCGGTGTCCGTCTGCGAATAAAATTCATATCCGTTTTTCAGAAGCTTTTCTTTGATTTCCTGGAAATTTTCGATGATGCCGTTGTGTACACCGACTACGGTATGATGAAAGCTGATATGCGGGTGCGCATTGGTTTCCGAGGGCTCGCCGTGGGTAGCCCAGCGGGTATGCCCGATGCCTGCGGTACCTTTTAAAGATGCGCCGCCGTTGATTTTATCTGACAGCACTTTGAGACGTCCCTTGGCTTTTATAATTTTGATTTCATTGTCGTTGTCTCTTACGGCAATACCGGCGGAGTCATAGCCTCTGTACTCAAGCTTTGCAAGTCCGTCCAGAAGGATCGGTGCAGCCTGCTCGTTACCAATATATCCAACAATTCCACACATAAAAAAATTCTCCTCTCACAAAGTGAAATCCCGGTGCGGCTCTCGATCAAAAATGCGTACATGCGTAAGCCTTAAATAAGCCGACTTTAAATAAGCAGAGTACTGCTCTGCCCTTTTATCCTGCCGGAATTTCATATACTGTGAGTGAGAAACCTTCTGTTACGGTTTTGATTCCGCTTTTTCTGTTTTCTCTGTCGATTCACTACTCCGTGACAGTATCCGCCGAGTCTTTCGATCACTGTCATCCTCGTCAACCAATTACGGTCCTGGCGCTAATGAGCCTTGCTTTAACCTAAAATATCTCCTTCCGCTCAAGGCTCATTTTCCCATACCATAGCACATTTTCCCTGGATGCGCAACCCGGGCACCTTTGGCAGGAGCTTTGATGTCACCTGCATGCTGCGGTATCAGCGAGACCAGGATATCGCAGCGTGTGACGTATTTATATCAAAAGGTGGCGTAGACTAGAGCTTTACCGTGGTTTATTACAGATAACCATGCGAGAAATCCATGCGATACATAGCAAACCTTAGTCCATCATGCTTTCGGGGTGTCATCAGTGGCAGAAGCATTCGCATCCGGAACCTGTGGAGTGCCGGTTTTATCCTGGCTTTTTCGTCTCATCAAATGCTTTTTCCGGATTTTTTTCCCTGCGAATGCAAATACCGCAACAGCCGCGAGCGTGACGAGGATCTGCGGAAGATGCGTGATGATGCTTACCATAAGGTTTGCCGCATCAGAGACCAGTGCTCCGGTATTTTCCTTGAGCCCCTCCCGGATCCGGTCCTGGAGACGATCGCCCGTACCGGTTGTAAAGGCACGAGTTTCTTTTACGCTGAGCGTCACAGTCGAGTATTGCACCTGATTGTCATACAGCCGGAGGTTGGATTCCAGTGACTCGAGCTGGTAGCGAATGTCACTTAGCCGGGACTCGATCGCAATCACTGCATCCATGGACTCTGCCTGCGCCATAAGCTCAAGAAGACGATCCTGCTCTGCGGTCAGTGCCTTTTTCCTGGACTCGATGTCATGATACTGAAGCGTGACATCCTGTGTATTTTCTGTTTTCCGTGTGAGATGCGCTTTACCGGATGCAAACATTAGGAAGCTGTCCAGCTTCTCGGACGGTATCCTCAGAGTGAAGGTTGCGTACCGGTCCGTAGATGCATAGGTGCTTGCCGCCTGCCCTTCTGTACCCTGGATATCCGAACTCTCAATATAGCCTCCCAGTGCCTTGGTTTCCGACGAAATATCCGAAAGAAAGGCATCAAAATCATCCGTTTCAAAGGAAAGATCGGCGTTTCGGATGAGCTTCCGATCCGGGCGGATCTCGTTGCTGCCGACGGCGCTGTTGTCTGCAGCTGAAGCTTCACTGGTGGCTCCCGTCAAATCATCCGAAGAGTCTTCCATCAAAGCTTCTTCAGTATCCTCCAAAGAGCCTTCCCCATGTGCCGAGGTGCCGGAGGAAGCCCCGGGATATGGAGACGGATGAACCGACGCGGCTTTTAAACCGGATGTACCTGACGCCATGTCTCCGCTCATGACCGTCTCACCCCGGGAACTGTCCGCCTCTTGCGAAACTGCGCTTAACTCCTGCCGGAAGCTTTGCGTCGCCTTAGCTCCCGCACCGCAGGCATTGAGACATCCCATCGCGAGCAGCAGTACAGCACCCGCCACTATAAGCACTCGGCGTTTTGAAGCTTTCCTGCCAAAACCAAAGCTCCTGTATTTAAAGTGGAGTTTCTTACAAAAGGTCCTGAGCGGATCCTGCATCGGCTTAAACTGCTGTTTCTTCATGATTCCACCTCCTGTTCTCTTTCACGACATGGCGGGCTATTTGGATCGTCTGCTTTTTGCGCGACCAGTGACGTTCAGCTGATTTTCCGGATCAGCTCGAGCATGTCTTCCTCTGTGAATGCTTCCTGCCCGGCATCGACCGCGTAGCTGTATGTTGTTTTGCCGTCACCATCTTTTGCAGACCAGATTGCATTTCCAACTTTGCCATCCTTCATCCGAAGCGTCACATCATGTCCTTCAAGTGTAAGTGTTTTCTCCTCATCATAGCTTGTGTAATCTCCGCTGATGTCATCGGAGCTAAGGGATTTCCGGATCCGGAAGCCCTCCTGACCAGCGGGACCGGGACTTAAGTAAAGGATTTCCAGAGTCTCACCGGGTATCGCACGGTATGTAAGCGAGGTATACGAACCGTATGCATCCGGTGCCTCGATTGTTATACCGGCACTCTGCTCTGCTTCCTCGAGTGTAGAAAAATCCATCCATGGATTGCCAATGGATAACGCTGCGCTGTCCTTTGTCCCGGCTGCTGCTTTACTTCGGATTTCCGGAGCTGCTTCAGTGAGATCCGGGGAAGTTTCTGTTTCTATGCCGGCGGCAAGCTCGGAGCGGTAAGCATTCACCTTGGCCTGCTTTATGGTATGAATCGCGATACCGGACCCGAGTACCACGATAACTGTAGCGGCTGCAGTCCATACCTGTCTCCTGAAGTGTGACGTTTTGCGGTTTGGCATGTGGAGGACAGGAGCGTTGTCTTCCGGAGGCGCAGCTTCTTCTATGTAACGGTCATCGATCTTTCCTATCGCATTCAGCAGTTTTTCCTGTCTTGTCATATCGCAATTTCCCCTTTTATGAGTTCTGCCCTGAGCTTATCGCGGCTTCTTTTTAACGTCATTTTGACCTTGCTTTCACTTAACGCATACTGTCCCGCAATCTCCTTTATCGAAGCACAATACCAGTAACGCCGGACAAAAACCTTTCGCTCCTCTGCCTTCAGTCCGGAGAGAAACTGATTCAGTACATGTATCAGAGCCTGCTGGTCTACAATCCCTTCAACGTCAGATTTCCCGGGCAATGTTTCCTGAAGCTCATCCAAAAGGACGGGGATTTCTCCGCCGCCACGCTTTTTAGCATGTATTTCTTCGTATTTATTAAGCGCAAGATTTCTGGATATCTTTCCGAGAAATGCCTTTAAAAATGAGGGTCTTGCCTCAGGCATGGCATGCCAGGCGCTGAGCCACGTATCATTCAGGCACTCTTCTGTATCCTCCGGATTTTTGAGAATGTTTCCGGCGATATATTTACAGTATCTTCCATACTTCTTTTCTGTTTCAGGTATGGCATCTTCCGATCGACTCCAGTAGAGGTCGATGATGTCTTTATCTTCCATGAAAGCGAACTACTCCCTTACGTCTACTTTGATTATCTGCTTTTTTTACTACTCTATTCATCTCTTTTCATCCTAACAGACAGGAATCGCTGGAAAGGCGTCACAAAAATATGAGATTTTAAAAGCGGACCACCGCTCATGCGACAGTCCGCTTTTATGACATTCCTGTTGTCAAATCATTTTATTAAGCAGCTTTTTTGGTTTCAGCTGTGGCACTTGCAGTTGTCTCAGCAGTGCTGCTCCCCTGTGCAGTGCCAAGGTTGGCTGCAGCATGCTGTCCGGCAATTCTGCCAAATACAGTGAAGTCTGCAACGGCATTTCCACCAAGACGGTTTGCACCGTGTACGCCTCCGGTAACCTCACCGGCAGCATAGAGATTTCCGATCGGAGTACCATCCTCCTTCAGCACTTCTGTATTCTTATCGATCTTAATACCACCCATGGTATGGTGAATACCTGCAGTTACCTTAATTGCATAATACGGAGCGGTATCCAACGGAGATGCAAAGGAAGTACGATTAAAGTCAGGATCGGACTTCTGTGCAACATAACCATTCCAGGTATTGATGGTTGCATCCAGTGTATCCGGATCAATCTCCAGCTCCTTGGCAAGTGCCTTGTAATCGTCACCCTGCTTTGTATAACCGGACTTGATGTATCCCTGAATAACAGCGGAGGCATCCACCATCTTCTGATCTACGATGAGCCAGCTGTAAGAGCCCGGCTGTGCGATTTCCGCAGCGGAAACCACATCTCTGGTACCTACTTCATCAACGAAACGCTTACCATCCTGGTTCACAAGGATAGCACCGTCACCACGGAGACCCTCGGTAATCAGATGTGCAGTGTTGGCTTCCACGGTCGGATGAATCTGGATTTGATCCATATCTACAGTAGCGGCGCCAACGGCAGTAGCCATATCGATACCCTGACCCTGCGCACCTGCGGCATTGGTTGTCATAAAGCCCTTAAGGTCCGGACGATACTTTGTTACCATATCAAGGTTGGCACCAAAGCCACCAGTGGTAATTACAACAGAACCTGCGTTGATGGTGACATTATTGCCGGTTTCGCCGGTTGCATGGATACCGACAGCCTTTTTACCGGACGCATCCATCAGGATCTTATCTGCAGTAGTGGAGAAAAGAACCTGAATGTTCTTACGGTCGTTGACATTCTTTTCCAGAATCGGAACCATATAAGCACCAACGGCAGTGGTCTTGCCCTCTGCGTTGACCGGACGATGAATACGCTTTACTGAAGCACCGCCGAAGGATCCGACATTATGCATTTCTGCACCGATGGAATCCAGCCAGTCAATGGCAGCAGAAGAATTTTCTACCAGCGTCTTTACAAGAGTAAAGTCATTTTTGCCTTTACCGCCGATCATGGTATCAAGTTCAAAAAGCTCCGGAGAATCAAAATATCCGTTTGGAGCTGCCTGATACTCTGCCCACTGCTTCTCAACGGTATCTGCAAGAGTCTGAATGTCTTTATTATCTGCATACTGCTCTCTTGCGGTCTTGAGCTTGGCTTCTACGCCGGCACCCTCATTAAACTCATTGGCATCCTGCCACTTGGTTTTGGCGGCATTGAGACCTCCGGTTGCGCGGATGGAGTTACCGCCAACCATGGTCTGAGACTCGACGAGGATGACATTTTTACCTGCATCGGCAGCTTCAATGGCAGCAACCATACCTGCACCGCCTGCGCCGACAATTACAACATCGGTATCATAGCTTACATCCTCTGCCTTTTCCTTATTGGCAGCTTTGGCAACATCAAATTTAGCCGGATCAAAGCCTGCATCCTTGATTGCAGCTTTTACTGCCTCGATGATGGCGTTGGAGGTCACAGTTGCACCGGATACCGTATCTACCTTGGTTGTATTTCTCTCAATGATTTCCGGTGGAACCTGCTCGATTGCCTTAGTCCCGATGCCTTCCGTTTCCTGATGCTTGGTTACCTTAACATCATAGATGTTATCGGCATCCATGGTAACTTCAACTGTGACATCACCGTTGTTGCCCTTGGCTGTGCCGGTTCCCTTTACCGCATCTGCAGGGATCTCCTTCTTGGCTGTGCCCTCCGAAGCTGCCTTGGTCTCTCCGCCTGCCTTGGTATATCCAAAGGCTGCCGGATCCAGTCCTGCAGATGTAAGAGCGGCTGCAGCTGCTTCCTTAATTGCATTGGATGTAATGGTTGCACCGGAAACACCATCAACCTCAAGGCTGTTTGCTGAAAAAATGGCAGCAGGCAGCTGGTCTACGGCTTTGGTTCCGATGTCCTTTGTTTCATTCTGCTCTGTAACCTTTATTGCATAAATCTTGTCCTTGGTTGCAGTGACTTCCACAGTAACAGGACCTTCCATACCCTGTGCGGTACCACTTGCTGTTACGGCATCGGATGGGATATCGCCGGGTGCGGCACTGCTGCTGGTGCCCAGGTTTCTGGAGCCAAGTCCAAAGTAAACTGCAGCGATGACACCCACTGCAATTACAAGGATCGAAATCCATTTCTGGTTTTTCATTGAAATACTCTCCCTCTTTTCTGAGATAAATAAAACATTAATAATAATGTGTTAAAATTATATCAGAAACCCTATGGAAAGCCAATATCAAATTATTATTTATCTGGATGGAAGCAGTAAAACAGGTTATTTCGGATGAATCGAGCCCCGAGATAGCCGTCCTCCGCAATGAAACCTTACTCATAGGCTGAAACCCGGTTCTGCTCCTCTCTTACTTTCACGCTAGGAGCAGCATCACGCCATAGTGGCAAATTGAGCCTGCAATGACAAAGCAGTGGAAAATCTCATGATTTCCAAAAAACCTTGGCAGCCTGTCAAAGATCTTAAGCTTCAGAGCATAGATTACGCCGCCGATGGTATAGATGATGCCGCCTGAGAGGAGCAGGGCAAATTCCGGAGCAGTCAGTGCCGCATGTATTTTTACAATGGCAAAGATGCAGGTCCATCCGAGCAGTATGTAGATCAAAGAATTCAGCCATTTCGGAGTATTGATAAAAATAATGTTCACAGCCATACCAATAAGCGACAGCGCCCATACAAGGATCAGCAGTCTCCAGCCCGTACGGTCACCGAGAGCAATCGCGCAGATCGGAGTGTAAGATCCGGCAATTAACAGATAGATCATCATGTGATCGATCTTTTTCAGCAGCTTGTTGACCTTGGGAGAAATATCAAAAAGATGATATGTGGCACTCGCGGCATACAAAAGTACAATACTCAGCGCGAATATGCCAAACGCCAGAAGTTTCTCCGGACTCGGGTTCTGCGCAATCCGGTAAAACAGGGGGATGGCTGCAAGTATCGATAGAATCATGGCAATATAATGGGTCAGGAAGCTGCCCGGGTCCTTGACCTTAAGCAAAATGGAATTTCCTCGGAACAACATACACACACCTCCAAATTTATCAATAAGATACAATATAGTTTTTAAAACTATGTTATGTCTTATACATGATTATATATGTTTTTGTGGAAAAAGCAATGTTCATCGCCAAATATTTAAAATTATTTAATTTAATACAACATCTAAACAACGCCTACGATGACCACAGTGTGACATCCAAAAAAAAACGAAGGAAAAAGGACCCCCGCGTTTGCAGAGATCCTCTCTCGATGAAGTACTACTATGTCTTTTTATGTGAAAGCGGTGCCCAAACCGCAGATCACCGTGGTAGGTTCTACCAAATGTTTTCGTTAGTTCTTAGTTCTGGTTTTTAGTTATGTTCCATGGCTGTTTTTTTCATAACCACAAAAACTACTTCTTGTCAGTTTTTATAGCAGCTGCACATTCCGACTATTCCACATCCTGGATGGCGTCGTATCCCTCCTCGCCGGTCCGGACCTTAACGGCACGGGTGACATTAAATACAAAGATCTTGCCATCGCCGATATGCCCGGTGTACAGTGCCTTCTTGGCAGTTTCCACGACATGGTCCACGGAAATCTTGGCAACTACCACTTCAACCTTAACCTTCGGCAGCAGTGTGGAATCTACCGGGACACCACGATACATCTCCGAGGATCCTCTCTGAATGCCGGAGCCCATGACCTGTGTCACGGTCATGCCGGTTACACCAAGATCATTCATTGCCTTTTTAAGAGCATCGAACTTGGAAAGTCTGCAGATAATGGATACCTTGTGAATGCCGGTATCATATTCCATGCCCACGGTTTCGGAAACGGACGGCTCCCGCACAACATGTACCGCAGCATTTTTCTGCGCTTCGGAAGCAGCTTCATAGGAACCCTCCCCGAGATCCGTGTTTTCATTGGCCTCCACCGTCATATCTGTTACATCCGTAATGGCAAATCCGGAGTATGCAGAGGTAAGACCGTGCTCATGGATATCCAGACCATCAATTTCAATCTGTGCAGGGACACGGAGACCAATGGTTTTATCGATCAGCTTAAAGATAATAAACATGGTGATCAGCACATAGGCTGCGATTGCAACAATACCTGTCGCCTGGATGCCCAGCTGATGGAGACCTCCTCCGTAAAAGAGCCCCTTGCCGACACCGTTATTTCCGGTGGAGAAAAGTCCGACGGCGAGTGTGCCCCAGATACCGTTTGCCATATGTACCGAAACCGCGCCGACCGGATCATCGATTTTAGCCTTGTTATCAAAAAACTCTACGCTCAATACAACCAGGAAGCCTGCAACAAGACCGATGAAAAAGGCACCGGCAGGAGTGACAACATCACAGGGAGCAGTAATTGCAACAAGACCTGCAAGTGCTCCGTTAAAGGTCATGGAGACATCCGGTTTTCCATAGCGGAACCAGGTAAAAATCATGGTTGTCGTGGTGGCAACGGCTGCAGCAAGGTTTGTGGTCATAAACGCGTTGGAAGCATTCACAGCATCATCCGCAGTGGCCATTGCCGCAGTGGAGCCGCCGTTAAAACCAAACCAGCAGAACCAGAGGATAAATACACCAAGTGCACATGCCGTCATGTTATGCCCCGGGATGGCTTTGGCATTTCCATCCTTATCATACTTGCCGATTCGTGGACCAAGCATCCAGGCACCGAGGCAGGCGATCAGTCCACCGGTCATGTGAACGCAGGCAGAGCCGGCAAAATCGTGGAATCCGAGCCCTGACAGCCAGCCACCGCCCCATACCCAGTGACCTTCGATCGGGTAAATAATCAGCGAAATTGCAGCGGAGTATACACAGTACGCTTTGAAGTTGGTCCGCTCTGCCATGGAACCGGAAACGATGGTCGCTGCAGTTGCGCAGAAGACGGTCTCAAAGATTACATAGCACCAGAGTGGCATTGTCTGCGGTACGACGGAATTGGCTGCTGTATAACTTCCCTGGATAAAAGGATCAAAACCGCCGACCAGAGGTCCGAGACCTCCGAACATGAGACCAAAGCCTACAAGCCAGTAGCAGGGCGTGCCGATACAGAAGTCCATCATGTTTTTCATGAGGATATTGCCTGTATTTTTGGCTCTGGTGAGACCTGCTTCACAAAGTGCAAACCCGGCCTGCATAAAATAGATGAGCGCTGTCGCGATCAGGACCCACGTGACCGTTGATACGTTGATTTCCATACTCTTCTCCCCCTAAGTAAGAATCTCAGCTGTGTGCAGGTCAGGATATACTATCCAGATCAGGTTAAACCATCCATAGCAGGATGTACTCTCTTCCACCTCCGGATGCTAGTGCCGGCTTGAGTACAACCAGCAAATCTGACAAACATAAAAGGGCAAGCACAAAAGGCGCCGGTTCTCAGCATGAACCGGCGCCTTTGCCTAGGAGGTCTTTTTACACTTTTACACTTAGCTGTAAGTAAAGCAAAAGAGCGTCTGGAATTGGAATTTCCAGACGCCCTTGCCTTATGTCCCGTATCTTACCTTCGGAGCTCTCTTATGTCAACTGCAAGATTTTTATAAGAGAAATTCACATACGTTATGCTATAGCCCCGTTTATTACATGAAGTATTCCTTCGCAGCCTTAAACAGTCCCATGTCATAATTTCCGGGTACATTTTTATAAAGCTCATGTCCCCAGCGCTCTGCATGTCCCATCTTACCAAAGACACGACCATCCGGAGAAGTAATACCCTCTACCGCATAGTAGGATCCATTAGGATTATACTGAATGTCCATGGTCGGACATCCGTCCTGATCCACGTACTGTGTTGCGATCTGACCATTCTCGACAAGCTTACGGAAAAGCTGTTCCTCACAGAGGAAACGACCTTCACCATGCGAGATCGGCACCTGGAAGACCTCACCCGGATCCGTATCCTCGAGCCACGGAGACAGGTTGGATGCCACACGGATATTGACGATCTTGGACTGATGTCTTGAGATCGTATTGTAGGTGAGTGTCGGGCAATGCTCATCCGTATCAATGATTTCACCGTAAGGTACCAGTCCGAGCTTGATCAGCGCCTGGAAACCATTGCAGATTCCGAGCATCAGACCATCGCGCTCATTCAAAAGCCGCATCGTGGCATCCTTTACCGCTGCATTACGGAAGAAGGATGTGATGAACTTTGCTGAGCCGTCCGGTTCATCTCCGCCGGAGAAGCCGCCCGGGATAAAGATCAGCTGTGACTGGTCGATCCTGCCCGCAACATAGCGAACCGAATCCTCTATATCCTTTTTCGTAAGATTCCGGATCACGACGATTTCCGGATCCAGACCTGCATCGCGCATCGCCTTGGCAGAATCGTATTCGCAGTTGTTGCCCGGGAACACCGGAATCAGTACCTTAGGCTTCTCGATTCCGACCTTAGGTGCAAACCAGGTTGACTCTGTGTAATCCGGAATCGTAAGATCCTTCGCAGCATCCTCTTCTGCATGATCCTTATCGAGGTTCATATTGCAGGTGAATACTTTTTCCAGACGATCCTCGTAGGCTTCCTCGAGATCGCAAAGCTTCAAAACTTCATCATTATAGCGAAGCTCTGCGTCATCTGTTGTTGTACCGAGATCCGCGATGATCACACCCTTGCCTGTAAGCTCCTCCGCATGATAAATCTCATCCACCGTTGCCGCATCCGTAAGCTCCACAAGGAAGCTTCCGTACTGGTAGCCAAAAAGATCCTCTACGGAAACACTTCCTGCAAAGCTAAATCCAAAGCCGTTACCCATACACTGCTTGAGGACAGCCTCTGCAGCACCGCCATAGGTAGGAGTATAAACGGATGCAGCCTTACCCTCGGTCACAAGCTTATGCACATATGTAAAGAGCGCAAGGAGGGACTCCTTGGTCGGGAGCTCATCTACATAGGCAGGCTTCAGCCAGAGCACCCGGTGCCCTGCTGCCTTGTACTCCGGAGAAACAATATTTCCGGCATCCTCTGTGGTAATCGCAAAGGATACAAGCGTTGGAGGCACATCCAGCTTTTCAAAGCTTCCGGACATGGAGTCCTTGCCTCCGATTGCGGCGATTCCCAGATCCAGCTGTGCATTCAGCGCACCCAGCAGCGCTTCGAGCGGCTGACCCCAGCGCTCCGGAACTCTTCCGGGCTTACCAAAGTACTCCTGGAACGTAAGATAGGTATCCTCAAAGCCCGCGCCTGTGGCAATCAGCTTGGCAGCGGACTCCACTACCGCAAGGTAAGCACCCTTATAGCAGTTCCGCTCGGTGATAAACGGATTATATCCATATGCCATCACAGAGCTTAGGTCCGTATGTCCCTTTTCCACGGAAATCTTTCCTGCCATCGCCTGAATCGGTGTCCGCTGATACTTTCCGCCAAACGGCATCAGCACGGTACCGGCGCCGATGGTGGAGTCAAAGCGCTCGGAGAGACCACGCTTGGAGCAGACATTCAGATCCGATGCCAGCTTCTCGTAGTTCTCGGAGAAGCTGCCGCGTACCTCCCGGCGAATGCTTCCGCCGGCACTTGTCACGATGTCAATGTGTTTCTCAGCACCGTTGGAATTTAAAAATGTCCTCGAGAGATCGATGATCTTTTTACCATTCCATCTTGCGACAAGGCGGTTGGTGTCTGTTACATCCGCAACATGTGTCGCCTCCAGATTTTCCGCAGCGGCAAGCTCCATAAAGGTCTTTTCATCCTCAGGCGCAACCACTACCGCCATACGCTCCTGAGACTCGGAAATGGCAAGCTCTGTGCCGTCGAGACCCTCATACTTTTTCGGTACCTTGTTAAGGTCGATATCCAGACCATCGGCAAGCTCGCCAATGGCAACAGAAACTCCGCCGGCACCGAAATCATTACATCTCTTTATCAGCCTTGAAGCGGCAGGATTACGGAACAGTCTCTGCAGCTTCCGTTCCTCCGGCGCATTACCCTTCTGCACCTCAGCTCCATCCTTTTCCAGAGACTCTACATTATGTGCCTTGGAGGAACCGGTGGCACCGCCGATGCCGTCCCGTCCGGTACGTCCGCCCAGGAGGATCACAACATCTCCAGGTGCCGGAACCTCGCGGCGTACATTTGCCTGCGGAGCTGCGGCAACCACCGCGCCGATTTCCATTCGCTTTGCGGCATAGCCCGGGTGATAGATCTCATCTACGAGTCCGGTCGCAAGTCCGATCTGGTTGCCATAGCTTGAGTAGCCGTCTGCGGCAGTTGTCACCAGCTTCCGCTGTGGCAGCTTCCCTGGCATGGTATCCTGTACTGGCACGGTCGGATCGGCAGCGCCGGTGACACGCATGGCATGATATACATAAGAACGACCGGACAGCGGATCACGGATGGCACCTCCGATACAGGTAGCGGCGCCACCAAACGGCTCGATTTCGGTCGGATGATTGTGTGTTTCGTTTTTAAAGAGCAGGAGCCAGTCCTGATCCTCTCCGTCTACATTGACTTGGATTTTCACAGTGCAGGCATTGATTTCTTCGGACTCGTCCAGCTTCTGCAGCTTCCCTTCTTTTTTCAGCACCTTTGCCGCGATGGTGCCGAGATCCATGAGATTGATTGGCTTTGTGCGGTTCAGCTCCTTACGCGCAGCAAGATAACGATCCCAGGCATGCTGCAGGGTTTCGTCCGCAAACTTCACATGATCAATGGTAGTGAGAAATGTCGTATGCCGGCAGTGATCGGACCAGTAGGTATCGATCATACGGATTTCCGTGATGGTCGGATCACGGTGCTCCTCATCACGGAAATAGTCTCTGCAGAATCTTAAATCATCAAGATCCATGGCGAGACCCTTCTCTGCGAGGAAATTCTGAAGCTTTTCATCCGACTCTGTAATAAAGCCGTCAAGGTTCTCTACGGTCGTCGGGATATTGTACTGTACCTTAAGTGTGTCATAGGTTTTAAGAGAAGCCTCTCTAGCCTCCACAGGGTTAATGACATACTTTTTAATCTGCTGTACTTCCTCCTCCGTGAGATCTCCATAAAGCAGATAAACCTTGGCAGAGCGGACCGCCGGGCGGTCCACCTGGGCAAGGATCTGAATACACTGTGCAGCACTATCGGCTCTCTGGTCATACTGGCCCGGGAGATATTCGACGGCAAAAATCCTGGCAGATGCATCCTCCGGAAGGGTATAGCTTACATTGTCAAGAGGCGGCTCGGACAGAACCTTGGAAACAGCCTCCTGAAATACCTCTTCCGTGCAGCCCTCAACATCATAACGATTGAGGAGGCGTACATCCGTAAGATTTTTGATGAGCAGGATATTCCGGATATCATGACGAAGCCCTGACGCCTCATGACGTAGACCTTCCTTTTTTTCTACATAAACGCGATAAACCATGTATGCCTCCTTTTACTGTGCTAATGCCTTTAATGCCCGCTGTCCGATGTCATGGCGCATATGCATGTGCGCAAACGAAACCTTGGCGGCACTCTCATAGGCTTTATCAATGGCTTCCTTCAGCGTAGGTGCAGTTTCCACAACGCCGAGGACACGCCCGCCGTGAGTATACAGCTTGCCGTCCTTGAGCTCCGCGCCGGCAACATAGACATGCTCCGCCTGGTCAATGCCCTTGATTTCATAGCCTGACTTGTAGCTCACAGGATATCCGCCCGAGGCTTCAATGACACAGCAGGCTGCGGCATCCTTCCACTTCACCATATCCTCGCGAAGTGTGCCGTTGGTGGTTGCCTGCATAATGGTGAGCAGGTCGCTGTCCAGAAGCGGCAGTACCACCTGTGCCTCCGGATCGCCGAAGCGGCAGTTGTATTCGATGACCTTGGGACCATCCTTGGTGATCATCAGTCCGAAATAGAGACATCCGCGGAAGGTTCTGCCCTCCTGATTCATTGCAGCAATGGTAGGCTTAAAGATTTTTTCCATACATTCCGCCGCAATCTCCTTGGTATAGTAAGGATTTGGCGCAATGGTGCCCATACCACCGGTATTAGGTCCCTCGTCGTTATCGTTGATCCGCTTATGATCCATGGAGGAAATCATCGGAACCACGGTTTTGCCATCGGTAAAGCTTAAGACGGAAACCTCCGGTCCCTCCAGGTACTCCTCAATGACGATCTGGTCGCCGGAGTGTCCGAACTTCTTTTCTTCCATGATGGTCTTGATGCCCGCGACTGCCTCCTCCCGGGTCATAGCGATGATAACACCCTTACCGAGCGCCAGACCGTCCGCCTTGATGACGGTCGGGATCGGACAGGTCCTGACATAGTCCTCTGCAGCCTGGATGTCATGAAATACTTCATATTTTGCTGTCGGGATTCCATATTTTTTCATGAGGTTCTTGGAAAAGACCTTGGAGCCCTCGATGATCGCCGCGTTTGCTTTGGGTCCGAATGCGGGAATCCCGACGTTTTCCAGCGCGTCTACAGTCCCGAGCACCAGTGGGTCATCCGGTGCGACTACCACATAGTCAAGCTTCTGATCCTTACAGAACTTTACGACAGCCGGCACATCCGTTGCCTTGATCTCCGGTACGCATACTGCATCCCGCGCAATTCCACCGTTACCGGGGATCGCGTAGATGACCTCGATCTCTTTGTTTTTTTTGAGAGCCTTGATGATCGCGTGCTCACGACCACCGCCGCCGACTACTCCTATTTTCATCCTTCTGCCTCCCTGATTTCCTTACTGATCATCTCTGCAGCCTTAGGCAAAAGCTTCCACTCTGCCTGCTCCATAATCCTCCGCTGCAGGATCTCCGGTGTATCTCCGTCCTGAACCTCTACGGCTTTCTGCAGGAGGATCCTGCCGCCATCCGGGATTTCATTTACAAGATGAACGGTTGCACCCGAAACCTTGACGCCATAGCTTAAGGCTGCTTCATGCACCTTTAAGCCGTACATGCCTTTGCCACAGAAGCTCGGGATCAGCGACGGATGGATATTGATGATCCGGTTGGCATATCTCTTTGTGAAGTCCGCGGAGAGGATTGTAAGATATCCCGCGAGGATAATGAGCTCAATATGATGCTCCTCCAGCACTTTGATCAGCTTCTCCTCATCCTTATGCACAACGGTATGCTCGATGCCGGCCTTTTCCGCGCGTTCCAGAGCGTAGATTCCCTCCCGGGAACCTACGACCAGAACAATTTCTCCATCCGGAATCTCGCCGCGCTTCTCAGAGTCAATCAGCGCCTGGAGATTGGTACCGCCGCCGCTTACCAGCACGGCGATTCTGGTTTTATCTTTCATTCTGCTGCCCTTCTCCGGAGCTGTATTCTCCGGAACTGCTTTTATCAGTGATGGAACAGACGCATGCCGGTGAAGCATACGACCATATTGTACTTGTCCGCGGTCTCGATGACATTGTCATCCCGGATGGATCCGCCCGGCTCAGCCACATACGAAACGCCGGACTTTCTTGCACGCTCAATGTTGTCACCAAACGGGAAGAACGCATCCGAGCCAAGCGCAGTGCCGGTGATATGGCTCAGGAATTCCTTCTGCTCCGCTCTCGTAAAAGGCTCCGGACGCTCGGTAAAGTACTGCTGCCATGCGCCGTCCTTTAACACATCGTCACACTCCTCGGAGAGATAAACATCGATCACATTGTCACGGTCTGCACGGCGGAGACCCTCCTTAAACGGCAGGTTCAGTACACGGTCCGACTGACGGAGATGCCAGTGATCGGCCTTGTCACCTGCGAGTCTCGTACAGTGAATCCGGGACTGCTGTCCGGCACCTACACCGATTGCCTGACCATCCTCCGCATATGCTACCGAGTTGGACTGCGTGTATTTCAGTGTGATGAGTGCAACCGTCAGATTGAGCCTTGCTTCTGCGGTAAGCTCCTTATTTTTGGTGACAATATTGGCAAAGGCTTCATCCGTCACCTTATACTCGTTCCTGCCCTGCTCAAATGTCACGCCAAAGACCTGCTTATGCTCCTTGGGTGCAGGCTTATATGCAGGATCGATCTGGATAATATTGTAATTTCCCTTTTTCTTTGTCTTAAGCAGCGCAAGTGCGTCGGGTGCATAGGATGGAGCGATGACGCCGTCTGATACCTCTCTATGAATGATTTTAGCCGTGGTCAGGTCGCATTCATCGGATAAAGCAATAAAATCTCCATACGAGGACATACGGTCCACGCCTCTGGCTCTTGCATAGGCACAGGCAAGCGGAGAATCGTCAAGTCCCTCGATGTCATCCACGAAGCAGGCCTTTTTCAGCTTTTCCGGAAGCTTCCTGCCGATGGACGCGCCGGACGGAGAAACATGCTTAAAGGATGCTGCCGCAACCTCGCCGGTCGCCTCCTTAAGATCGGAGACCAGCTGCCAGCTGTTCAGGGCATCCAGAAAATTAATATAGCCGGGTCTTCCATTGAGGATCTGAAACGGCAGCTCCGAGCCATCCTGCATATAAACTCTCGCCGGCTTCTGATTGGGATTCATGCCATATTTTAATTCAAATTCTTTCATCTCGTTCCGCTCCTTCAGTTTACCTTGTCATATTTATTGATCAGGACATTTTGACAACTCATGTCGGTAAGACGGATATATCTCACATAAAGAGAAATCTTGTTATCTGTATTGAGGTTCTCCCAGATGAGATCCGCAAGCTCCTTTGCCGTATTGGGGATAGAGACTCTCTCCGGCTCTCCCGCAAAGGTCGGGATCGGATTACCGTCATTTTGATATGTGTGAATGAAATGGCCGAGACCATTCTCAAGCTTATAGCTAAAGGTATATCTTGCGCAGTCGGTACCGTCCGCATCCTCGGATTTCAGGATGCTCATCTTATAGCTGTCGCTGTCATCCAGCAGCACCAGTGCAGAGATTCTCGGTGTCCAGTTCGGACCATCCGGCTCAAATTCCCGCGTCTCGAGTGCTTCCTCAAAGGTATTGCCCTCCTTAAGGAAATCATAGATCGTGTCGGTCTGGTCACCGTTGGTAACAATCAGATTGTCTCCAAGCTTCCGGATCGGCGAATAGATGATGAGGCTCGGATCCTCGACCTTGGAGGAATCCGCCGGATAAATTGTAACGGTATCGCCATCTTCGGTAAACACACGGTTTCTGGAATTCTGGGATCTGCCCATAATGAAGTACGCAATCGCAATGGAATTACCATCGGCGGATTTTCCGACTACAATGCCTCTCCCCGGGTAGCTGTTGTTTTTAAGCAGTGTCCCCAGATTGTGAATGTCATATGCCATAAAGCTTCCTCCTCTTATTCCAGTACAACCTTATCCTTTGAACGAATAATCTCACCAAGATGATATGCCTCAACTCCACATGCATGGAGAACCTCGAGAGCCTTTGCTTCCTCATCCTTGCTTACAACCACACTCATGCCGACACCCATGTTGTAGGTGTTAAACATATCATGTGTGCTGATATTGCCGGTCTTCTGAATCAGCTTGAAGATCGGGAGAACACGGACATCCTCCATCCGGATCCGTGCGCCGAAGCCATCCGGGATGGATCTCGGGATATTTTCATAGAAACCGCCGCCGGTAATGTGGCTGATACCCTTGACGGTTACATTCTCAAGGAGCTTGAGAACCGGCTTTACATAGATAACGGTCGGCGTCAGCAGTGTCTCGCCAAGGGAAGCACCACCGAGCTCTGCCACCGGCTTAAGGGCTTCTTCCTTTGTCATGTGATCGATATCAAAAACCCGTCTTACGAGTGAGAAACCATTGGAGTGTACACCGCTGGACGGCAGTGCGATCACGGCATCACCCTCTGTGATGGTATTGTTGTCGATGATTTTATCCTTATCTACGACGCCTACGGAGAAGCCGGCAAGGTCATATTCATCCTCCGGGTAAAATCCGGGCATCTCGGCAGTCTCACCGCCGATCAGTGCAGAGTCTCCCTGTACGCAGCCTTCCGCAACGCCCTTTACGATATCCGCAATTTTTTCGGGCACGTTTTTGCCGCAGGCAATGTAATCCAGGAAAAACAGCGGCTTTGCGCCACAGCAGATGACATCATTTACACACATGGCAACGCAGTCAATGCCGACGGTATCATATTTCTCCAGTAAAAAGGCAATTTTCAGCTTGGTGCCGACACCATCGGTTCCGGAAACGAGGATCGGATGCTTATAGCCCTCCGGAAGCTCAAACAAACCGCCAAAGCCACCGAGACCGGAGGCAACACCCTTGGTCATGGTACGCGCAACATACTGCTTCATCAGTTCCACCGACTTGTATCCGGCAGTGATATCTACACCCGCATCCTTATATGCTTCACTGTAGCTCTTGGTATTCATGCTTTATCCCTCTTCCTTTTCTTCCGGCTTGACAGCACTGCAGGCTGCCGCACTTGTATTCTGCTCTTTATTTACTGCTGCATCATCCGTATCCGTGTCATTTTCTGCCTTGTGACGATTTCTCCACTCCTTGGGGATTTTTTCCTCAAAACGATTCTTTTCCGTCACACTTGGAATTTCCGTAGGATACTGACCGTTAAAGCACGCTGCACAGAAATGTGGGTGCTTGCTTCCGGCTGGGATTTTGAGCGCATCCTCTACGGACAGATATCCGAGCGTATCTGCACCGATAATTTTGGCAATTTCTTCGATTGAATGATGGCAGGCAATCAGATTTTCGCGGGAATCGATATCCGTGCCATAATAGCAGGGATTTAAAAATGGCGGCGCGGAAATCCGCATATGCACTTCTTTGGCGCCCGCTTCCCGGACAAGCTTCACGATACGGGCGCTTGTGGTGCCGCGGACAATAGAATCATCCACCAGGATCACCCGCTTCCCCTCGATTTCCGAACGGATCGCATTAAGCTTGATGCGGACTAGCTTCTCACGCTGCTCCTGCCCCGGCGCGATAAAGGTTCTGCCGATATATTTGTTTTTGATGAGTCCGATGCCGTAAGGGATGCCGGACTGCCGCGCATACCCAATGGCAGCATCCAGTCCCGAGTCCGGGACACCAATCACGACATCTGCATTCACAGGATGCTCCAGTGCAAGGAACGAACCTGCGCGTAGTCTTGCCTCATGGACTGAGGCACCATCAATAATAGAATCCGGTCGTGCAAAATAGATGTACTCAAAAATACACGTAGACGGAGTCACCTTATTGCAGTGATCCGTAATACTGCGAATGCCGTTGTCATCCACCACCATGATCTCGCCGGGTTCAAGCTCTCTTACCAATGTCGCACCGACAGCATCCAGTGCACAGCTCTCGGATGCAAATACGATCGAGCCGTCCTCCATTGTGCCGTAGCAGAGTGGACGGAAGCCATGCTCGTCACGGCAGGCAATCAGCTTGCTTGGAGACATAATGACAAGAGAATACGCTCCGTGCAGCTGATCCATTGCATGGTTTACAGCGCCCTCAATGGAGCCGCAATGCAGACGCTCTCTGGTGATGACATAGGAAATCGCTTCTGTATCTGTTGTGGACTGGAAAATGCATCCATCCAGCTCCAGCTTGTGTCGAAGTTCGTAGGAGTTCACCAGATTTCCGTTGTGGCATAATGCCATATGACCTTTTACATGATTCACGACGATCGGCTGGGCGTTGATCCGATTGGTGATGCCACTCGTTGAGTACCGTACATGACCGACGGAAATCTGACCGCTTCCGAGACGGCTGATCTGATCCGGCGTCATCGCGTCATTTACAAGTCCAAGCTCCCGGTAAAAACGGAACACGCCCTCATCATTTACAACAATTCCTGCAGATTCCTGACCTCTGTGCTGCAGCGCAAACAAACCATAGTAGGTCAAAAGACCAAGTGGTTTTGTCGTTTTGGAGTAGATACCAAAAACACCGCACTCTTCGTTGATTTTTTTCATTCAAATCCCCTGTTTTGGCTGCCAGGCAGCCGATAATGATTACTGGTTAAACTGTGCCTCAATCGCTTTATCTTTTTCAAGGATTTTGGCATGATTTTGCTCTCTGTCCTTAAGAAGCTTCTCTGCAAGACCTTCATCCTCTACCGCCAGGATTTCAATGGCAAGCAATGCTGCATTTTTGGCAGTATTGATTCCAACGGTAGCAACCGGTATTCCGGGCGGCATCATGACAGTGGAAAGCAGGGCATCCATACCCTCCAGCACCTGGGAGGAGCAAGGTATCCCGATCACCGGCAGTGTTGTGTTGGCAGCGAATGCTCCTGCCAGATGTGCTGCCATGCCCGCTGCGGCGATGATGACGCCAAAGCCATTGCTGCGAGCGGATTTTGCAAATGCGGAAGCTTCCTCTGGTGTCCTGTGAGCAGAGAAAACATGCACCTCGTGTGGTACCCCGTAATCCTTCAGTACCGAGATTGCCTTTTCAACCACCGGGAGATCCGAATCTGATCCCATAATGACTGCTACCTTTTTCATTTGACTCCTTTCTCATGTGCCGCGGAGTATTTAACCGCGAAAAAAAGAGGAAACAGCGCATAGCTGTTCCCTCTTACTTTTTAAACCTTGTGATATGCGACAATGACAGAATTTTCACGATAATTTCCGAATCCTGTAATAAGGTGCACTGCCGTAATGCCGTAAAATCTCAGACGGGCAGAAAATGAGTTCCAATGACTTTCGTATACTGCGAAATTCATTTCCATCTTCATTCTCCATCCTCTCGTGCAAGACATCAGACATCACAAGAATTATATTGGATACCGTACTTTCCGTCAAGCCCGTAAAAAAGATGTAAATTCCAGTCTAAAACCAGCTTATTTTGTGAGTTTGAGAAGGATCTCATTGCTCCGCTGGATAAACTTTGTCATTTCATCCGCCTTAAGTGGTGACTGCTGAAGTCTTGCAAGATCATATACCTGCTCGCAAATCATTTTGCTTGTATCATCCGCTTTATCCTCATGCTCCATAAGATACTTTACCAGAGGATGCTCGGTATTGAGAATCAGTGTCTCATCAACCGGCATCTCGCCAAGCTGCATACCCTGTGCGGCATACATCTTCATCATATCATTCATACGACGGGATTCCTCGGAAACAGAGAGCATCGCCGCCGTATTCTGACTGGTCATCTTCTGCAGCTTCACGTTGAGCTTATCCTTACCGGTTGCGGTACGGATTTCCGATTCCAGCGCCTTGGACTTTTCTGCAAGAGTCTTTTCCTCATCTTCGCTGGTTTCCGCCTTAAACTCATCGGTAAGATCCGCATCAATTCTCCGGAAATGAACCCCCTGATTTTTAGCTTCCAGCTCGGAGATGAACGGCTGATCGATACGCTCCGGTAAAATAACGGCATCCTTTCCAGCCTCACGGAACATCGCAATATACTGGCTCTGCTGTACCTGGTCGGTTACGTAATAGATAATCTTGTTTTTCTCTTCTTTCTGAGCGGATGCTTCTTTATTGCTATCAGTGTCATCCTTTTTACTATCTGGATCAACCTTGTTTACCTCAAGGCATTCCGGTAATGCAAGATACTTGCCGTTAATGTCTTTAAACAGAATGTAATCAGTCATCTTCTGGCAGAACTTATCGTCCTTTAAGCAGCCATACTTGATGAATGGTGCGATATCATCCCAGTATTTCTCATAGGTTTCCCGATCCGTCTTGCACATACCGGAAAGCTTATCTGCCACCTTTTTGGTGATATAGTCTGAAATCTTCTTAACAAATCCATCATTCTGAAGCTGTGATCTGGATACATTGAGCGGAAGATCCGGACAGTCAATCACACCCTTAAGAAGCATAAGGTACTCCGGGATGACTTCCTTAATGTTATCTGCAACAAAGACCTGATTGTTGTACAGCTTAATGGTGCCCTCAATGGACTCATACTCCATATTGATTTTAGGGAAGTATAAGATACCCTTTAGATTGTATGGATAGTCCATGTTGAGATGGATCCAGAACAGCGGTTCCTTATAGTCATGGAATACCTTGTGATAGAAGTTGATATAATCTTCCTTCTTGCACTCACTTGGACTTTTTGTCCAGAGTGGATGAATGTCGTTTACAAGTTCCGGACGCTTCTCAATTTTAACCTTGGCAGGGATTTTGGTCTCCTTACCATCCTTATCTGTTTCTGTCTTTTCCGGAATTTCCTCCAGGACAACATCTGTATCCAGCTTATCACTGGCATCGATGGTTTCTGTATCCTTTGGAAGCTTGGTAAGATAGATCTCGACAGGCATGAAGGATGCGTACTTATCAATGATCTCACGTACTTCCCATTCGTTGTCATATTTCAGGCAGTCATCATTAAGGTGCAGCGTAATGACGGTACCATGATCCTTTTTGCTTCCCTCTGTCAGAGTATAATCCGTGCCTCCATTACACTCCCAGTGAACTGGTTTTGCATCCTTCTGGTAAGATAATGTATCGATTTCAACAAGGTCAGAGACCATAAATGCGGAATAAAATCCAAGACCAAAATGCCCGATGATTTGATCGTCATTAGCCTTGTCCTTATACTTCTGGATGAAGTCTGTTGCACCGGAAAATGCAATCTGATTGATATATTTATCAACCTCATCGGCTGTCATGCCGATGCCGTTATCCTTAAAGGTAATGGTTTTGTTATCGGAATCAACAATGACATCCACTCTGCCCTTATAATCCTGCGGCTTCTCCCACTCTCCGATGAGAGCCAGCTTTTCAAGCTTTGTAACTGCATCGCAGGCATTGGAAATCTGCTCACGGATAAAAATATCCTGGTCTGAATACATCCATTTTTTGATGATCGGGAAAATGTTCTCGCTGTTAATCGATAAACTACCTTGTTTTGCCATAATCATTGCTCCTTTATCAGATCCTACGTAGTTTTCTGTGTCTATATAATGCATAGACAGCTTGTTATTTAAAAGTTGAAATATACTGAAAGATACGTAAGAAATTTACATAGTAAAAAGTCTACTGTCTTAGAATCAACGATAGGTAGTATAACACGAGAATTAGCACTCTGCAAGCAAGCTGGCTAACAAATCGAGAAATACACAGATAATTCACAGATTCATAGAGAGAGCGTTTTCATTTAAAGAGCTTATTAAATCAGTGTATGTGCAGTAATAGAAATGAATGCAGTAATAGAAATGAAGTGAAAAGCCTGCAGCTTGTGAACGCACCCAAATGTACATATGATATAAGTTGAGAAGTAAAGAATAAAAATGGGCTGTCGACGGCACTGTGAAGTGCACATGCGACAACCCCCTTTATTAAGCCGGGATTCGGACTCGAACCGAAGACCTACTGATTACAAATCAGTTGCTCTACCAACTGAGCTATACCGGCATATATAGTAATGGAACCTCTGGGACTCGAACCCGGGACCGATCGGTTATGAGCCGACTGCTCTAACCAACTGAGCTAAGGTTCCATAACAATCCGTATATGTCATAAACGATTTTATATTCCGTATGATTTAAAAAAACGCCTAAGCTTCAGATTAAGCTCAGGCTTAAGCCGGGATTCGGACTCGAACCGAAGACCTACTGATTACAAATCAGTTGCTCTACCAACTGAGCTATACCGGCATTGGTTGTTATAAACAACAACTCCCCCAGTTGGACTCGAACCAACGACACCGCGGTTAACAGCCGCGTGCTCTACCGACTGAGCTATAGAGGAAAACTCAAACCCGGCAGGTAAAACCTACTAGGGAATCGTGCCTTGAAAATCGCATACCGCTTTATCCATAAATACATTTCATAAAACATCAAACCTAACCGGACCAAAAACCTTTTGGATAAGCCCTCGACCTATTAGTAACTATCACCTAAATGCCTTGCGGCACTTACAGCTTAGCCCTATCAACCTTGTACTCTGCAAGGGGTCTTACTCTTACGATGGGATATCTCATCTTGAGGGTGGCTTCACGCTTAGATGCCTT